>JAILHV010000234.1 GCA_024695625.1 Treponema sp.
TGGTGGCGGCATGCGCAAGGGGGAAGTTTGTGGAGCTGTGACAGGAGCCCTTATAGTATTAGGATTATTGTATGGGGAGAAAAGTATCGGCGATACAAAAGGCCGTCAGCTTTCAAATAAAGTAAATGATTTAATGATGAACCGCTTTAAAGAAAAATGCGGCTCTTACATCTGCAATGATTTATTAGGGTGCGATATTACTTTGGCAGAAGGTCATAAATATTGTGTGGATAATAAACTGTTCACAGAATTTTGTCCTAAGATGGTGGCTGCAGCTGTTGAAATAGTTGAGGAAATAATACGGGAACATCACATATAATTAAAACGAGAAGTGCAATGAATGAAGATACCCGTCGTTGATTTTTTTCATCAGATTATATAATATGATGTTGCTCACACGGAGGGCGTGTCATTCAAATGGAAATGACAGGCTGGATAAGGTGCAGGTTGAAATACCTGAATTTTATCCAGCCTTTTTTGTTTTTGGAGAACTAATGTCTGAGACAACTTTGTTTACTTCCGGGAGAATTGCTCCCCGGCTTCTTCGTTTTGCGCTTCCAGTTCTTGGGGCTTTGTTTTTACAGTCTTTTTACGGTGCTGTTGATTTACTGATTGTAGGCCAGTTTGGAAATGCGGCTGATGTTTCTGCGGTTGCAACCGGAACAATGATGATGCAGACCATTACTTTTATAATCGTTGGACTTGCTATGGGTACTACAATTCAGATGGGGCAAGCTCTGGGTGCCGGTAAAAAAGAACTGGCTGCAGATATTGTTGGAACGAGCGTAATCTTTTTTGCTTTTCTTTCCCTTGTTGTTACTGTCCTGATGATTTTTCTCACCCGACCATTTGCTCTTCTTATGCATACTCCAAAGGAAGCCTTTGATAAAACCTGTATGTATGTTCATATCTGTTCGGCAGGAACGGTTTTTATTACTGCCTACAATATGATGGGCGGAGTTTTTCGTGGAATGGGAGATTCAAAAACTCCACTCCTGACTGTTCTGGTTGCCTGTATAATTAACATTTTTGGTGATCTTCTTTTTGTTGCCGTTTTCCACATGGCTTCCAGCGGGGCTGCTCTGGCTACTGTTATTGCACAGGCTTTGAGTGTTCTTTTCTGTCTGATTGTTGCCAAAAAAAGAGGGCTTCCATTTACTTTTTCAAAAAAGAATATCCGCTGTCAGGGAAATCTTGTAACTCTAGTCTTGAAGACTGGTGCGCCAATTTCTTTGCAGGATGGACTTGTTACTGTATCTTTCCTTGTGATTGCGGCAATCATCAACCGGCTGGGCTTGATTGCATCTGCGGGTGTAGGAGTAGCAGAACGTGTTTGCGGATTTATTATGCTCGTTCCTTCTGCATTTTCTCAGTCTTTGAGTGCCTTTGTAGCACAAAATATTGGAGCCGAAAAATACGACAGGGCAAAAAAAGCACTCTTGTATTCTATTACAGCTTCTTTGGCTTGTGGCCTTTTTATGGGCTATTTTGCCTTCTTCCACGGAAATCTTCTGGCTGCCATTTTCTCCAAAGACAAGGAAGTAATTGCAGCTGCCCACTCTTATTTGAAGGCCTACGCCATCGACACTCTTTTTGTTTCTTTCCTTTTTTGCTTTATCGGCTATTTTAACGGATGCGGAAAAACTTCTTTTGTTATGATTCAGGGAATCGTTGGAGCGTTCGAAGTACGAATTCCTGTTTCATATCTGATGAGCCGCACGGTGAATCCAACGCTTTTTAGAATCGGACTTGCAACACCGTCTTCAACTTTTGTGCAGATTACCTTGTGCGGGATTGTGTTTTTGATGTTGGAAAGGAAGAGAAAGAAAGGAAGCATGAAAAAGAAACTATGAGGGCATTTGCGGGTGAGAGCTTAAAAGTTCCAAATCCGATTACCGGACAAGTTATTTCATTGTTTAATTTGATTGTCTGCATACTTTGTCTCCTTGTCATTCCGAACCTGATTCGGAATCAGAAGTGTAGCATGGAAAAACTTTTTTCAATGTGCAGATTTTAACCTTGTGTAGGAAAAGCGACAGATTTAAGAAAAGTGCCTAGAAAATATATGAAATAATTGGGCGTTCGTCGTTCGCTACGTTCACTTCACGAGTTTTCTTTTGCTCACCAAAGGGTTCGCATTTTGCTACGCAAAAACAAGAAAACTCGCGCGTCGGGCTTTCCGCCATTCCGCTATCGCTTCAGCCTCCTCACTTCGTTGCGGTGGCCGCCTGCGGCGTGGCTACAATCCCTAACGCATTTTTACTCCAGATATTTTCGGGTAGGAGAAGCAACTTTCAATAGGCCTTCGTTTTCATCGATTTGATAAACGGACTTTTCCTCTGTAGCGAACAAATCCAGTTTGCTAGAATCCCGAACAAATTCCTGCAAAATCATGTCTGCATATTTTGACGGAATAAACACATACTCTAAACCACTTGCAGAATACATTTGTTTTGCATACTGAACTTTTGCTTGTGTACTTGCCTTATCAATTAAGTTTTCACCCTTAATTTCTACGATGTAGAATTTGCCGTCATTCAATTCAACAAGGAAATCTGGATAATAAGAACGCAGTGTATGGAGCTCAGGATCTATGTAGTGAACATAAAAATCACTTTGCCCATTAGTGAGCATTCCAGTAAACCAGATATGTTTTATTTCGTTGTTGTTAAAGAGATTTCGCACAAAGAATGATTTTTCTGAGCCAGAGTCAAAGCCATAGCCAGAAAGATTGAAGCTTTTCTTTGCATGTGCGGAGTTAGTTGAACTC
>JAILHV010000236.1 GCA_024695625.1 Treponema sp.
CCCCCTATTAACTAAAACCATTCTTTTCTATATAATACCTTGCATGAAAACATCACAATTACCTTTACACACGCTGCGGGAAGCTCCTGCAGAAGCCATAATCTCTAGCCATCAGCTTATGATGAGGGCAGACTTAATCCGCAAACTCGGCAACGGACTTTACACATATATGCCTTTGGGACTCCGCGCCTACCGCAAAGTGGAAAACATCATCAAGGAAGAATGGAACAGAAGCGGCGCATGCGAATTTAAGCCAACAGTAATTGTTCCCGGTGAAATTTGGAAGCAGAGTGGCCGCTGGGACACAATGGGCCCACAGATGCTCAAGGCAAAAAACCGCGGCGAACAGGACATGGTTGTTAGCCCAACCGCAGAAGAAGCATTCACTGCAATATCAGCGGCAGGCCTTACAAGCTACAAGCAGCTGCCAATCAACATGTACCAGATAAACACAAAGTACCGCGACGAAATCCGCCCAAGATACGGTGTAATGCGCGGCCGTGAATTCAATATGGCAGACGGTTACTCCTTTAACAAGGACGATGCATCCCTGGACGAAACCTACCAGGCATACGCAAAAGCCTACCTTAGAATCTTTAAGCGCCTTGGCCTTAAGGTAATTCCTGTAAAGGCAGACACAGGCGCAATGGGTGGCTCAGGAAGCGAAGAATTCATGGTGGAAAGCACAGTTGGAGACGACACCCTTATCCTCTGCTCAAAATGCGGCTATGCAGCAAATGTAGAAAAAGCGGCATCTTTTGCAGACCCGGCTGTAGACAACGACGGCAATCCCCAGAAGCCAACAGACCTAAAGCCAGAACTTGTGGAAACACCCAACGTCTTTTCTATAGAAGACATGGAAAAATTCTTTAAGTCCACGCCAAAAACCTTTATTAAGGCGCTCATCTACCGCGTAATAAATTCAACCCTGGACTTAAGCAAGGCTCCCCACTGCAAAGACCTTAAGCAGACAAAAGACGGAGACTTTGCATTCTACCCGCTTTCTTACGTATGCGTCATTATACGCGCAGACCTAGACGTAAACGAAGCAAAACTTGCAGGCGCACTAAAAGCAAGCGAAGTATGCCTTGCCGACGACGAAGAAATACTTAAAATTGCCCAGGCACCACACGGCTTTGTTGGTCCGCTCACATCTCTTTGCCCAATCGTGCAGGACCTTAGCGTAAACGACATGCATGACGCAATCACCGGAGCCGGAAAAGCTGGCTACCACCTAAAGCATGTTGAACCAGGCCGCGACTTTACAGCATGGATCAACACAGACGTTCGCACCGCAAAAGAGGGCGACACCTGCTGCACACCTGGCTGCGGAGGCAAGTACCACACAACAAAGGGCAACGAGCTTGGCCACATCTTTAAGCTTGGCAAAAAATACACCCAGAGCATGGGCGTAACCTACCTTGACGAAAACGGAAAGGCCGCAGTACCAACAATGGGCTGCTACGGAATAGGCGTTGACCGTGTACTGGCAAGCATCATCGAATCCTTCCACGACGACAAGGGAATCCTCTGGCCAATGACAACCGCACCTTTCCAGGTGGCAATCGTTCCAATCAAATACGATGGCCAGATGAAGGAAGCCGCCGACCGCCTCTACGAAGAGCTTACAAACGCAGGAATCGAAGTGCTTCTTGACGACAGGGCTGAACGTCCGGGCGTAAAATTCAACGATATGGACTTGATTGGCTTCCCGGTGCGCATTACGGTGGGCGACAAAAACCTTCCAAACGTGGAAGTAAAGCTCCGCAGCGAACAGGATGCCCAGCTTATCCCTCTGGAAAATGCCTCGGCAAAAGTTGCAGAAATCGTAAAAGCAGAACTTGACCGCCTGAACGGCTAGCAAAACCGTATGTCATTCCCACACTTGATGCGGGAATCCATGCAAAACACCATTGACGGATTTTTTATCCGCTTTGTTACAAAAAGCATTTTCTGTTGTTTGATTTTTGAAAACAGGACAAATAATACTTTGATAAAAAATTTTATTTGTTCTGTTCCATAGTTTTTACTATAACTTTGGGGTTTTTAGGGGCACCGCCCCTAAACCGTGCCGGGAAAGGGTGGGGTTAAAGGGGCGGGAAAACCCTCGCTTCGGAGTAGGGGGTTGTCCCGCCCCTTGGCTTCGGGGCAAGCATGCCTTTTGCAAAACAAATTTCAGGAGTACCCATGAATCTTTTAAAAAAGCTTTTACCCTTCCTTTCACTGGCATTGATTTGCGCAGCTTACTCATTTGCAGTACCGGGCGTAACCCAGCAGATTGCAGACACATCAGGAGAATACGCATTCTATAAAGACTCTAGCTTTAACAGAACATCCTACATTGGCATAATTTATTACAATGATTCAACTTATGCCTTCCGCTACTACTCTCCCGCAAGCCCAAAAGATTCCCTTGTGGAAAAAGACATCACAATCTATTTTTCCGTAGACTCAACCAAAGACAAGCTCTTGCTTACAGGAGAAAACATCCGCGGGGCTGGAGCAAACGATTCAGACATCATAAACTACCTGCACGACCTATTCTATGAATTTACCGCCCGCAGACAGAACGTTGAATTTGGCAAGAACACAAGGGTAACCCTTTCCTCTGATTTTGCCCAGTTTGGCGGAGAAGTTTCCATCGTTTACAACAAGCGCATTCCTATCTTTAGCATAGAATCTATAAAGGCAAAAGACGGCAGGGAAATATTTTCTTTGCTAACAACCGGCCAACTCTACAACTCAACGGACACAAGCTTTACATCCTTTAAGGGAACAGAAGGTCTCCCCAAAGACAAGGCACGCACCTTTGCAAAAGACACAAAGGCAAAACCGCAAAAGGCATCCTGCGACGACATGAGCGTTACCGTAGATTCATCCTGGCAAAAGGCAATGGACAACATGTGGCTCTTGGGAGACAGCGCCGTGCTAACAATCGCATCAATTCCGGCAGCAGGCATAGATGCAGACGCATACAGGGAATTCATAATCAGAAAATCTTGCCAGGGTTCAGACTGCACCTTTTCTTTGTGGCCCTTTCAGAACGTAACAACAAGCGGAAGCACCACAAGCATAGAGTCCGTCTACTACCGCCCGGCAGAGGCATCCGTTACAAGAACCTTCAAAGTGCTAAAATGCCGCAAAGACGGCTCTTATGCCTGCCTAACCCTTTCGGTCTACGACAGCATCTATCAAAAGAACAAGGCCTATTTTGACGCAATCGTAAAGGCTGCAAGATAGAACAAAAGACTTTTCATTCCCGCACTTGATGCGGGAATCCTTGTTTTTTTAATAAGAATCCATTGGACATCTCTTTCCAAATCTGAATGATTGATGGAACTTCTGGAGGTGGAGTTCTCTTTGCATATAAAAATAAAAGCGCAAAAATAAAAATGATAAACAATACAAATTTCTTTTTTATTTATAAATCCTGTTTGCTGGAAGAATTACAAAATTCTTCGTCCCAGCCATAAAGTTTTATTCATTCAAGAACTATTCTCTCTAATGAAGAATAAATTTCTTCTATTTTTTTCCTACATTCATCTGTTATTGCTGGAATAATAATTGCACTATAATCTTCAGATAAAACTGCTAAATTATTATCATAATAAAATAGATATTTTAACCATTCTTTTTTAAAAACTTGATGAACTCTAAATGAATCACGTTCTATAGAATCCTTAGAGAATTTATATCTTATTTTC
>JAILHV010000021.1 GCA_024695625.1 Treponema sp.
GTTTTATTGCAGCACTGATTAAAAAGGATGGCCGGCAAAAAGGCTTTCCCAATTAATAAGGAGTTCAGATGGCTCGTAAAAATCTCCTTAAGGGGTTTAAAAAACCGAAAGGCATAACATTTGAGCATCAGGAGCAGAATCCAAACTACGGTAAGTTTACTGCTTATCCTTTTGAACCGGGCTTCGGTACAACGGTAGGAAATACCTTACGCCGCGTATTGCTCTCTTCTATCCAGGGATATGCAATTTCCGCAGTTCAGATTAGTTCTTATGACACAGATGGAGTTCCGCACCTTATCTCCGGTGAATTTGAGGCAATACCGAATATTTCCGAAGATACGCTGGAAGTCTTGAACAGCTTAAAACAGATTCGCTTGCGCTTGCCTCGGGATGTTGAACAGGATACTATTCATTATGAATTCCATGGCCCAGGCACTGTAAAAAGTGAAGACCTTGAAAAGGTAGGCCAGCTCGAAATCATGACAAAGGGCCTTGAGCTCTTTACAATGATGGAAGGCGCTCATCTTGAATTTGACATTCAGGTTGACTGCGGCAGAGGATATGTACCTGCTGAAGTAAATGAACGCTATCTGGAAATTGTTGGAACAATTCCAATGGACTGTATCTTTACTCCGGTACCAAAGGTAAAATATTCCATTGAACCATGCCGTGTTGGTCAGCGCAACGATTATGACAAGTTAATTCTTGAGATTTGGACCGACGGAACCATTAGTCCGGAAGATGCTCTTGCTGACGCAGCAAAGATTGCAAAAGACTACTTCGCAATTTTTGTTAACTTCAACGAAAGTGAATATTCTTCAAGCGATGATGGAGAAGAAGGTGACACAAGAATCCGCCAGTTGCTCGATACTAAGGTGGAAGACCTTGAGCTGTCTGTGCGTAGTTCAAACTGTCTTAAGAATGCAAATATTCACACATTGGGTGAATTAACCAAGAAAACGGAAGACGACATTACAAAGACCCGTAACTTTGGTAAAAAGAGCCTTGAGGAAATCAAGGAAAAATTGGCCGAGCGCGGTTTGTCTTTAGGCATGACTGATTATAGCCATGTAAAGGATGTTGTGTTACGCAAACAGAAGGACGAAACGAATGAATCATAAAATTGGATTTAATCCGCTTTCACGCACATCTGCACACCGCCGTGCAATGTTACGCAATATGGTAGCTTCTTTGTTCAAGTATGAGCGCATTACTACTACAAAGGCAAAAGCTGCCGAAGCTCGTAGATATGCCGAGAAATTGATTACTCGTGCAAAGGTTGATACAGTTCACAACAGAAGAACTGCAGCAAAATTCATTGCAGACGAAAGAGTCTTGAACAAACTGTTCACAGAGCTTGGTCCCCGCATGAAGGAACGCAACGGTGGTTATACTCGCGTTTTGAAGATGGGATTCCGCCAGGGTGATGCAGCAGAGATGGTAATTCTTGAACTTGTAGATTACAAGCTTCCAGAACCAGATTCTGACAAGAACGAAAAAAAGTCTACAAAGAAAGCAAAGGCTGAAAAAGCTGAAGCTGCAAAGGAGTAAGCCATGTCTAAAGCACATCGTGGAACAGGTATCCGTAAAGAGGCAAATCATGGCCGTGGCGTTTGTGCCATTTGTGGTGCAACGCAGATTAAGACCCTTTACGAGCAGGAAGTTGAAGGAAAGAAGGTAAAGGTTTGCAAATTTTGCAAAGCCAACTTGAAGAACAAGGCCCGTGTGGAAGCTAAGGTTGCCAAGAAGACTGCCGCCGCTGCTGCACCTGCCGCAGAAGCTCCTGCTGCAGAAGAAGCACCTTCAGCCTAAACAGCGAATACTTGTTTAGCAAAGCCGCCCCTTATACGGGCGGTTTTTTTTGTTTACCGTAAGCTTTTCCTGTGCCTTTTGCCAAGAGAAAATCTCAAATAGAGCAGGACAAATAGAACATGCAAAATAAAGCAAGTCAAAGAGAGCGGGCGGATATGGAGAAGAAAAAAGTGAATGTTGCCTATGTCGTGCTAAAGATAATCATGATTGTCCTAATCGTATTCTTTGCAAGCGATGGGCTTATGCAGTTCATCTCATATTCATTTTATAAGGGCGACAGAAAATTCAAAGAAGTAAAGTATGAACCCACAGAGCTGGAAATAAAATCAAGCAGCAAGGAAGCCCTGTATGGCTACGGCTACAATCTGGATGCAAAATCCTCAGACGTAATCATCTTCTTTGGAGGCTCAATGTATGTTGCCTACAATTCTGTGGGAATGTACGGGGGGCTTTTTGAATGTCCCTTCCTTTCCGTAGACTACTATGGCAGCCAAAAGAGCAGGGGAAAGATGAATTTGCAGACAATGCAAAAGTCAGCGAGGGATTTGTATGACTATGCCAAAAGCCGCTACCCGGACAGGGACATCTACGTCTTTGGCCACAGCTATGGATGCGGAATGGCCGCATACCTTGCAAGCGTAAGGGAATGCAAGCAGCTTGTACTTGCCTCTGGCTACAGAGATCTCTCCGATTTGTACAACAAAATTATCCCCATTTTCTGGGGCCCGCTCAAAGTCTTCATCAAAAACAACATCCGAGTAGACCAATACGCAAAAGAAACGGCCTGCTCGGTTACAGTTATAGGCTCTGATGAAGACAAAACCCTTTCTGCAAGTCTTCAGCAAAAACTTGCCGCTTTATACTCCACATCAGCTTCCTCCGCTGAATGTAAGATATTTCACGGAATAAGCCACGAAGAGTATTTTGCGGCAGACCAAGTGCTTCAGTTCATCAAAGGCATTATGGCAAAAGAATGACTACTTGCAGTTCTTCTTGTGAGCCTTGATTTTTTTTATTGCCCAGGCATAGTGGCTGGAAGTGTTGCTAACACAGTATTCGCCAAGAGATGAATTTCCGGTCCAGGCAAAATGCTTTGGCATAAAAAGCTCCTCGTTCGTGTAGCCTTCAATCATCTTCATAACCTGAGCATGGCTTTTTGCAAGCATCTTCTTTGCTTCTTCAAGGCTTGTGCTTTGGTGTTTCTGCCAGAACATCTGGTTCATAGCTCCGTAAGTTTTCCAGGAATAATCTGGCGGCAGAAAGGCAATGGCACTTTTCTTGTCCGTAACGCCGGAATTGTTTTTGGGAAATTTGAGCATCAGCTGGTGCCACTCATAAAGATGGACTAAAACGTCGCGGACATTTTTATCGCGGCTCCAGTGGGCTTCCTTTTTGCTAGGTTCCCCAGAAAAGTCGAAAGGCGTGCTAAGCTCCTTTTCCGTAAGCCCGTCAACCATCTTTGTAAGCGCCTCGTAGTTCTCTTTTGCGGCAAGCAATAGGTCATCTTTTGTCTTGGGTCTTGGCATTAATTTCCTCCGTCCTGCAGTTTTTATACCTTTAGTCTAGCATAAAAAATATGACAGCAGTGTGTCATATATAAAATATTTTTCTTGAAAACGCGGGTTTTTGCCTATACAATAGAATATAGATATTAGGCTTTGAGCCAGATGCAGGAGGAAAAATGTTCGACTTCAATTATTATACACCCACAAAAGTTGTGTTTGGAAAAAACACAGAGACAAAAGTTGCCGACCTGATTAAGGAATTCGGCGGAAAAAAAGTATTGATTCATTACGGCGGAGGAAGCGTTGTCCGCTCAGGCTTGTTGCAGCGGGTAACAGACATCTTGGACAAGGCTGGAATCAATTATATTAAGCTTGGCGGGGCAGTTCCAAATCCTCATCTTGGTCTTGTTTATGAAGGAATCGAACTCTGCAAAAAAGAGGGTGTGGATTTTCTGCTTGCCGTTGGCGGTGGAAGTGCCATTGACTCTGCAAAGGCTATCGGCTACGGTGTCGTTAATAGCGGTGACGTCTGGGACTTCTATGATTACAAAAGAAAGGTTCAGGGCTGTCTTCCTCTTGGCGTAATTCTTACAATTGCAGCTACAGGAAGCGAAATGAGTGACTCGTCCGTAATCACAAAAGAGGAAGGTCTTGTTAAGCGAGGATATTCAAGCGATTTTGGCCGCCCGCGTTTTGCAATCATGAATCCAGAACTGACCATGACTTTGCCCGACTATCAAACTGCATGCGGCTGCACGGACATTATGATGCACACAATGGAACGCTACTTTACAAACGGCGGCAACATGGAAATTACAGATTCAATGGCAGAGGCGCTTTTAAGAACCGTCAAAGAAAATGCAAAGATTCTTGTAAAAGACCCAAAAAACTATGACGCACGTGCAGAAGTTATGTGGGCAGGAAGCTTGGCTCACAACGGACTTACAGGCTGCGGAAACGACGGCGGTGACTGGATGACCCACAAGCTGGAACACGAGCTCGGTGGTCTCTATGATGTTGCCCACGGTGCAGGACTTGCCGCTCTTTGGGGAAGCTGGGCAAGGTATGTTTGTAAAGACTGTCTGCCGCGCTTTAAAAAGTTTGCAATCAATGTAATGGGCATTTTGCCAGATGCTGGAAGCGACGAAGAGATTGCCCTCAAGGGAATTGAAGCCATGGAAGACTTCTATCACCAAATAAAGATGCCTACAAACCTCCGCGAGCTTGGAGTGAATGCAACGGACGATGACCTTAAGCTTATGGCACACAAATGCGCTGTAGGCGTAAACGGTGGAAAGGGTTCTGCCAAATTCTTAAAAGAAGAAGACATGCTGGAAATTTATAAGATGAGCAAATAGTCTTCTTTTCGAAATTTACAAATACATTTCATTCTCGGGCGGTGGTGAGCGTAGTCGAACCACGACCCGGGAATCTTCTGTTAAAAAATATCGTCAAAAATTAATATAGAAACCCACTCCAATTGTTCCTATGTCAAAGCGGTCAGACTCTTTTCTGAATGGAAAAATAAAGGAATGCTGATAAAAAGTTTTTATTGCAA
>JAILHV010000026.1 GCA_024695625.1 Treponema sp.
TGCTAATATTCAATCATTCTCTCTGCGGGTTGCTTTTCAAAATATTCCTTAACCCGCTCAATGCTCTCCTCCACGGAAGAAGCGTTAATCATCTGGTTCTGAAAGTAGTGGGAAAAAGAAAAATTCATGCAGTAGTAAAAAAAGAAGCGCTGCAACCTTGTCTTTAAAAATTCAGGAGGCTGGTGCTGCTTTAAGTCTTCAATAAAATCCAACGCAAGCCCTTCAGCGTCAATCCTTCCGTGGCCGCCCCTAAGCTGGTCAAAAATCCAAGGCTTTTGTGCCGCTGCCCTGGAAATCATTACACCGTCCGCATCGGGTGCAAGGTCAAGTGCCGCCTTAAGCGAGGAGCCGTCCTTTATGCAGCCGTTTATGTAAACAGGAATCTTTCCCCCGTAGCGGCTTATAAGCATCTGTGCATATTCAAAGCGGGGTGCAAAGCGTTCCTTTTCCTTTATGGTCCTGGGATGAAGGGTAATAAGCTGGACACCCTCGTCCACAAGCATGTCCGTAAAAGAAAAAAAAGAATCCTGTGTAAAATTGTCGGGCCCAAGACGGCACTTTACGCTAAGTCGCATACCGCTCTTGGAAGAATCCACCGCCTTTTTTACACCGCGGATCATTTCACGCGTTTCATCAAGCCCCTTTAGCATCCACGCAATCCCAGCACCGGTCTTGTAAATTTGCGGAGCAGAACATCCCATGTTAACGTCAATCCCCGCACCGCCAAGGCCTGCAAGAATAGACGCCGCCTTTGCAAGAGGTTCAGCCTTGTTGCCCGTAAGCTGCCAGACAATCTTTTGTGGACAGGGAATGTTTTCCGTATAGAATTTTTCAAAAGGACCGCCCGTTACCAAAGATGGGGCGTTTATCATTTCCGTAAAATACTCGTCCGCACCGCCGCATTTTTCAACAGCGATGCGGAATGCCGCATGGGAAAGTGTTGCCATGGGACCGCATATAAATTTCATTTTAGCATGGCTTCCACAGTCTTAACCGCTTCCTCAAGATATTCAGGGTCAAGGGTTTCAACTTCGCCGTTGTCCACAGTAACAGATGTGTGCCGCTCAATCGGAATGCGTGCAAGAACCTTAAGTCCAAAGTCCTTTGCAATGCCTTCTATGTTGCTGTCCCCAAAGACGCGGATTTCCTTATTGCAGTCGGGGCACTTTACGTAGCTCATGTTTTCTATAAGACCAAGAACCGGAACATTCATCATGTTTGCCATGTTAACGGCCTTTTCCACAATCACGCGCACAAGCTGCTGGGGAGAAGAAACAACGATGATGCCGTCAATCGGTATGGACTGGAAAACCGTAAGAGGAACGTCACCAGTTCCCGGTGGGCAGTCAACAAACATAAAGTCAACGTCTTCCCAAACAACATCCGTCCAGAACTGACGCACCGCTCCAGAAATAACAGGGCCTCTCCAAATAACCGGATCCGTCTCGTTCTGAAGAAGAAAATTCATGGACATAATCTGAATGCCGCTGGAAGACTTTACGCTCTTAAGATACTGCTGCTGGCTTCCGTCTGCTCCAGTCATAACTCCGCCCTCTGCCTTTTCCTGGGCAAGACCAAATGCCGTTGGAATTGAAGGGCCTGTAATGTCCGCATCCAAAATGGCAGTCCTAAAACCGTCGTTGTGTATCTTTGCTGCAAGCAGGCTTGTTACAAGGGACTTACCAACGCCGCCCTTTCCGCTTACAATGCCGATTACTTTTTTAACCGAAGAACCCTCGTGGAGTTTTTCGTGCATGTCACGCTTTTCGCATGTTTTTCCGCATCCTGAACAGTTGTGGTTGCAATTTTCTTCTGCCATCTTTCCGCCTCTAAAATTAAATCCTTACTAATAGAATATACTACCAGTTAAATATACTAAAAAAAATCCCAAAGGGCAAATTTTTTCCTGCAAACAGATTAGCCTAGTGAGCCACAAAAACTCCCATCGCACCAAAAAGCCCCATGCTTGCAAGAAGCATTATTGTCCCTGCCATAAGAACGCCAAGAATTACTGCAAAAACCGTCTGCTTAAAATTCATGCCCAAAAGACTAGCCGCCAGAGTTCCTGTCCATGCGCCAGTTCCCGGAAGAGGAATTCCAACAAAAAGCATGAGCGCAACAAAAAGACCGCGCCCAGCCTTTGCCTCAAGCTTTTTCCCAGCCTTAGAACCTTTTTCCAAACAGAAAGAAAAGAATCCCCCAATAAATTTTTTGTCCTTGCCCCATTCAAGAACCTTTCTTGCAAAAAGATAAATGACAGGAACAGGAAGCATGTTGCCCACAATGCATATTGCATAGACCAGAACCGTCTGCGGAATGTTGTCCCGTCCCATAAGCCCCCAAGCCGTAGCAACTGGAATTGCCCCGCGGAGCTCAATCAGTGGAATCATCGAAATCAAAAAAACGTAAAAGTATTTCAAAAGCATACGAGATTCTACCACTAAAAACCAAAAAATAAAAGCCTTTTGGACTTTAGTTTTTAGGACGGTACCCCTAATTGCTCTACCATTTTACTTTTTGACTAACTCGACAGACAGGCCTTTGCGTCACCCGCTTTTCGTGGTTCCGCTTTCGCTCCATTCCCTTGCGGGAACGGCTCCGCCGCCACTCCAATCGGGCGTAGGATGAATTTAAATTTTCGACTTTTCTTGACATTTATATTTTTTTTCGTTAACCTGTTAAAAATCATGGTTAACAAGAATCTTTCTACAAAATATTTTATCCTCCAAGCCTTGCGCAAAAGCAATGAACCTGTCTCTGGCGAAAGCATTGCACTTCAAAGCGGGGTTTCAAGGACAGCCGTTTGGAAAGCGGTGCAGGCATTGGTTTCTTCTGGCTACGGAATAGAAAGCCTTGCAAACGGATATGTCTTGCAGAAGGATTTGCCGGACAGCATTTGCCCTTGGGAATTTGGCGCCAAGGAAAATCTCTTTTGCTACTACGGCACAACAGATTCAACTATGGTACAGGCAAGAAAACTTGTCCAAGGAATTCAACCCGGCGAAAAACTAAAAATCGTCATTGCAGACAAACAGACAAGGGGAGTGGGGCAGAAGGGGCGCTCCTGGAAAACCACCAAGGGAAGCCTTGCATTTACCCTGGTAACAAAAAGCGACTTGCCAATCCTGTATTCAAGGCGGACTGTAATGGCCTGCCAGATAGCCCTTGTGAATGTGCTCAAAAAAAATTCCGGCAGACAGTTTTTTGTGCGCTGGCCAAATGACGTGTGGAGCAGCGAAGGAAAAGTCTGCGGCGTACTTGATGAACTTTATTCAAGTGGAGGCATCTGCTCTTGGCAAAATTTAGGGGTTGGCATAAATGTTTCAAGCCGTCCTTCAATTCAAAAGACGGACAGTGTTTTTAAAAAAGCAGAAGCCGGAATAAGGCGAAAGATCATTGGCGATTTTATAACCGAATTTGACCTTCTAAAAGACGAACTTGCATCCGGTACGGAAAACCTTGCCCTTCATTGGAACATCCTTTGCATGGACAAGGAAAAAGAATTCCGTGCAAAAGATTCTGGCGTAAAGGTAAAGTTTTTGGGAATAGATTCTTACGGTTCAGCCATGGTAGAAAAGGATTCTGTTTGCAAGGCAATTCCTTTTGGTTCATTTAGCTTTGAAAAAAATTAATTCAAAACAGGAGAAATATATGGAAAAGAAAAAAAGAGGTACTGGCCTAATCCTAACATCATTGTTTGCGGCCCTAATCTGCGCGGGATGCTTTATACAGATTCCACTTCCGGGTGGCATACCAATTGTAATTCAGGACATGATGGCTTTTCTTTCTGGACTTTTGCTTGGCCCAATTTTGGGGTCCGCTGCTGTTCTTATTTTTATAATAATAGGATGTCTTGGGCTTCCTGTTTTTACAGGCAAGGCTGGAATAAGTGTTATTCTTGCAGGACCAACAGGCGGTTTTATAATAGGCTATCTTATTGCGGCTTTTCTTGGGGGACTTGTTCTAAGTCTTGCACTTCCACTTGGAAAAAAGCATGGCAAGACTAAGCAGTTTGTCTGGATAAGCGTAGCAGCCTTTCTTGCAACCGTGGCCGCATTTGCCTCTGGGCTTGTTGGCTTTTCACTTGTAACGCACAAAACCGTCTTGCAGAGTATTCCTCTTGTTGTGCTTCCCTTTATTCCGGGCAACATAATAAAGCTTGTGGTATGCGTTTTTCTTACAAAGAAATTCCGCCCTGTAATTCATTCTTACCTGAACTAGATTTTTATGCAGCAGATGTTGAAGATTGATGGGGTAAGCAGGATTTTTTCCGACGGAAGCCTTGCCCTAAAAGATGTAAGCTTTTCTGTTAACTCCGGGGAATTCATTGTGCTTGCTGGTTCCAACGGTTCCGGCAAGACTGTTCTGATGAATTTAATTTCCGGCTTGGATTTTCCAACGGAAGGAAGCATTTCTTTGCAGGAAGGTGCGAGGGTTGGCCTTGTCTTTCAGGATGCGGATGCCCAGATACTTGGAGAAACCCCGGAAGAAGACGTTTCCTTTGGTGCAAGGAACTGCGGCTTAAAAAAAGATGCGCTAAAAGAATGTGTGGAAAAGTCTTTGGATTCCTGTGGCCTTTTGCAAAAAAAAGATTTCCCTGCAAGACAGATGAGTGGCGGTGAAAAGAGGCGGCTTGCTGTTGCGGGAATTCTTGCAATGAATTGTTCGCTGATTATTTTTGATGAGCCCTTTGCAAACTTGGACTATGAAGGCGTAAGGCAGGTTTGCGCAATTCTAAAAAAGCTAAAGTCCCAGGGAAAGACTGTGATTGTTCTTACCCACGAACTGGAAAAAATACTTGCCCTTGCAGACAGGTTTTTAATTCTTAACAAGGGAAAGCTTTGCTTTGACGGAAGCGTAAGGGAAGGTCTTAGCTTAAACCTTGAGCAGTATAGCATAAGGAATCCCCTCTGTTCCTATGCCAAGGTGGAGGACTTACTGTGGCTGTAAATTTGTTTTCCTACCAAAGAGGAAACTCTCTTCTTCATAAGTGCAATGCCTTGGCAAAGGTTTTATTTCTCACTGTATTTTGCATATTCATATTTATTGACACAAAATGGATGAGCCCTTTTTTTATTGCAAGAACGGCTGCCTGTGTTTTTGTTCCGCTTTTGTTGCTTTTTCTTTCCGGCCTTAGCCTAAGGATTTTTTTAACCTCTGGCCTGTAATTCTTACCGGAGTTTTTGTTACTGCCTTCCGCGCTTTTGACCTTCCAGCCTTTTCTTTTAACAGGGAGGGATTTTATTCTGGCTGCATTTATGCCCTTAACTTTTTTATGGCAGCCCTTGCTTCTGGCATTGTATTTAAAACAACTTCTCCACTACAGATAAGGGAAGGGCTTTGCGGTGTGGAAGATACAATAGCAAAACTTTTTCCTTTTGTAAAAAAGCTGAACTTAGCCCTTGCCATTTCCCTTACAATAAATTTTCTTCCTTCAATTTTTGAATACTGGAACAAGACTGGGCTTGCCTGCAAAGCGAGGTTGCCTAGTTCAAAAAAAAATCACTTTGGAATAAGGATTTTTACCGCACACCTTTCCGCTTTCTTTTCCTGCCTCTTGTACCGGGCAGAAACAAGCAGGAGGGCTGTTCTTAACAGGAGCTAACAAAGATTAAAATGAAAAACATAGTTGAAGAACTTAAAGAAAAAATAATTGCTTGCGACTATAAGGTAAATTTTGAAGAGGCACTTTTGCTTTATTCATTTGAAGATGCAGGCCAACTGTTTTCTGCGGCCAATCAAATTAGGATGGCAAAGTGCCCAAGGGAAACAAGCGTCTGTTCCATAATAAATGCCAAGCAGGGGAATTGCGGTGAAGACTGCAAATATTGCGCCCAGTCATGCAGGTGGAAGACTTCCTGCAAACCTTCTGGTCTGATTGGACTTGAAGAAGCCGTGGAAAAATGCAGGAAGGCTTTGGACTTTAAGGTGCCAAGGCTTTCTCTTGTTACTGCTGGCCGCGCTCTTATTGGAAAGGATTTTCTGCATCTTCTTGAATGCTTTAGGGCAATTTCCAAACAATGCCCGGGGCTAAAAACTTGCGCATCGCTTGGCATTATTTCTTACCAGCAGATGTTGGACTTAAAGGCAGCGGGAGTTGTGCGCTACCACCACAACCTTGAGACAAGCAGGGAATTCTTTCCGAATATTTGCACAACACATACTTGGCAGGAAAGAATGAACACCCTTCTTGCGGCAAGAAAAGCAGGACTTGAACTTTGCTGCGGTGGAATCATAGGCCTTGGAGAGTCCCGCTCTGACAGGATAAAGCTTGCCCTTGAATTGCGTTCCGTAGACCCTGAATCCATTCCTATAAACGTCCTTAGCCCAATAAAGGGAACGCCTCTGGAAAATGCAGAGGCACTTGGTAAGGAAGAAATCCTTCGTACCATAGCAGTATTCCGCTTTATATTGCCACATTCAACTTTGCGCATGGCGGCTGGAAGAAAGAGCCTTGGTGCAAACGGTCGCGATGCCTTTTTGAGCGGGGCAAATGCCCTTATCTCTGGCGACCTTTTAACCGTTGCTGGTACAACAAACGAAGATGACCTTGCAATGCTAAAGGACCTGGGCTTTGCAGTAGCAGGCGTTGTCCGCTCGCTGCGCGAGCTACCGAGTTACTTCGTAACTCGCGGATTTATTTGCTAACACCAATCAGCCTTGGGGCGTTGCGGGGCTTTGCAAAGAGGTTGCCCCGCAGAGGGGGTAGGCCGCAACGAAGTGCGGGCGCAGGGGGAACTCGCAGCGTAGCTTCAAGCGGACTTCCCCCTCCTTGTTGAATAAAAGAAGTTTTCCATATATACTCTTAGAAAACGCGGGGGATATATGCCAACAGTAACACTTCTTTCAAGCCAGGTAACAGAATCTGTACCGGACAAAGCTCTTTTAAAGGACAAGCGCCATCTTACGGCAAAAGAAGTTTATGTTTTGATTCAGAACCGCAACGTTAGTTCCGATCCTGACTGGCAGAATGTCTGGGTTAGCGCAAAGCCAGGAGAGTTTTTTCCGGAGCAGATTATTCAGAGTGAATTTTCTGGCTGGGTTGTCCTTGGTTCAATAAGGCCTGCAACCCTAAAATTCCATGACCTTGAACTAAAGACTGGCATTTACCGTTCCTTCCTAAAAAATGTTGCAACAGGCGATGACTGCGTTATGCACAACGTTAGCTACCTGGAAAACTACCGCATTGCAAACCGGGTCCTTCTTTTTAACATACAGGAAATGTCCTGCACCCACCATTCAAAATTCGGCGAAGGAATTTTAAAAGAGGGTGAGGCAGAAAAAAACAGGATATGGATTGGTGTTGGTAACGAAAACAATGAGCGCAGCGTCCTTCCATTTACAGACATGATTCCTGCGGACGCTTTCCTTTGGTCACGCTACAGGGAAGACAAGGTTCTTATGAAGGGCTTTGTGGATCTTACCGAATACGGCAACGACAAAAAGTGCAACACCTACGGAATAGTAGAAGATGATGCCGTAATCAAAAACTGCACTTTGCTAAAGGATGCAAAAATTGGCCGCAACGCATACATCAAGGGGGCCTTTAAGCTAAAGAACATAACCGTCCTTTCTTCCGAAGATGAACCAAGCCAGATAGGGGAGGGTGTTGAACTTGTTAACGGAATAATGGGCTATGGAAGCCACGTCTTTTACCAGGCTGTTGCAGTACGCTTTGTAATAGGAAGGAACTGCCAGCTAAAGTACGGGGCACGCCTTTTGAATTCCGTGCTGGGGGACAATTCAACTGTTTCCTGCTGCGAGCTTCTTAACAACCTGATTTTCCCCTTCCACGAGCAGCACCACAATTCATCCTTTCTGATTGCTTCCACCGTTATGGGTCAGAGCAACATTGCAAGCGCCGCCACAATCGGCAGCAACCACAACTCGCGCTCACCGGACGGAGAGATGGTTGCGGGAAGGGGCTTTTGGCCAGGCCTTTGTTCAGACTTTAAGTACGACTCTTATTTTGCAAGCTTTGTTCTTGCCGCCAAGGGTTCATACCAGAACGAGCTTAACATTACCTATCCCTTCTGTCTGCTTACGCCGCCGGACAGCGACGGAAACTACGGCCATCCATGCGCGGTACACATAATGCCGGGCTACTGGTTCCTATACAACATGTATGCCGTGGTGCGCAACAAGTACAAGTTTGCTGCCCGCGACAAGCGCTTTGTTAAGGTGCAAACAATCGAGACCAATCCCTTTGCACCAGACACTATTCAGGAAGTGCTTAAGGCCATTCACCGCCTGATTGAACTGACATCCCGCTACCTAAAGCTTCCTGCAGAAGCCAACAAAAGGATGACTCTTTCAAATCCAGCCCCTCAGCTGCTGGACGAATTCCGCAAAAAAGCTTTCACCCAGACAGGCGACGAACTGCTGCAGACTGCCAAGGACTATCTTCACCAGAACCAGGATGCAAAGTTTATCCTTACGGATGACCGCTGCCAGAAAAAATACGGTGCCCTCATCTTTAAGCCTGCCCAGGGCTACAAGGAATACAGGCGCATTGCAAAGTATTTCGCCGCAGACAGCCTTATTGAATGGGCAAAAGGCAAGGGTGTGGAAAGCCTTACGCGGGAACATATTGACTGCATCTTGAAAATCCCCCTCTATACCAAATGGGTCAATGCTGGCGGACAGGTTATTCCCGAGAAAAAAGTTTTTGAGCTTTTTGCAAGTATAAAAGAAAAAAAGATTGTAAGCTGGCAGGAAGTGCATGAATTCTATGCTGAATGCCAGAGCCACTATGCTGAATACAAGGCCCGCTACGCAATACACATTTTGTCCTACCTCTATTCAATTCCTGTTGAGCAATTTACGCCGGAGATTTTTAGGAATATAATGAATGACGTGGCCTACGTTTCGCTCAACATGCTGGAGTCTTCAATTACGTCCCGCGACAAGGACTATACGGACTTCTTCCGCACAATAACATTCCGCAACAGGGATGAGATGGAGGCGGTTGTAGGCAAGCTGAATGAATCAGGCTTCCTAAAGGAACTTAAGGCTTCAACCGAGCAGTTTGACTCCGACCTTGAAAGACTTTTCAGGCTTTTGTGCTAGAGGGCTTTCGGATTTTTGCCCGGTATGTTACCAGGCATGTAGTCCTTGCCCTAGGATTGCCGCTTCTTTTCGTTTGTGTCCAGATTGAACCTGCGTTCTGCCGCAACAGTTGATGGCGGCCCGTGTCCCGGCATGATTACAGTTCCGTCCGTCTGCGAGTAAATCTTTTTTTCTATGTTCTCACAGAGCATTCCCTTAAAATAGGAGCCGGATGTTTCGCCTATGATACCGGAAGTTATTACGTCGCCTGTAAAGAGTATGTTTCCTATCTTGAAAAGCATGCTGTCCGAGGCGTGTCCCGGTACCGAGTAGTATTCAACTTCAAGCCCTGCAACCTTAAGGTGGCCGTCTCCGTGAATTACGATGGACTTGCTGCCGGCAATCTCGTAGTCAGCCGCATAGATATATGGAGAATATATTTTTTTTAGCGTCGTAAGCGGATGAATCAGGCTTTCCCTGTTGTGGGTTATAAGGACACCCGTAAGCTTGTAGCCACCTTTTTCTATCTGGTTTATGATTTCCTCTGAAACAACGACCGGGTCTATGATTAAAGCTTCCATAACCTTGGGGTCATCGTTCACAACGAGGTAGCTGTTTGAGAATTCATCAAGGCAGAGGTGAAAATATATTTTCAAAGGAATACCTCCTTCTTGTCATCATCGCTTCTTGGCAGCAGGACGTCATCCATGTCCTTGTAGCGGATTCCAAAGTCTCCCATGAGCCCGCCCTTGTTGCGGTCAAGAAGCGATTCCCTTGTGTTGGAAAGCTTGAATCCCACGCCCTCCCTCATGGACTCGTAGAAGACGGTTTTTTTTAGGTTGCAGTTGTTCATTGACGTGTTTATGAGCATTGCCTTTATAAAACGGCTGTTGTAGAGGTCTGAATCGTCAAAGCTGCACTGGTAGGCGGTGATTCCGTTAAAGTTGTTGTGAATCATGTCGCTGTTGGTAAAAAGCACGTGCACAAATTTGGAGCCAGCAAAAGAGCAGAACTGGGTGTTGCCGTGCAAAAAGCTGCAGTCGGTAAAGACGGAAAAGTCCAGCATGCACATGCGAAGCCTTATGTTGTCTCCGTGAAGGTTTGAAAAAGTGCAGTGCTGGAGGTTGCAGCCGTAGAAACGCTTGCCGGAAATATTCCAGTTTTCTATTTTTAGCCCCTCTGCATTCATGCCGATTATCCTGTCGTGGCTTTGCAGGTACTTGTGGAGGTTTTCTCTTACAAAATCTTTGTCTGGGCTGTGCTCCAGGCACCAATTCTGGTCTTCCATTATGTTTCCGTTTTCATCGTAAAGCGTAATGGCTGGTTTTGTGCATCCTGGGCACTGGCATTTCTGAAAAGAGTACATACAAATACTTTACGGTATTGAAATCATTTAGTCAAATGGTTAAAATTGAATCATGTGCTGGAAATGCGGAAAAACCGTCACTTTGGAAACTGTCTCCAGGGCCTCTGAATGTCCTGAATGCCACTCGGACTTGCATTCGTGCAGGAATTGCCTTTTTTACGAGCCGGGAAGCTATCACGACTGCCACGAAAGCACCGAGGAACTTGTAGCGGACAAGGAAAAGGCAAACTTTTGCGACACCTTCCGCATAAAAAGGGAGTGGACTTCAGGTGCAGCGGGTTCCGCAAGCAAAAAAGCAGAAGATGCAAAAAAAGCCTTTGAGTCACTCTTTGGCTAATGGCGGCTTTCTGAACGGTAATAAAAATGAACACTTCTACAAGACCTTATATTGACTTTGCATTCTTGGACAGCGGAACTGGCGGAATTCCCTACATGCTTGAGCTAAAGGAAAAATCCCCTCAAAGCCGCTGCATCTATTTGGGCGACACCCTGCACTTTCCCTACGGAGAAAAATCATCCGGGCAAATTTTGGCATGCGCCTCAAGTGCAGTAAAACTCATCGTGGAAAAATGGAATCCCCGTGCAATTGTGGTTGCCTGCAATACAATCAGCGTAACGACCCTTCCGGAATTGCGCTCTGCCTTTCCCTCCCTTCCAATCGTGGGAACTGTTCCCGCAATAAGACTTGCCGCAAGGGTAACCAAAAACAAAAGGATAGGGCTTCTTGCAACAAACGCCACCGTGCGCCATCCCTACAACCAAAGGCTGGTAAGCGAATTTGCAAGCGACTGCCAGGTATTTTTGCGCGGCGACCCGGACCTTGTCTCTTTTATAGAAGAAAAGCTTTTTACCTCTTCAATGCAGGAAAGAATGGATGCCGTAAAACCTGCGGTAGACTTTTTTGCACAAAATGACTGCGACACCATAATCCTTGGCTGTACCCACTTTACCCACATTGCAAAAGACATTCAGGCGGCGGCAGGAAAGAACGTGCGCGTTGTGGACAGCAGGGAAGGGGTTGCAAAGCAGGCCCTTAGGGTAGAGCAAGATGCAGGCCTTAATCTAGACGGGCAAAAATCTTTGGATCAAATATCCTCTTTTCCAGACGCTTCATTTTTTGTAACCTCTGCAAGCGCTGTCCAGGAAGAAGAATACAAAACACTTTGCAAAAATTTTGGAATCCCCTGGGGCGGAATTCTATAATCATCTTTTTCTTTTGGAGCGGCCTTCTTGGTAAAACTGCCCCTTCGGGATTTGTCTTGTTACGGGCGCGTTAGTGTGATGGTGCTTCCACTTGTGTTTGTTGCTGCGGCGATAAAGAAAGTAGCGGGATCGGTGTATGTTGTGCTGCCGACAGTTCCTGTGAAGCTGCAACCGTCTGCAATTATGAATGTTGGGGTTACATTTTCTATCTGTAAGTCAGTTTGTGTAATGGCGTCAAAGGTGAGCGAGCCTGATGAAGTGGTATCAAAAATTAGGGTGGTGTAATGCGTTGAACCTGAGAGACCACAGAGTTTTAGCCCTCCATGATTGTCTCCTGTTACAGAGTTTGTTCCGCTAAGATACATGTGGACATTCATGCTGGAGGATTCGTCGTTTACTAGCCTGAGGGCACTGCTGCTGTTAAAATAGTTTTTAGTGAAGCCATTTAGTAAGACCGTATAGTTTGAACCGGAAGAACTATTATGTATATCCAATTGACCGGTGCCAGACCCTGTTATGGCGTATGGTTTTGAATCATCTCTAATTGTTATATCGCTTGAATCGTTGTTTTTGCTTTGAGCTGGAATCAGATAGCCACTGCTATCTATTCCCCAAAGGTTACCAGAAGCGTCTGGTGCTACGGCAAATTTTGTATTGTTGGATGTCTGATTTGAAAGCACCGTAACGCTCATATCGTAGTTTGGCGCGCCCAGGGCACCAAAGTCATCTACAGGTGTTATTGTGGCTGCTGGGTAGGAAGAAAGCGTATTTAAAATTTCTATTGTTTCGCCGTCTTTTACGCAGACTTTTCCAGCCTGTGCGGCATCCTTCATTTTGAACGTGCCGTCGTCTATGCTTACATCGTAATTTTGGTTTGAGCTTATAGTTCCGCCCAGCATGTTTACCTCAGAGCCTGGACTTTCTATAACTAATTCGCTTCCATAATGGTTTGAAGCGCCAACCGATTGTGTGTTGCCTGAAATGACTGAGCCTGAATATGTGGTAAGGTCTCCTCCGAAAAGCTCTATTCCGCCACAAGCATTACCGTGGTTTTTCTTTACGCTGCCATATAAGTCGATTGTGGCTCCGTCTGCGAATATTCCACCTCCTCCTATGGCCGCATTGTTGCATACGGATGCCGACGAGGATGATATGCTTAAAGAACCGTCTCTTATATATATTCCCCCGCCATGGTTTGCTGAATAGTTGAATGAAACCTTGGAGCTGTTTTCCATTGTGAAGGCTCCGCCATTAATGTAGACACCGCCTCCATTTTCTGTTGCATAGTTGATATTAGTCGTTGCGGGATATGGATGGTCATCTTCATCGTCAACTGTTTGTCCAATGATTGCGTTGTCTTTTAGGGTTACCGCTCCACCCGC
>JAILHV010000051.1 GCA_024695625.1 Treponema sp.
ATCCGGGTGCAATGAGTCCGCGTTTTTTTAGTCCAAGTAGTTCGGCTGGTTTTGCAGACATTAGGGCGGAGAGCTGTTTTAGGGTGAAGGCGTTTTCTTTTACAAGGGTTGTGTTGCAGACCGCAAAGGCTGTTTCAAGTCCGCTGAATCCCGGGGATCCTTCTGCTTTGTCTTGCATTGTGTGCGGTGCGTGGTCCGTTGCAATTACGTCTGCGTCTCCTTTTTTTAGTGCCTGTATAAGAAAGTTTCTGTCGGCTTGGCTTCTTAGCGGCGGGTTTACTATGTTAAAGATGTTTTCGCCTTTGGAGGAAAGGCCTATGTGGTGGGGGGTTACTTCGCAAGTTACGTTTACCCCTCGCTTTTTTGCGCTGATTACGGCTTTAAGGCTTTCTTCCGTGCTTACGTGGCAGAGGTGTATGTGGCATCCTGCAAGTTCTGCCAGGCGGATGTTGCGGTAGGTGGCTGCGTCTTCTGCGGCGGCAAGTAAAGAGTCTGCTTCTTTTAGGTAGGCGGCGGCTTCTTTTTTGTCTTTTGCAGAGGGGCGGCCATTGTTTTTCTTTAGCAGTTCAAGTGCGGCTTTGCGTAAGGGGCGGGCGGCCTGGGCAAGGAAGGGGTCTTCGCTGTGGCAGCTTACGATTAGGCCTTTTTTGGCGGCGGTTTTCATTGCGGCAAGCATTACGCTGCTGTCCGTTACTTCGTGGCCGTCTTCTGTGATTAGTGGAACTTGGGTCTTTTTTAGCTGGTCAAGGTGTCTTATGGTTTTTCCGTCAAAGCGGGATGTTATGCTTACGCTCTGGATTACGTGGGCAAGGCCTGTTTCTTCTGCTTTTTGGTTGTTGGCAAGGGCTTCTTTTTGCGAAGAGACAACCGGGGACGTGTTTGGCATAAGGACAAGGGTTCCAAATCCACCGGCGGCGGCGGCATGGCAACCGGAAACAATGTCTTCTTTTTGCGTCTGACCGGGGTCGCGGAAGTGGGCATGCATGTCTATGAAGCTTGGGAGCAGGGTTAGCTCTTTTGCGTCAAAAGCGGGGATGGAAGGGTCGGCAAGCAGCTTTTTTAGCTCTGTTGATGATGGCATGGAGTGGATTTTGCCGTTTTTTACAAGGATTGCACCCTTTTTGTCTGTGCGGGCATCAACTATGTGTGCGTTGTAAATTAAAAGCTGCTTTGCTGCCATTAGTCTTCTCCTACGGTTCCTGCGGTGTAGAGGGCATCGCAATAGATGCAGCGGTACTGCTTTAGGTTCTTGTCCACCAGGCGGAATTCCTGGGGAACGTAATGCTCTGTAATCGTAATGCAGCGGGGGTTCTTGCAGTGGATTACGTTTTCCACCTTTTCCGGCAGCTCCATCTTGATTTTGCGGACAATCTGGCCGTCTTGGATTACGTTTACGGTTATGTTGGGGTCTATAAAACCAAGCACGCTGTAGTCAATGTTCAGGATGTTGTCTATTTTGATTATGTCCTTGGTTCCAGTTTTCTTGGAAATGGCGTTTACGATTAGCGCACAGGTGAATTTGGCTTCGTCCAGGCCAAGCCACTTGAATACTTTCCAGCCAAGTCCTGCCTGAATGTGGTCAATTACCAGTCCGTTTTTTATTTCGGCTATATTAATCATTCTGTTTTCTCCTTTCTTGCTTACAGGCAGCCGGTCAGCTTTGACATTAGGGCCATGCGGGCGTACATGCCAAATTTTACCTGCTTAAAGTAGGCGGCTCTTGGGTCTTCGTCCACTTCCGGGGCAATTTCGTTTACGCGGGGAAGGGGGTGCAGGACAATCATGTCTTTGCGGGCAAGGCTCATCTTTGCTTTGTCCAGAATGTAGCTGTCCTTTAGGCGGATGTAGTCCTGCTCGTTAAAGAAGCGTTCCTTTTGTACGCGGGTCATGTAGAGGATGTCCAGGTCACCGATAACGTTTTCCAGGCGCTCTGCCGTTGTGAATTCTACCCCGGCTGGTTTTAGAACAGACTTTATGTAGTATTCGGGAAGCTCCAGTTCCTTGGGGCTTATAAAGACGAACTTGTTCTTGGGGTAGAGGCACATTGCCTTTGCAAGCGAGTGTACCGTGCGGCCAAACTTTAGGTCTCCGCAGAAGCCTATGGTGTGGCCTTCCAAAGTGCCCTGCAGCATGCGGATTGTGGTAAGGTCTGTAAGGGTCTGCGTTGGGTGGTAGTGTCCGCCGTCTCCCGCGTTGATTACCGGACATGCGCTGAACTGGGAAGCCAAAAGCGCGGCTCCTTCTTTTGGGGAGCGCATGGCAATTACGTCTACATAGGAACTTACCACGCGGATTGTGTCTGCAAGTGTTTCTCCCTTTGTGGAAGATGTGTAGCTTGCGTCTGCAAAGCCTTCTACTGTTCCGCCCAAATGTAGCATTGCCGCTTCAAAAGAAAGGCGGGTTCTGGTACTTGGCTCAAAAAAAAGTGTCGCAAGAATTTTCCCGCGGCACACATCTTGAAAAGAAACAGGATCTACTAAAATCTGTTCTGCCAAAGAACAAATCTCATCAATTTCTGAAACACTTAAATCTCCGGGTTCTATAATATGCCTGCCTTTTAACATCCGGGGCTACCTCCTATTTCCT
>JAILHV010000062.1 GCA_024695625.1 Treponema sp.
TTTCAACAGACTCCATCTGATTGATAGATGCTTCCAATTGTGTGTGAATGTCGTTTGAGTCCTTTACGCCATCCATTTCCACTTCCTTCTCGTTCATACGTAACCCTTAATTAAGCGTTTATTTTTGATTCTATTATCTCACAAACCTGCGATATGGTCAAGTCTGATGTGTCAATATAAAAGGAATCCGGTGCTTTTTTTAGCGATCCCTCGGCCTTTTTTCTGTCCATTTCGTCCCTTTTTATGATTGCAGCCTTGATTTCTTCCAGAGTAAGGTTGCTCACCCCCTGGTCAAAGCGCCTTTTTGCCTGTACGTCTATGCTTGCGTCCAAGAAAAACTTATGCTCGGCGTTGGGGAAGACAACGGTCGTCATGTCCCTGCCCTCGCAGATGATGCTCAGATTCTGCACGATTTCGCGCATTCTAGCGTTTACCAGGTGCCTTAGTTCCACGATTGATGAAACCTTACTTACCGCAGAGTCAACCTTGTCCTGGTGAAGCTGGTCGTCAACGTCCACTCCGTTTAGGATAAGCCGGGCATCCACGTAGTCAAGCTTTTGCTTCTTTGCATGCTCAAGCACTGCATCCGCATCATCGGGGGAAATGCCAGCCTCTATTGCTGAAAGAGTAAGTGCGCGGTAAAAACTGCCGCTGTTAAGATATACAAGCCCCAAATCCTTTGCAACCTGATGTGCAACGGTGCTTTTTCCTGTTCCTGCAGGTCCGTCTATAGCTACAACCATTTTTTTCTCCTTCTAATAATCTTTCTTTGTGCAGAGCTTTAAAAGCGCCTGAACTTCCTTTTGCGTAAGGTCGCGGAACTGACCGTACTGCAGGCCGTCTATGCCCACGCAGCCTATCCTGATTCTAGTAAGGGCCTTTATCCCGATTTCCCGAGATTCGAATACCCGCCTTATTTCCCGGTTCTTTCCTTCCACAAGGACAATCCTCATTCTGCGGGCATTAAGCTCCTCCGCTTCCTTGCAGCGGTAAAACACACCGTCAACGCGTACGCCTTCCATAAAGTCATCTGCGAGGCTGCGGGGCAAAGGAAGGCTTGTGTCCACTATGTATTCTTTTTCCAGCTCTGCAGACGGATGGGAAAGCCTGGCTGCAAAATTACCGTCGTTTGTGAATATGATAAGTCCGCAGGAGAACATGTCCAGGCGGCCAACGTTATATAGGCGCTCACTGTAGGCATCCTTTAGCAAATCGGACGCAACCGGGCGGCCCTTTTCGTCGGAAAGAGAACAGACGTAACCGGCAGGCTTATTCAAAAGAACGTAGCGCATTGCAGTCTCAAGCCTAATCTCTTTTCCGTCCACACACACCTTGTCTTCCGGCCCAACCTTTGTGCCGAGTTCCGTCACCGTGGCACCGTTAACAGAAACTCGCCCTGAGAGTATAATCTGCTCGCTGGCCCTGCGGCTTGCAACGCCTGCCTTTGCCATGTAATGCTGCAGGCGGTATGAATCTTTCTCTTTGAATCCTTCGTTAACGGGCAAGTTCGAACCTCTCGCTTTCTTTTTCATCAAGCTGCGGCAAATCCGCAATGCTCTGCAAATGGAAGAATTCAAGGAAGTCATCCGTAGTTCCGTACAGGATGGGCTTTCCAGGAATATCTTTCTTACCGACTTCCTTTATGAATTTTCTGTCCAAAAGAAGCCTCATCATGTTGTCCGCATTGACATGCCTTATGCTTTCAATCTCTGCGCGGGTAATGGGCTGGCTGTAGGCAATAATTGAAAGAGTTTCTATCGCAGCCTTGCTAAGCCTGCCCTCATTCTTCTTTCCGTACCTTTCTTTTACAAAGTCGAAGCATTCCTTTTTGGGGGTAAGCATCCAGCCGCCGATTATCTGGGAGACTTCTATGCCGGAATCCTGCTGGGAATACTTTTCCTTTAGGCGGCCAATGCACTCTTCCACGACATCCTGCGAAAGGCGTGTTATCTTTGCAAGGTTTTCCATGGTCTGTGGCTCGCTTTCCAGAAAAAGAACAGTCTCTACAAGGGCTGTCTCCGTGTCAAGGTTGAGTTCAGCATACTTTTGCTCCAGGACTGCCCTTTCTTCAGAATCAAGGTTGTCATCGTCAACATGGACCTTGGGGGCTTCTTTGCTTTCCGCATCTTCTGCCTGAGCTTCATTAGAAGAATCCTGCCCATCTGCTTCAGGAACTTCGGACTTTTCAACAGGCTCTTCCGCCTCTGTTTCCTTGGTCACAACATCATCTACCGTGGGAACAGAGTCCTTTTTCTTTTTAGATGATTTTTTTTGAGCGGGATTTTGCTGCTCTTCCGTAACAGTAGGCTCCGTCTTGTCTGAGGTCTGATCCAAAGGCTCTTCTACGCTGCCTGCTTCTTCCTGCATATTTTTATATCTCCAAACATTTTATTCTGCCAAATTTCTGCCATTCTGAATTTTACAGCCTCCAGTATGGCTATAAAGGCGCAGATTACATCCAGTTCGTTTCCATGGCGTGTAATCAAATCAGTAAACATACATTCGCCCTTTTTGTCAAGAAGCTCGTTCATAAGAGTAATCTTCTCGTTGGGGGAGATATCCTCCCTCATGTTCAAGATGCGCTCGTCCTGGTTCACGTTGGTGAGATTGCGGAAAATCTTCTGCATGTCCTGCAAAAGAGCCCATGTGTCCACCTTCTGCCACTGGGACTCGTCTTCCTCGAATGGAAGCATGCGCTCTATCTTCTTGCGCTCAAAGCTCCATTCGCTCTGCTCTTCCTGCTCTTCCATAAGCTCCGAAAGCTTCTTGAAACGCTGGTATTCGATGAGCTGCTCGACAAGCTCGGTGCGCGGGTCTTCCATGCTCTCATCGTCATCGTACTTTGCCTCCAGAGGGAGGAGAAAGCGGCTTTTTATTTCGACAAGCTTTGCAGCCCACAAATAGAATTCACTCAGGTCCTGGAGATTGGTTTCCACCACATAGTCCAGGTAATCAAGGAACTGTTCCGTTATTTCTGCAATCGGTATGTCATAGACATTTATTTTGTTTTCGCGGATAAGGCTCCAGAGCAAGTCAAGGGGCCCTTCGAATTTTCCGGCCGTAAACTTGTGCTGCCCGCCACCAAAAGGCTTGCCTTCTCCGTTTTCCACTGCAACGTTATCCTGAACTGCGTTCCCTTCCATAAAATTATCCCCCGTACGCATTTTCATTATTGCCGTCAGACACACTCTGTAATAAAGCACTGAATTCTGATGAATCCATGATTTTTTCAATCTGCTGCCTGTTCTGAACAGCGGCTTCCAGATTTTTTTTGTAAAAGTCCGGGGAGCCTATTGTTACATCGGCATTTTGGGGCAAAAGTTCAAGCAGGGGTGCAAGGACGAATGCCCTTTCCAAAAGCCTTTCATGTGGAACCGTAAGCGTTGGTGACGATATTTTCTCTTTGCCGAAGAGTTCTATGTCTATGTCGAGCGGGCGCGGACCGTTGCGGATTTCTTTTGACCTGTCACGGCCCCACATTGCTTCTATGGAATGTATTTCTTCAAGCAGGCTAAAGGCATCCTTTTTGTAGAAACCAGAAACCGCCATGTTGAAAAATTCTTCCTGATCAAGATAGTACATGGGCGCACTTTTGTACAGAGAGGAAATTTTCATATCTTCCAAAACGTCCGCTAGCTGGGTGCAGGCATTTGCGAGCAACTCTACAGAAGAAAGATGCCCGTAATAAGTGTTTGACCCAAGCCCCAGCACAACATAGGTCATTAGAAAAGCTCCTCCGGTGTAGGCTTGTCTTCTGACGCAGCCATTGCCAGGGACTGAACACTGGATTCAGCCTTTGCAGCGGTCTTGCCTCTGGTCTTTGCCTTTGTGCCCTCTGCCGCAGCACTTTCAGATGAAGCAGCTGGTGGAGCCACTTCGGAGGACTCTTCCTTGGCTGAAGCCGGCACGCCAACACCCTTTGCCTTCATCTGTTTTTCGTACTCGCGGATCTGGTCTTCCGTTACAACCTCACCTTCCTTTGTGCGCAGAACCTGTCCCGGGAAAATCTTTTCGCGAAGGGTATGTTCAAGCTCTATGCGGTAGTCGGTGTTGTTTTCGATATAGGAAACGGCATTTTCCTTACCCTGGCCGACCTTTTCGTCTCCACGGGTATACCATGCGCCCCTTTTGTCTATAAGGCCATGCTTTACCGCTGAATCCAAAAGGGATGCGCTTGCATTAACACCGCGTCCAAAGTAGATGTCAAGCTCCACTTTGCGGAATGGAGGCGCAACCTTGTTCTTTACAATCTTTACGCGCACGCGGTTACCGAGAGCCTCCTCATCGCCCTTACCGTCGATAGTCTCTATCCTGCGGATTTCAAGGCGGACGGATGAATAGAACTTTAGCGCGTTTCCACCGGTAGTTGTCTCAGGATTGCCGAACATAACACCGATTTTCATGCGGATCTGGTTTATGAATACAACCGTACACTTGCTCTTTCCAACGATAGCCGTAAGTTTGCGCAGGGCCTGGCTCATAAGGCGTGCCTGGAGACCCATTACTGAATCACCCATCTCGCCCTCGATTTCCTTCTGGGGAGTAAGGGCTGCAACGGAGTCTATTACGATTATGTCCACTGCACCGCTACGAACAAGGTTTTCGCAGATTTCAAGAGCCTGTTCACCTGTGTCTGGCTGGGAAACCCAAAGCTCGTCTATGTTTACACCCAGGTTCTTTGCATAGATTGGGTCAAGTGCGTGCTCTGCATCGATAAAAGCCGCAATTCCGCCAAGTTTCTGAGCCTCTGCAACGGCATGAAGGGCAAGCGTTGTCTTACCGGAGCTTTCCGGGCCGTACATTTCTATGATTCTGCCGCGCGGATAGCCGCCAACGCCCAGTGCCTCGTCCAAGAGGATTGAGCCTGAAGGGATTACGTCCACGCCAGTAATGTCCGTCTGGGTTCCAAGCTTCATGAGGGAGCCTGAGCCGAACTGTTTTTCTATCTGAAGCCTTGCCGCCTCCAGTGCCTTTAGTTTGTCAGCCATTTCCGAAGGCATCTTTTCTTCCGCAGCCTTTGCCAATTTATTTCCTCCAAGAAATTAGTTTGCACGGCAATTTTTATTTTACCGTCCTACTATATATTTATCAAAAAAAGTACAGAAAGTGACTTGTTTGCGCAATTTTTTTTGTAATTTTTTGAAAAAATTCCTAAACAGGGATATTTTAGCAGATTCAAGCAGAATGTGCAAGCGGATTAAGACAGTTTGCCAGATCTTCAGCATGAGATATAAAATAAAATATTCAAAATGAGTCAGCGGGTCCCAACTGGCAGCGTAGCGTCAAGCCGTAACGGAAAAAATCAAGGAATCCTCCCTAAAGGGTCCCTCCTTACTTTTTTCCTACGTCCCACTGCCTCATTTTGAATATTTTATTTGCAAAAGAGATGCTGAACCCCGGCTTCGCTGACACTACTTACTTGCCAAAGAGTAAAAAGCCATGGAGGGCGGCTTAGCGCATGCAGAATCGCTGGCGATTCTGCAATCCAGAGGAAAATCCAAGGATGGATTTTCCTCTGGCAAACCTAGCCCCGATTGGAAGGGTTGCGCAGCAAGACCGCGGAAGCGGGCCGGAGCGATAGCGGAGCCCTGGAAAGCGGGTAATAAATGGCCTTCCCTACTGGTTGCATTTTAGCTGGTGGTTTAAATAGGCAAGATGCTCCAAAAAAGAAAAAAGAGAAAATTCTAGAGTTTTAGCTGGCTCAAAAGTTCGTAGAGGTCGCTGTTTTTTATTGACTGGAAGACAACCCTGCCGTCCATGCAGAACTTTCCACCCTCGGGGCGCAGGCGGCCAAGGATTGCTATTGGGTTTTCCTCGTTTACGGATGGCTGGGCGGAGTCGAAGTTTACGGTAAGGTAGCCGAAGAACTTGTTGAACTCCTTGTTGTAGACCAAAAGCGTGCACTTCCAGCTGCCGTCCGGCGAAGTTTCTACGTTGGCGATTTTTCCCACCCAGACTACGTAGCAGTCGCGGAAGAGGTTCTTTAGGCCACCGGTGTTTTTGTCCACAACGTCTTCCCAGGAATAGTTGTCGCGCAAAGTGGAAAATTCCGGGTCGCGGTCGGCGTGGGTCTTTGGGTCCTTGAAGAGCTGTTCCTTTAGGTTTGAAGCCTTTACCTTTATGGAAGAAGATGCATTGCTGTAGGTTAGGCGGTTAATTTCCACCAGGGCTGCGTTTTCGCGCTTTGCCTTAAAGAGTTTTATTGCGTCTTCGTAGCTTTTGTTTATCTGCTTGTCGTCCAAGATGTAGTCGTCTACGTAGCTTCCGCCAAGGTCATCCTGAACCGCATTCTTTTGCTCGTCGCTTGTGAGGGCGATGGGGTCAAAGTCGTCTGTTGCCGGGGTCTTTTTTGAAGAAGTGACGCTGCATGTTACTATGCTTATGGAGATTGCAATTCCGGCGAGGAGGCCCAGAAGCACGCAATTGCGCACTATGTCGGGGTTCATGCCCAGCGGGGGATAGTATCTTTTTATTTCTCCCGTGTCCTTTAGCTTGCAGATGTCCGTATAGTCTTTGACGGTCCTGATGAATTCCATTGCGGCGCGGGCTGTCTCGTTGCCGGGGGAAATATTGAGGACGTCCATGTAGTATTCAATGGCTCTTTCCGTGGCCCCCCTGCGAAGGAAGATTACTGCCTGTCCAAGGAGGAGCTCGGTGTTCTGGATTTTTATTTCACGCGCAAGGTCGTAGTACTTTACCGCATTGCCTTCATCGCCAACATAGAGGCATGATGTTCCCAGTGCAAGGTAAAACTCAAAGCTGCCCTTGTAATTTGCAGAATGTGATTCCAGCAGTGTTATGGCATAGTGGAATTTTCTCCTGCGCATAAGGTTTCTGGCTTCGTCCAATACGGTGCGCTTCATTATTAATTCATACTCCGGATTTTTTCTAAAATTGCGTCCAACTCCTTATTTAAACGATTTAACTCTTCTTGGTCAATAAGTTCGCTGTCATTTTCCAGCGATTTTATGTAGTTTATGAGGTTATGAATGTATTTTGTGTCCAGTTGCTCCTCTGTTATGACTATGGGCTTGTCGTCTGCCTTTGCAGAGGATTTGTTTTTTGCTGGTGCAGAGGCTTTTGCAGAAGATATGTTTTTTTCGGAGGCAAGCTTTGCTGAATCCGGGGAGTTTGCATTTTGCGCATCCTTAGCTATTTCTGCTGAATCCAGCGGGGAATCGCCATCCTCTTCTTCTTCCTCGTAGTAGGAGGCTATGTTTGGCATTCCGACCCACCACTTTGCGCCAAGTGCGTCCTTGCGTGGTTTCTTGACCTTTTTTTCTTCTTCCACACCGGCAAATAGGTCAGAGAAGTCCTTTGGCTCGCATTCATGAAGGACTGTGCGGCCTTCTTCCAGTGCGGAAAGGAATTCATCACCGGCGGCAGGCTCATTGTCTGTTCCAACGGAAACATAGAAGGTGATTACCCTTGAGTCGTTCTTTTCAAGCTGAATTTCAGGCCAGTTTACGCAGAGGGCGGAATTGTTGTAGGAAAGGACTGAATTGAAGCTGCGCTCGCCCTTTACGGCTGGAACCCAGGAATTCTTTGTCAAAGTGTCCTTGTTGGAGAGGGTTACTTCGTGGGTTTGGGTGATTCCCTTTCCCTTGAAGAAAAACTGGACGGATGTCTCTCCGTTTGTAGAGCAAATCCACTTGTCTTCGTCCATTGAGTCAAACTGTAATTCCTTGTCTATGCAATCCCTTGTGGCCGTAGCAAAATGGAGGCCTGAGGGTTCGCCAAGCACCGTGTCAAACAGGCCCTTGAAGCTGAAGGTCTGCTTCTTTTTTCCCAGGTTGACCAGGTAGGCACTTACACGGAGTACGTCTGCTACAGTGGAGGATGAATCTGACGGCATAAAGCTAAAGTCCACGACGACGATACCCTGCTTCTTTATCGTATAGGCAAGCTGTGCCCCGTATGGAGTGCGGCGGGACTGGCAGGTAACGCCCGATTCCCTGTTGAGGTTGTATTCGTGGTTTCCGATTCTTACGCCAAAATGGTTTGCGCTGAATGAATCATTGGCGGACAAAAGCGGCACTTCTGCCCCCTTGCTGTTTATCGCATAAATGCAAAAGGAACCTGTTCCCTGCTTTACCGAAAGCTTTATCTTTCCTTCGGAGACGGAAAATGAAGAGTCCTTTTTGTATGCCCAGCCCGTAAAGTTGTCCACGTCATAGGATTGAGACTCCTTTGCAGAGAGGGAGAGGGGCATTGCAGAGACAAAAAGCGGCAACAGCAGGCAGGAAAAGCCTGTCTTCTTAAAAAAAATCGAAAGTTTCATAGTTCTACTCCGGACGCTTCTGGCTTTCTGCTTCCTTGCGCTCAAGAACCCTTTCAAGGAATGCAGCCTTTGCCTTTAGTGCGGCAAGGTCCTCATCAGCAACACCCTTGCTGTTGTAAGACTCGTTTTCATAAGACTGGCCGCTTGACTGCCTTGCTTCAAGTTCGCTCTTGGAAGACTGGGTTTCAAGTTCCTTTATCCTTTTTTGAGCGTCACCAAGCTGGCTTCTAAGGCCTACCATGTCCTGGGTCTGGTATTCCCTAAGTTGGCGCTCGTAGTTTTCCCTTGAACTAAGGAATTCCTCGCCTGTCATCTTTAGAAGATACATGAGCTTTTCTTCCCTTCCGTACTGCTTTATTTCTTCCAGGCGGAATTTTGCGTCCGGAACCTTGGCATCTGTTGGGAATTCATTTACCACGCGCTCGTAGAGAGGCTCGGCCGTGGCATAATCACAGTCTTCATAGAAACACTCCGCTATCCAGTAGAGGGCGGATGCATACATTGGATCACCGGGGTTTGCGTGGCAGAAGTCGCTCAAGACAAGAACCGCGCTGTCGTTTCTGGAAAGGTAGTGGAGTCCCCTGCCCTTCTGGTACTGGACGGCGTTGCAAAGCGGGTCGTCCGCAAAGTTATTGAGGAATGAATCGCAGTCTTTTACCGCAGCGGAAAATTCGCCTGCATACATTTCGCTCATGATGAGCATGTACCAGGTGTTGGCCGTGGAATAGGCCGGTACGGAAACTGCCTGCCTAAGGAAGACGACGGAACTTGCCCAGTCCTTCATCCTGAAGGCTTCAAGTCCCTGCTCCCTGGCTTCTATTTTGTTGCTGGCAAACGCATTGCCTTCAAAAGTGCCGTCTTCAGCCGGAAGATATGCCTGAAAACCGGCAAAAAGCATTACGGCTGCGAAAATCCTGATGGTATTTGTCTTTCCCATTTTAATTCCCCCGAAAAAAACGAGGAGCCGGAAACGACAATGTCTGTTCCCGCTTCCAAAACCGAATTTACAGTGGACGGGTTGATGCCACCGTCTACGGAAATAAGGAATTTATACCCCTTCTCCCTTTGTATATCGGCAAGAGCGCGAACTTTTTGAACCGTATATGGAATAAGTTTTTGTCCCCCAAATCCGGGGTTTACTGTCATTACAAGCACAAGATCTGCAAAAGGCAGCAAATTCTCAAGGACGGAGACAGGGGTTGCAGGACAAATTGCAATTCCGGCCTTCTTCCCGGCCTTGTGGATGAGGTCCAGGCACAAGTCGGCATGGCATGTGGCCTCCGCATGGAAGGTGATGAAGTCTGCTCCTGCCTGTATGAAGGAAGGAATACTCTGCTCCGGCTTTTCCACCATCAGGTGAACGTCAAAGGGCAGCTTCGTGCACTTTCTTATGGCAGAAATTACGGGCTGACCGTATGAGACAGGGGGAACAAAGTGCCCGTCCATTACGTCTATGTGCACGAGGGAACCGCCGTTGCGTTCAATTTTGAGAATTTCGCCCCCCAAGTCTGCAAAATCCGCAGAAAGCAGGGATGGTGACAGCATTGCATTTTTCATCTTTTTAACCGCCAATATAGTCCAATATTTTCTTTGCCTTGCGTGAATTCTGATTCACGACACGCGTTTTTTTCTTTTCAGTGGTGGAATCCGCCTTTTGGGACGCATCCCCGCCTTCTGCTACGGAAGCAGCACCTTCTTCAAGCAGGGCCTTTTCCTTTGCCTCTTTTTCCGCAGCCTCGTCTATTGCAGGCTGAGCCAGTTCACGGACGGCAGGCATGACGGATGCATACTTGCCCTTTGCAAATATGTCAAGCCCTGTTCCCTGGGTTGCAGGATCACTGCTTGCGATGTATTCGGCGCAAAGGTCTGCAAACTCGGGGCTTCCGTACTTTGCAAATTCCTTTCCAAGTGCATAGCGAAGCTTAAGGTGCTTTCCATTCTGCAGGGTGTTCTTTGCAAGCTCCATCACATCGGAAATACCGCTTCCGTTTTCCAAAAGGGCAGCTGCAACCTGTGCCTTGTGCACATCGGAAGCCTTTGGGTCTTTAAGAACGCCAATAAGGTATTCGTTTCCTTCCGAACTGTTAAGTTTTGCAAGAACCTTGCAGCACTTGTCGCGGACCAGTTTCTCTTCCTTGGTGTCCTTGCAACGGTATACAAGATAGGGAACGGCTGACATAATGCCCTGTTTTTCCACAGTGGCAATGGCTTCGAGGCGGACCTTGTAGTGGGAGTCGCGCAATGCCTGTTCAATAACCTTGTGGGCACGGTCATCGCTAAAGTTTGAAAGTCCCCTTATTACGTATGCACGGAAATTTGGGTCTTCATCTTCATAGAGGTCTATAAGAAGGTCCTCTGCTTCGCTTTTACCCATCTGGCCAATGGCTTCTGCGCAGTACATCCTTACGTGGGAATTTTCGTTCTGATCTTCCGCAAGGGATGCCATTTTGTCGTAGGTTTCAACAGCCTTGAGCTTTCCCAAAACCTTTACAAGGGCCTGACGCTCTGGAAGATTAAGGTCTGCCCTTTCCATAAACTGTGCCAAAAAGCGGGCTTCGTCACTTCCGCCAACTTCGCCAATGGCAACAAGGGCTTTTAGGAAAAATTCCTCTTCTTCCTTTGCAATGATTTCTACAAGTCCCGGCAGGGCACTCTGGCTCTTTACCTTTGAAACGTAATTGAATGAAGCCTCCACCAAATTTGACTTCTTTCCGTAGGGGTCGTTTACAATGTCTACGGCATAGTCTTCAAGGCATGGGTCTTCCAAGGCCGCAAAATAGTTGAGAATCTTCTCGCGGACACCGTTGCTCTTTGTTTCCTGGAACAAATCGTATACGGCGTTTACAAAGCGGGGATCCTTATTGTCCTTTATTTCCTGGAGGATTTCCACAATCTTGCTTTCAAGGCCAAATTTAAAGGCATCC
>JAILHV010000090.1 GCA_024695625.1 Treponema sp.
TGAGATAATAGAATCAAAAATAAACGCTTAATTAAGGGTTACGTATGAACGAGAAGGAAGTGGAAATGGATGGCGTAAAGGACTCAAACGACATTCACACACAATTGGAAGCATCTATCAATCAGATGGAGTCTGTTGAAAACGGTAATGTAACAGGTACCGTTGTTGAAGTTAGAGACGATACAGTTTTCGTAGACATCGGTCTCGGACGTGATGGTCAAATCCGTATTTCAGAATTCGGTGACGAAATACCCCATGTTGGGGACAAGATTACCGTATTTCTTAAGAATCCGAGCGGAAAGGACGGTTTGCCGGAAGTTTCAAAGCTCAAGGCAGACGAGACACGCCTCTGGGAAGAATTTAAGAAAGCTTTCGATGATAAAACAGCAGTAGACGGTACAATCTCAGCAGTTACAAAGGGTGGCTTCAAGGTCAACCTTGGTGGTGGAATCGAAGCATTCCTTCCAATCAGCCAGGCAGACAGCCAGAAGGTTGAAAAGGAAGAAAAGCTTATCGGTATTAAGGACAAGTTCTACATTGACCGCCTTTACAGCAACAGCAAGCGCAACGTAGTAGTCAACCGCCGTAAGTATCTTGAAGAAAACATCAACAGGAACCGCGAAAAGTTCTTTAACGAGATAAAGATTGGTGACTCCGTAAAGGGTACAGTAAAGTCATTCACAAGCTTTGGTGCATTCATCGACTTGGGCGGCTTCGACGGCTTGCTCCACATCAACGACATGAGCTGGGGCCATGTTACCCGTCCAAAGGATTTCGTAAAGAAGGGACAGGAAATCGAGCTCAAGGTTATCCGCCTTGACCCGGAGGGAAAGAGAATCAACCTCTCCCTCAAGCACTTCTCCGAAGATCCGTGGGTTCACTTTGAAGAAAAGTACCATGTTAATGATGTTGTTACCGGTAAGGTTACAAAGCTCACAGACTTTGGTGCATTTATCGAACTTGAAGAAGGCATTGAAGGCCTTGCACATATCTCTGAATTCTCTTGGACAAAGAAGGTTAACAAGCCTTCCGACATGGTAAAAGAGGGTGACGAAGTTAAGTGCATGATTTTGGGCTACGACATTCAGGCTGGCCGTGTTTCCCTTGGTCTCAAGCAGGTTACTGCAAATCCGTGGGATGCAATCGGCGACAAGTATCCTGTAGGCACAAAGCTCAACGGAAAGGTTGTAAAGATTACCAACTCAGGCGCATTTGTTCAGCTTGAAGAGGGAATCGATGCATTCCTTAGCGGTGAAGACTTGTCTTGGACAAAGAAGGTTAAGCATCCGGGTAGCGAGATTAAGGTTGACCAGGAACTTGATGTTGTCGTAACAGAATGCGATCCTTCAAACCGCAGAATCCGCGTTGGCGTAAAGCAGCTCACAGACAATCCTTGGAAGGAATTCGCATCAGAATTCAAGCCGGGCAGCACACTTGAGGGAACTGTTTCCAGCATCACAGACTTTGGTATCTTTGTTAAGGCACCAAATGGAATCGAAGGTCTTGTAAACAAGGCAAACCTTAGCGAAGACCGCGACACTCCATTCGAAGAAGCTGTTAAGAAGTACAATGTAGGCGACAAGGTAAATGTTTACGTTGTTTCTATTGATGTGGAAAAGGGCAAGGTTGCATTCTCTGTAAAGGAATACAAGAAGGCTCAGGCTCGTGCCGAAATTTCCCAGTATATGTCTTCTTCTAATGATGATGACGGTGCTTACACAATTGGAGACAGCCTTAAGAATCAGAAAGAAGACAAATAAATTAGTTTCGATGGGTGAGTGATGACAGGACAACTTTTGTTCAGCGCAGAAAAAATAAAGTCACTCATCGAAATTAATACCAAGCTTAACTCTAATTATGCAGAACCAGACAAAGTGTTGGTTTACATTTTGGAATCAGCAATGTGTCTGGTTGAGTGCGAGTCTTCTTCTATTCTTCTTTTGGACAGGGAAGGCTCCGCTTTGCATTTTGCAGTTGCACTGGGACCAAAAGGTGCAGAGGCAAAAGACGTTCCTGTAGACACAAACAGCATTGCAGGCTGGGTCATAGCAAACAACCAGTCAGTAATAGTTGATGATGTTCCCGCCGATACCCGCTTTAACCGTGGTGTCCAAGACAAAACAAACTACATCACCAAAAACATGATAGCCACACCCATCCGCATTGGAAGCGACTGCATTGGGGTGATTGAGCTAATAAACAAAGTAGACGGAAAAAAATTCACCGAAGACGATGTTTCCATACTGGAGCTGGTAGGTCTTCAGGCTGGAAATGCCTACAGAAATTCCCACTTCTACATAAACACCAGGGAAAGCATTGATGCCTTGCAGGATTCCGTTAGTCAGGGCAAGGATTTTCATACATTCATAGCAAAGAGCCCAATAATTCTTGACACAATAAAAGTTATAGAAGAAGCTTCCAAGGTAAATTCTTCCGTACTTATTTTGGGAGAGAGCGGGGTAGGCAAGGAACTCTTTGCGGAACAGCTGCACCTAAAAAGCCCGCGCAGGGAAAAGCCCTTTGTCCGCGTAAGCTGTGCAGCCCTTTCTCCATCCATCCTTGAAAGCGAACTTTTTGGCCACGTTAAGGGAGCCTATACAAACGCAATCAATGCGCAGAAGGGACGCTTTGAAGTTGCGGACGGCGGAACCCTCTTTTTGGACGAGATTGGAGAGATGCCACTGGAGCTTCAGGCCAAGCTTTTGCGCGTAATTCAGGAAAGGAAATTCGAAAAGGTCGGTTCAAGCGAGACTGTATCTGTTGACGTCCGCATAATAGCCGCCACAAACAGGGACCTTGAGTCCATGATTCAGGCCGGAAAATTCAGGGCGGACCTTTACTACCGCCTTAACGTGCTTCCGCTTAACATTCCTCCGCTAAGGCAGCGTAAGGACGACATAGAGCCGCTTGCATATTTCTTCCTTCAAAAATACAGTTCGGAAACAAAAAAGCCCTTCGTTGACTTTTCAACACCGGCAATCAAGGCTCTCTATTCATACCCCTGGCCAGGCAACGTGCGCGAACTGGAAAATACAATCGAAAGGGCCTGCATACTGGGAAACCCTCCCTACATCAATCTGGAGGACTTCCGCCTGAACGTGTCTTTTCCGCCTGTGCAGGGCCAAGAGTTTGACTGTATGCAAAACTGCGTCTTAGAGTCTCTTTCTGCAGAAGACAAAAGCCTTAAGAATGCAGTAAATGAATTCAAGAAGCGTTACGTAAAAGCCATACTTGAGCAGAATGAATGGAACCAGACAAAATCCGCGAAAGTTTTGGGAATTCAGCGTACTTATGTTTCTAAACTGCTTGCTGAACTTGAAATAAAAAAACAAATGTGATATACTTGTGCAACTTATTTGGAGAATTTGAAATGTCTAATGTTCTTACAATGGAAAAAACAAAGAAAAAAAGCGCAGGTGAAAAGGTTGAAGGATTCTTGACCCGCAACCGTACCGTAATACTTGCGGTTTTCCTTGCTGCTGTAGTTGCTGCGGTTGCAGTTGGACTCTATTTTGGTATAAGGCAGTCTGGATACAAGAAGGGGCTTGCCGCTATTGATTCAATCGAATATACCTTTACGAAAGACATAGCAACAGCTGATGCACCTGCCCTCGTTGAAAGGCAGAACACTGCTATGAAGGCCCTTGAACCATACCTTGCAAAAAAGGACATCGTAGGAGTTAGGGCAAACATGCTCGCTGCGGAAATCGCATACGAAAAGAAAGATTTTTCAACAAGCCTTGGATATTGGCTTGCCGCTATTGACTGCCAGAAGAACACCTACGTTCAGCCGGTCTGCTACTTTAATGCGGCATCCTGCAGCGAGGAACTTAACAACAACGAAGATGCAGCAAAGTATTATGAAATTGCCGCAAATTCAAAGGAATTCCTCCTTTCTAGCCATGCTCTCTTTAACTTTGCCCGCGTAAAGGAAACTTCTGGTGACAACAATGCAGCTGCAACTGCATACAAGAAGCTTGTCGATGAATATCCTTACGACAACTGGGCAAGCCTTGCTCAGAGCCGCCTTATTTCACTAAAGGCAGAAGGTTTTATTGAATAGGCTCTTTTCCTTGAGAAAGCTAAAATATCTGGCCGCATTCGCATTCCTGTTAATTATGGAATCATGCGGCCTTGATACTTTCTATTACCTTGATCCTCCTGTTACTGACGGACACACTTCTTACTATACAACAGAAGATGGTATTTACAGGTACTTTAGTTTCTATACGAATGAGGAAAGCTCATCCGGTGACAACGACCAGTATTTTTCGTCAGCATCTGAGCTTGTATTTTTGGGAACCGAAGTATATTACAAAATCTACAGAAGCTATTCGACAATGGTCAGCGCAGAAAATGCCATTGACTCCTTGAATACAAGTTCATCAAATTATACGGCAGCTGCAGAAAACCTCATTGAATCCCGTGGATACAAGCCGCTAAAATTCAGTGCCGGAAGTTTTATTCCCCTGGTAGAAGCCGGATCGTCCCCGGAAAACAGGCACGTCTATATCAGGCTGAATGACTATGGTACCGAAGTGGACTACAGCAAGGGCATTTGTATCTCGAATCATCCCATGGACAAGTATTCTACGGCAGATGCCCTTACATACAATGGGCAGCCTGTCTTGCCCCGCCGCAACATAAATTCAGGCTATGGCTTCAATTTTGGCCAGGATGACAACAATCCCCCGCCCAAAAGCGGTGATGATGATGTGAATTATTCAGGCTATTCTTCGGAAAGCGGTGTCTGGTACGTGGACATGTACGCTGTTTCAGTTGGGCGCGACGTTTCTTATTCTACGTCCTACAGCAAGGTCCTTTTCCTTGGCTCTACAAAAATTTCCGAAAACGACTACAAGGACTAAGAAAGGCAAAAAAATACTTGAATAAAATTCATTTTTGTGCAATAATATTTGACATTACGGCGCTTTAGCTCAGCTGGATTAGAGCATCTGCCTTCTAAGCAGAGGGTCGGCAGTTCGAGTCTGCCATGCGTCAGAAAAGCTTTCTTTGATTTTTTTTCAAGGAAAGCTTTTTTTTATTGTAGATTCTAAGATTTTGGTTTATAATTTGCTTTATGAAACGTATTTCTGCTTTTTTATCCCGTTTTTTTACTTTTTCTTTCTTTTTTTTGGCAGTAAATCCTCTTGCAAAGGCTGCCCCGGCAGAGAGTCAGTCTCTGAATGACAACTTTTTTAACGAATTTGTTGCCCGCACATGGAATGCAAGTGACGGCCTTACCGGAAACACCATAACCGACCTTTTGCAGGATTCCAAGGGCTACCTTTATTTTGGAACGTACGAGGGTCTTGTCCGCTTTGACGGTGTAAAATTTGCCACGATAAACCACATCTATGATCGCAAGTACAACTTTGTCTCCGCCCGCGTGATATTCCAGGATTCTTTGGAGAACATCTGGGTAGGCTCCAACGACGAGGGTGTTGTCTGCATAGGAAATGACGGCAGCGTGAGCTCCTTCCGCATGGAAAACGGCCTCCCGAACAATTCGGTGCGCTCTATTGCGGAGGATGACGATGGAAACATCTGGGTTGGTACTGCATCAGGGGTTGCCTACATAACGAAGAGCCAGGAGGTTATGCATCCTGCGGGCCTTGCAGAATATGATGACGAAAGCCTTATCGTGCAAAAACTCTACTGCGACACTGCGGGAAGAATGTGGCTTTGCGGTTCGCTTCCCGGCAGCATCTACTGCTATTCGGGCGGAAAATTCGACAGGTACACGGGTATTACAAAGATTAAGAATCCGGTAGTCCGTACGGTTGCACAGGATTCCAGGGGAGCCTTCTGGTTTGGAGTATCTCCGCACTATGTGGTCTGCATTGACGGAACCGGTGAGACTGTGCTTGACGTTGGCCATGGCAAGCAGCCTGGCACGGTTGTAAACACAATCATACAGGATTCCCACAGGAACATCTGGATAGGCCTTGACAGCGGTGTTGCGGTCTACCACGACGGGGTAATTTCCTTTTACGATAAGAGCAATGGCCTTTGCGATAACAATGCCAACAAGATAATAGAAGACCGCGAGGGCAACATTTGGATTGCAACGGACAGGGGTGGCGTCCACAAGCTGAGTACTGGCAAATTCGTTACGGTTCGCATGGATACCACCGTAAACTCTATATGCGAGGACAGCATAAGGTCCTTGGTATGGCTTGGCTGCGACAAGGGCCTTTTCTGCTACGACCCAAAAAAGTCTGTCTTCGTGGAAAACAGCATCACGGAAAAGTGCTCAAACATAAGGATCCGCCACGTGGGTATTACGGAAGACGGAACCCTGCTGGTAAGCTCATACAGCAACTACGGCCAGATTGTCATAAGTCCTGATGGAAAACTCCGCAGCTGGAACAAAGAAACCGGCCTTAGCGGTGACATGACCCGCGTTTCCACCTTCTGCTCGGACGGAAAGCTATACGTGGGTACAACCAGCGGCCTCAACATAATCGACACTGCCAGTGGAAGCATAAGGATTATGACCAGGGACGACGGACTTCCAAACGACTACATAATGTGCATCTACCAGGCATCGGACGGAAGCATCTGGTGCGGTACGGACGGAAGCGGCATCTTTATACTCAAGGATGGAAGCGTTTCCGCAACCTACACCACCAACGAAGGGCTTGCAGGTAACGTCATATTCAAAATAAGGGAAGTGACACCCGGCGAGATCTGGGTCTGCACAGGCTCCGGCATAACCCGCTTTATGAATGGCAAGCGCATATCCTATTCTTCAAACAGCGGCCTCGGTACGGACGGCATCTTCCAGGTGGTTGATGACTATTCCGGCTCCTGCTTCATGACAAGCAACCGCGGTATTTCAAGCGTTTCCATGGAAGAACTCAACGCCTATGCGGAAGGAAACATTCCCAAGGTGTACGCCCGCTTCTACGGACGGTCTGACGGCCTGATTTCGGGCGGCGTTACGAGCACATCCCTTTCCATGAAGGACAGTCTGGGCCGAATCTGGTTCACTCTCATAGACGGTTTTGCAATCTACGACCCGGTAAAGGGCAAGTCAAACAAGGCAAAACCTATCGTGCAAGTGGAGACAATTTCCATAGACACAGATGTAAACGATTTTACCAACAAGACAGTAGTCATGCCCCCGGACTCAAAGAGGCTTAGAATCGACTTTACGGGCCTTAGCTTCGTCTCTTCGGAGAACATGAATTTCCGCTACCAGCTGGAAGGCTTTGATTCAGGCTATTCAGACTGGGCAGCAGAACGCTTTGTTTCCTATACCAATCTAAAGCCCGGCACCTACAAGTTCACTGTTCAGGCTGCAAATACGGACAACATACAGAGCGACCCGTCGCCGGTCCTTACAATCATAAAGGAGCCTCACTTCTGGCAGCTCTGGTACTTCTGGCTTTTGTGCGCGCTAATCCTTGTAACTGTTGCCGCACTGGGAATCTGGTCAAGGTTCCGCCGCCTAAAGAAGTATCAGATTAAGCTTGAAAGGGAAGTGGATGCCCAGACAAAGGAACTTCAGGAGCAGGCCGTGGAACTCCAGAACAGGGCACACGCACTTGAAGTTGCAAACGACAAGGCGGAAAAGCTGCTGCTCAACATATTGCCCAAGCCTGTTGCAGACGAACTTACGGAAAACCCGGGCCGGCAGATTGCTAAGCAGTATTCGAATGTTTGTGTCTTCTTTGCGGACATCGTTGGCTTTACAAAGCTTTCGACCGGCATGAGCGCAAACGAAATCGTAAAAATGCTCAACGCAATATTCTCCCGCTTCGACGAAAGGCTTTTGGAATTCGGCGTGGAAAAAATCAAGACCATCGGTGATGCCTATATGGCGGCCTGCGGCTTTGAAGAGTCTGTGCTTGGAAATGCTGCCGTCATAAAAATGATAAACCTTTCCCGCGCAATCCTAAAGGAAATAGAAGACTTTGACAAGGAGACGGGCTTCAACCTACTGATGAGAATCGGCATAAACTGTGGCCCGTTGATTGCAGGCGTAATCGGAAAATCAAAGTTCATCTACGACATCTGGGGCGACACGGTAAACGTTGCAAGCCGCATGGAATCCACCGGTCAGCCGGGCAGAATCCACGTTACGGAAAACGTCTTCCTGCGCACAAAGGATCAGGTAAAATACAGCGACTGCGTGGAAATAGAAGTGAAGGGCAAGGGCCTCATGAAGACCTACTTTGTCGAATAGTTTCTCTGGACGGCATTTCTTTCCATTACTGTGTCCGGCACTTCGTGTCCGGCCAGACTCCGTGCAATTTCTACCGTCCCTAAACCGATGGCGCGTTAAATGTTAGCAAATTGACTGGTGACTTTTCGCAGAAAACTCATGGGTAGAAATTGCACGGATGCAATTTTTACCCGCCGTTCCAGGGTTCCGGGGCCCAACCCCTCCATTGCTCCACTTCGTTCCGCAACCCGCCTGTGGCGGGCCCTTCCATGGCGGCGTAGGCTCTTTTTGTTGCCATCCTCCTCTCCTTAAAATAAAATACCTATTGAATATGTATGAAAAAATTGCTATATTGTGCTAATTTCAAGAAACAGAGGTTTTTGTATGAAACGTATCGTAACAATACAGGACATTTCATGCGTAGGAAAATGCTCTCTCACCGTAGCTCTCCCCATCATCAGCGCAATGGGCATTGAATCAGCAATCATTCCAACGGCAGTTCTTTCTACCCACACAGGCTTTAAGAACTTTACCTTCCACGACTTGACAGGCGAAATCAGCAAGATCACTTCCCACTGGAAGGAGCAGAACATCGGTTTTGACGGCATCTACACCGGATACCTTGGCTCATTCGAGCAGCTTGACCTTATGAAGGAATTTTTTAAGGACTTTGGAAAGGGAAAGACTCTTTTTGTAGACCCCTGCATGGCGGACAACGGAAAGCTCTATCCGGGCTTTACCCGCGAATTTGCCCTTGCAATGGCAAAGCTCTGCGGCCTTGCAGACGTTATCTGCCCCAACATTACCGAGGCAACCCTGCTTTTGGACAAGCCATACCCCGGCGATGAATACGACGAAAAATATATAAAGAACTTAATGGAAGAACTTGCAAAGCTTGGCTCCAAGAAGGTAATCCTAAAGGGAGTTGGCTACAAGAAGGGGCTCTGCGGCGTTATCACCTTTGATTCTGCTACAGGTGCCTTTAGCGAATACTTCCATGAGCTTGTCCCGGCAAAATTCCACGGTACTGGCGACATCTTTGCCTCCGTTGCCTTTAGCGCGGTAGTTCTTGGAAAGTCTCTTGAAGAGGCCGTTAAGCTTGCGGCAGACTTTACGGTTCTTTCCATAAAGAAGACCATGGCCCACACAGACCACAACTGGTACGGCGTAGACTTTGAGGCGGCATTCCCTTGGCTCTTGCAGAATTTGCAATAGATTCTGTTTTGTGCTAAACTGTTGCCAAATTTACGGAAAATTAAGTACATAGGAGTCCCATATGGCGGAAAATCTGCTTGAAATTCAGAACGTGAGCGCAAGCATT
>JAILHV010000039.1 GCA_024695625.1 Treponema sp.
TTTGCAGTCTCGTCTTCCGTAGCGCAAAGCATGATTGCATTTCCGCGGCTCTTGCTCATCTTCTGGCTTCCGTCAAGACCAAGAATGCTTGGCGTCTTTGAAAGCAGGACTGACGGCTCCGGGAAAACAGGCTCCGTGTCCTTGCAGTACTTTTCGTTAAAGCGGCGGGCAATTGTCCTTGTAAGCTCTATGTGGGGAAGCTGATCCTTTCCGGCGGGAACAACGCTTCCCTTGCAGAAAAGAATGTCGCATGCCTGGTGGACAGGATAAGTAAGCATTCCGGCGTTAACGGTCTTCATCTTTCCGTTTGCAAGTCCGCTCTGGATTTCTTCTTTTACGGTAGGGTTGCGCTCAAGCTCGGCAAGAGAAACAAGCGTCAGAAAAGGAAGCATGAGCTGGTTGCATTCAGGAACATAGCTGTGGGGGTAGATTATTACGTCCTCGCCAGGCTCAATTCCTGCGGCAAGATAGTCAATTACAAGCTGCTTTGTGTTCTGGCTTATTTCGTTGTAGGCATCATGGTCTGTAAGAACCTGGTAGTCTGCAATAAGGACCATTGTTGGAACGCCCATCTTGCTAAGGCGCACGCGGTTCTGCAGGGAGCCAAAGTAGTGGCCTATGTGGAGCCTTCCCGTGGGACGGTCGCCTGTAAGCACACGGTATTTCTTTGGATTCTTTACGATGTCTTCTTCAATCTTTTTACTGCGTTCAACTGCGGCTGCAAAGGTTTTGTTTTCTTCTTCTGTATCTGCCATAATATTTTCCTTATATATTGCTATATTGATTGCGCAAATGTTGATGGCGTGAATTTAACACAAATAAGGGGTTTTTACAAGTGGGAAAAAGTGATATACTTGCAAATCATGAGCGAACAATTGGATGAAGAAAAAAAGGACTACAAGGCCGCAAGGGAACTTCTTGGATTTATAGAAAAGAGCCCTTCCCCTTTCCACGTTATAAAAAATCTTGAGGACGAGCTTTTAAAAGCATCGTTTGTAAAGCTTGAGGAAGGAAAAGAATGGAAGCTTGAGTGCGGAGGAAAATATTTTGTTGCAAGAAACTCATCTTCCATAATATCTTTTGCACTGCCACCTTCAAAAGACTTTGACGGCTTTATGCTTACGGCAAGCCACAGTGACTCCCCTTCATTCAAGATAAAGGAAAATCCCTGCATAAAATCTGAAGGAAAGTACATAAAGCTGAACGTAGAAAAATACGGCGGCATGCTTTGCGCCCCCTGGTTTGACAGGCCCCTTTCCGTTGCGGGAAGAATTATCTGCAAGGCCGGGGAAGATGGCAAAAAAATAACCCTAAGGCAGCATCTTGTAAACGCAGACACAGACCTGCTTATGATTCCAAACCTTGCAATCCACATGAACCGTGATGCAAACGAAGGCCACAAATTCAACGTGCAGAATGAACTCCTGCCAATTTTCTGCGGACTTGGGGAAGAGGCGGCCAAGGGTAAGGACGGAGAGGATTCTGACCCCTTCCTAAATGAAATTGCCTCTTTTGCGGGGGTAAGCCAAAAGGACATTGTTAGCGCGGACCTCTTTTTGTACAACAGGGAAAAAGGCAGCTTTTGGGGAAAGGACGGAGAGTTTATTGCAAGCCCCAAGATAGACGACCTTGAATGCGTATGGACAAGCTTCCGCGGATTTTTGGAAGCAGTAAAAGATGGGCCTTGCACAAAAAACATTTGCGTCCACTGCGTGTTTGACAACGAAGAGGTGGGTAGCCTTACGCGGCAGGGTGCTGCATCCACATTTCTTTACGACACGCTTCAGCGGATAAACATAGAGCTGGGGCAAAGTGCCTCCAACTACTACAGGGCACTTGCAAAATCATTCATGGTGAGCGCGGACAACGCACATGCGGCCCATCCAAACTATGCGGACAGGGCAGACCCTGTAAACAGGCCATTTGTTAACGGCGGGCCTGTAATAAAATTCAACGCGGCGCAAAAATACACAAGCGATGCTGTAAGTGCGGCATTCTTTGAGTGTGTGTGCAAAAAGGCTGGCCTTCCATTCCAGGTATTCACCAACAGGAGCGACATGGCAGGAGGCTCAACGCTTGGCAACATAAGCGCGGCAAACGTTTCCGTTACTTGCGTAGACATTGGGCTTGCTCAGTGGGCAATGCATTCACCCTACGAAAGCGCAGGTTCAATTGACGTTGAATACATGCAAAGGGCCATGAAGGAATTTTACAGGAGCAGATTCGAGCTTGAATAATATACAGGCTTGTTTTGTCCGATAGTACAGTAAAACATAAGAAGAAAATAAACGGGTGGAAAATATGAGGGCAACAAAAGCAATAATTCATTTGGAGAATTTTAAGCACAACATAAAGGAGATACGCAGCTTTACAAAGCCTGGCGTTAAGATGTGCGTTCCTGTAAAGGCGGATGCATACGGCCACGGTTCAATTGAATGTGCAAAGGCGGCACTGGAGGCAGGTGTTGAATTCCTTGCGGTTGCGGCAGTGGAAGAAGGAGTTGAACTTAGGGAAGCTGGAATCAAAGGACGCATACTGCTCTTCTCTCTTGCAAGCCCGGAGGAAATTCATGATGCGGTAAAGGCAGACCTTACCCCCTTTGTCTTTGATGAAGAATACATTGACATGTTTGCAAAGGAAGCTTTAAGGCAGGGAAAAAAATCCTACCCGGTTCATCTTGCGGTGGACACAGGCATGGGAAGGATAGGCTGCTACGCAAAAGACGCGGCATCTTTGGCAAGGCATATAGCGGACACAGGAATTCTTTTGCATGAAGGAACAATGACCCACTTTGCAACGAGCGACGGAAAATCCCAGGCTGACTGCGACTACACAAAAAAGCAGTTTGAAGAATTCAAGAGCGCAATTAGGGGCATAAAGGAAGCTGGCCTTAGCGCGGGAATATGCCACTGCGCAAATTCCGCCGCAACGCTTGACCTTAGCGAAACGCACATGGGCATGGTAAGACCTGGCATTATAGTCTACGGCTACGATGCGGACGAAGTTAATGCACAATACCTTGCAAAGAAAGGAACTCCAATCAACCTAAAACCTGTAATGACTTTGGAAACCGAAGTGTGCGCAATACGCCCATTCAAAAAAGGCATGAGCGTTGGCTACGGCCGCACCTGGATAGCAGAAGAAGACACGGACATAGCCCTGCTCCCCATTGGCTACGGAGACGGATTCTTGCGCCGCTTTGCCCAGAATGGAATAAAGGTTGCAATCAACAGAAAGGCCTACCCCGTACGCGGACGCATCTGCATGGACCAGTGCATGGTGGACATTGGCAAGGACAACAAGGAAATCCAGCGCTGGGATAAGGCTGTAATCTTTGGCTGCAAGGAAGACGGAGCATTGCAGACAGCAGACGACATTGCAAAGCTTACGGGAACAATCAGCTACGAAATAACAACCGTGCTTACGCGCAGGGTTCCACGCGAATTCCGCAGCTAAGACGGAATGCCGAGGCCTCTGCGACTGCTTCAACGCTTTCTCCAAAGGCTGTGGCTTGTAGATTCTTGTATACTTGTGTTATAATGGTAGAGTCGGAGGTGCAACCATGTTGACAATGACTCAGGTTGAAAATCAGATAAAATTATTCTCATTGGAAGAACAGCTGCATTTGATTGCATATATTGCGAATATGGTGAATACCCCTTCCTCTTTGCAAGTGCCTTCTGAAAAGAATGGTTCTGCGAAGCGTCATGCCGGTGGACTCACGGGGGATTTTTACATTGCGGATGACTTTGATGAGACCCCAGACTGCTTCAAGGAGTATACTTGATGTTCATAATTGACACTCATGCACTCCTGTGGTATCTGAGAAATTCAGATGACCTTTCGGAAACTGCTCACAAAATAATAGATACTGAAGAGCAGATTTTTACAAGCGTTGCATCGCTTTGGGAAATTGCAATAAAACACAGCATTGGGAAGTTGCATTTGGAGTTTTCTATCTCTCAGATTGAGAATCTATGCAAGGAAAAAGAAATTACTATCCTGCCAATAAAAGCAATCCATTTGGATGAGCTGGAACACCTTCCGAAAATCCATAACGACCCGTTTGATCGTTTGATTATCTGTCAGGCACGCACTGAAAATCTGTCGATAATCACCCGTGATACTATTATCCCGCAATACGATGTACAGACTGTGTGGTAAACTTCGTTAAAAGGGGAAATTCTATTACTCCTAGCTACGAAATAACCACCGTGCTTACGCGCAGGGTTCCACGCGAATTCCGCAGATAGAACGAGGTGAATTGAAAATCCCCTGGCGGAGCTGGCTTGCAGACGCAGGGGATTTTGTTTAGTGCTTAGGCTTGCATCTGTTTGCAACCAGATTGGCAGCCGTAAATTAATAATGAATTAATTGTAAATTGCAGATTTGAGTCTCTGCGGGACTGATATTTTGTACAATATTTTTTTTGCTCTACCTCAAGAAGCCGTACCTACTTCCTTGTGTAGCTCACATCGGACAGCTCTTTCTTAAGCTCGGCACTCGGGGTAAAAAGGACACGCAGGCTCTTAATATCGTTCGAACTTACGTCCTCTGCCTTATCATGCCCTACAGAACTAAAAGACAGCTTAAATATTCCAAACTTGTTCAGTCTGATGCGGTTTGAACTTTTCAGGTACTGCGGCATCTTATCCAAGAAACTCTCGATAACTGCTACAATATCTGCCGGGGTCAGCGTGCAGGACTTGGAAATTTCCTTTGCCAATGCATTTACATCGATTTCCTCGCCGTACTCAGCCGACGCATAATACTTAGAATCCGCATCTCTGTCGAGCGGGTTCTGACGCTTTGTAATTGAATACATCATAAGTGTATTCCTCCATGTTTAATAACTGTTTTGAAGTACCTTATAAGCACCTCCGCTAGCGATTTTTTTTCTGGGAACTCCAACGAAGTTCCATATTCTCGGCCGAAGAATACAATCTTAAAATAATAAAAAAAGCCCAAAACGGCAAGTTTTTTTCAAAAATTTAAGAAAAAATACAAGAATTCTCAGTGAGTTTTATGAAAATTCTCACTGAGTTTTTAAAAATTCTCAGTGAGAATTTTAAAATTTTCACTGAGAATTTTCCTAATTTCCACTGAGAATTTTTTAATTTACAAAGTCCCTATTTTTTGCTATCATAAAGCAACTTTTACAGACCAAGGCGCTCCCATGAAAGCGCCTCTGCACTAGGTATTTGACAGGCAGAAAAAGCGGCTCAAGGCTTCATGGATCTTTGAGGCGCAAAGAGAATGCATTTATATAGAAGAAAGTGCATTTTCCTTGCGTAATGAATACAGAGATACAAAACTACCAATCAATGGATGGGCGGTTGATTTAAGAAATGGTAATGACATTTCATTCTATAAGGATGATAATGGAGATAATATTGTAAACCCTAAGGAGTTATTTAAAAAATTACAAGTTGGAGACTTACTAATATATTCGAATCCAAAAAATCCCGAAGGGAAAAAAGGTAAAGATGAAAATGGTAATAGTTATGGCTGGACAGGGCATACAGCAACTATTATAGGAAAAGGAAGAAATTACTTGATAACTTTGGAATTTCACGAAGATGGAAAAGATCCAACTATAAATAAAATATATAAATATTCTTTACAGTGGTTTAATGATACTAAACTAGAAGGAGGCGCATCATGGAATTAAAAAAATCATTCTATGCATTTTTAACATGTCTGTTTTTCATCATGCCGTTGCATGCTGATAAGTGGATTGAGTACGGCAAAAATATTTTATCAGCAAATCCGAATGATCAGATAAAGTACTGGCTTGAATTTATTGAGCAGAATAAAACAGATCAAGCTGTTGAAAATTCGTACGGTTTAAAAACTCATACATTGAAAGATTGCTCTATTATTGAACTCAGTGCTAATGATGATGGAAATGCCAGCAAAAGCGGGATTCCATCGCACTCATACAGGATTCAAACAAAAGATAAAAAATCAGTTACCATCTCAATATCAAAAGACGAAATAGAATTCGCCCTTGGATCTAAAAATAAAAATTTATATTGGATTATTCTAACAAAAAATAAAACCATTTATAAATATTTAGATTATGATGGAAATTTTTCAATAGATATAAAAAAATAGAAAGATTTTACACACCCGCTTCCGGCTGCTTCCATGAGAGCAGCCGGGGCGGTTGCTCTTTGACAATGGAGAGAGGCGGCTCAGAAGAATCATGGGCTTTTGAGCTGCAAAGGAAAGGCATTTATGATTAATGCCACCCTATTTTGGTGATTAACATCTACAGATGCCGAATCAAGTTCGGCATGACTGCTAGAGACTAAGTGTCTTTCCTTTGCGGAAACGCCTTTTATGCAGACAACCGGTTAGGGATTGTAGGGGCGGCGAAGCCGTTGCGATAGCAATGGAGCCGAAAGGCGAAACCCCGGAAAGCCCGACCTGCCGCAAGGCAGGGAACCGCCAGAAAGCCACGTATACTCGACCGACTACGGCTGGGGGCTTTTCCGGGAAAAGGAAAGCGTAAAGAACAGCGAAAGGTATCACAGAACATACACCTGGAACGAGAAGAACCAGCTTGTCTCGACGAGCGACGCGCAGTACACGGTGAACTACGTCTACGGCCAGGACGGACAGCGGGCTGCAAAGTACACGGCACAAAGCGAGACGCTCTACTTCAACAAGATGTGGACCCTGCACACGGACGGCGGAAACTCGCATCTCGGTGGGGAATATGCAAAGAACGTTTATCTCGGCGAGACAAGAATCGTAACAAAACTTGTTTCAGCCAACGAAA
>JAILHV010000118.1 GCA_024695625.1 Treponema sp.
CGTACGCTTTGGCGACAAGGTTTATTCACCCGTAATAGACAAAGGCGAGGCAGACTACATAATCTCCTTCGAGACACTGGAAGCCGCCCGCTACATTGACTGCCTAAAAAAAGGCGGAACCGTAATCGTAAACACACAGCAGATAGACCCAATGCCTGTAATCACAGGTAATGCAGAATACCCGGATGGCCTCGTCCAGAAGATGAAGGACGCAGGTGCAAGCGTAGACGCAATGGATGCCTTGGACCTTGCACTCAAAGCAGGCTCATCCAAATCTGCAAACATAGCCCTAATGGGACGCTTTTCCACCTATTACAAGGACATAAGCGAAAGTGAATGGCTTGAAGCCCTCGCTGAATGCGTAAAGCCCCAGTTCCTGGAGCTCAACAAAAAAGCCTTTGCCCTTGGCCGCGGCGAATAAGTTGATTTGCCTATGGAAAAATCTCTGGAAGATGTAAGGTCAGAATTTGCCGCCGATGCTTTTGCCGTAAAGACCACCGGAATACAAATCCTCGAAGCCAAAAAAGGCTATGCCAAGGTTGCACTGGAGGTTGGCCCCCGGCACAAGAATGCAATTGGCAACGTTCAGGGCGCAGTATATTTTGCCATGGCAGACTTTGCCTTTGCGGTCGCAGCAAATGCCTTTGAGCAGGACGGCACTGCTGTCGTTACGCTTACCGGACAAATCAACTACCTTTCTTCCGCCCGCACTTCTTTCCTTTACGCAGAGTCATCCGTTCAAAAGGACGGACGGAGTGCAGTTTTCTATTCTGCGGAAGTCTATGAGCTTGTTGACGGAAAAAAACGCCTGCTTGCTTCGGCACAAAACACGGGCTTTAAAATCGCCAAGCCCTGACCATAAAAACGATAAGGTTTTAATGCAGCCTTTACGACGACTTGCTTTTTAGGTTGCCTTATATATATAGGAGAAACAAATGTTCTGGAACGAAAGACGGGAATGTATGTCCCGCGATGAACTTGCCGATTTGCAAAGCAAGAGACTGGTACGCATTGTAAGCGACGTATACCACAACGTGCCTTACTACCGCAAGAAGATGCAGGATGCAGGACTTGAGCCCGGAGACATCCGCGGACTTGAGGATGTGGAAAAGCTTCCTTTTACAACTTACGAAGACTTGAACAAGGCCTATCCATTTGGACTTTCCGCAGTTCCAAGGTCGGAACTTGTGCGCGTACATGCCTCTAGCGGAACCACCGGTAAGCCAAAGATTGCCGTCTACACAAGGCGCGACATAGAAACCTGGTCTGAATGTGCCGCCCGCTGCCTTACAATGGCCGGAATCACCAAGGACGACACAATCCAGGTAGGTTACGGCTATGGACTCTTTACCGGAGGACTTGGTGCCCACTACGGTGCCGAATACGTTGGAGCCCTTGTAATCCCAATGTCAACCGGAAACACAAAAAAACTCATCGACATGATGATTGACTGCCAGGCAACAGCAATAGCCTGTACCCCAAGCTACCTGCTCCACGTTGCAGAAGACCTAAAAGCCGCAAACCTAATGGACAAGATTCAGCTAAAGACAGCAATCTGCGGTGCAGAACCCTGGACAAACGAAATGCGCGCCCAGATGGAAAAGCAGCTTAACATAAAGGCTTACGACATCTACGGCCTTACAGAAATCATGGGGCCTGGAGTTGCCGCTGACTGCGATGCCCATGCAGGACTCCATATTTGGGAAGACCACTTCCTGCCGGAAATAATCGATCCAAAAACGCTAAAACAGGTTGGACCTGGAGAAACTGGCGAACTTGTAATCACAACCCTTACCAAAGAGGGAATGCCGCTTATCCGCTACCGCACAAAGGACCTTACCTCAATAGAGACTTCAAAATGCTCTTGCGGTCGCACAATGGCAAGAATCCAGCGCTTTGCAGGACGCACTGACGACATGCTCATCATCCGCGGCGTAAACGTATTCCCGTCACAGGTAGAGGCTGCCCTTCTTACAATAGACGGAACAACGCCCCACTACATGATAAACGTAGACCGCGTGGACAATACGGACACACTGGAAGTACAGGTAGAAGTAGACGAACGCTTCTTCTCCGATGAAGTATCTTCACTGGAAAACCTTTCCCGTGCAATCCACGACAAGCTCCGCGAGGCACTGGGACTCAACGCAAAAATCAGCCTTGTACAGCCCAATTCCCTTGTCCATTCAGACGGAAAAACAAAGCACGTCAACGACAAGCGCAAGCTCTACAAATAAAAGGAGGTTCACAATGTTCATAAAGCAGCTTTCAATCTTTGTGGAAAACAAAAGCGGAAAACTCGGCGAGGTACTGCAAATCCTTAGCAACGAAGGAATCAACATCGTCTCGGCAAGCCTTGCAGACACCAACGACTTTGGGGTTCTCCGCCTTCTTGTAAGCGACGCAAAAAAATCCTACGAAGTCTTAAAGTCAAAGGGAATCACGTCCAGCGTCAACGACGTAATCGGAGTCTGCGTCCCCAACGAAACCGGCGGACTTGCAAAAGTAACAAAGCTAATCCTTGACCAGGGAATCAACATTAGCTACATCTACGGCCTCTCCGTAGGCAACAACACAGCCGACATCGTAATGAAAACAGACGACCTTGCCAAAACCGAGTCTGTCCTAAAAGCCGGCGGTGTAAAAATGCTCGAAATGTAATTCCCTTCCATAAACAATAAAGGCATGGACGGTAGTTTTTTTATGGACGGTGCTCTTATGGACGGTAGTCCTAATGGCTCTACCAAACAAATCTTGTAAAAAACGCCCCCATGCCTTTCGTCACGGGCTTTCCGGGGTTCCGGCATTCGCCTCCATTGCCTTGCGGCAACCGGCCCCAGGCCGGCCCCTCCAATCCCGCGTAGGTTGCTTTTAAACCACACATTGTAGAAAACAAATAATTCTCCCTTTCCTTATAGAAAAATCGTGGATACTTTAATATAATGGTTTAATCAACAGGCGCAGAAAGGGGAGTTGTAATGCCAGAGCGGGCCTTGCAGAAAATCTTAGATGAATATTACTCACTTGGTATAAACAACCAGATAGACTGGGAAAAGTTTTATCTGTATTCAATCATTACACATTCCACTGCAATCGAAGGTTCTACCGTAACGGAAGTAGAAGCCCAGCTTTTGTTTGACGAAGGAATTACTTCCAGCAAGCGAACAATGGTTGAGCAGATGATGAACCTGGATTTGAAGAATGCTTATGAATACGGAATAAAATGGATAAAGCGGCATCCCCAAGTTACAGTTGATTCACTTATAACTCTTTCTGCAAAGGTTATGGCTCGTACAGGAAGTGAATATCATACAATTATGGGAGATTTCTCAGCTGCAAAAGGCGAACTTAGAAAAGTAAATGTAACAGCCGGAACTGGTGGAGCTTCTTATATGGCGTATCAGAAAGTTCCAGCAAAGCTAGAATCATTTTGCCAGAAGTTGAATGAACGTTGCAAAAATCTAAATCCAAAAGACATTCTTTCTGTTTACAAGCTTAGCTTCTGGGCACAGTACGAACTGGTAACAATCCATCCTTGGGCAGACGGCAATGGAAGGATGAGCCGCCTTTTGATGAATCTTTTGCAATGGGAATTTAATCTTATTCCTTCAAAAGTTCTAAAAGAAGATAAAGCGGAATATATTCAGGCTCTTATAGATGCAAGAGAAAAAGATGATGAAAGTATTTTTACCACTTTTATGCTGAATCTTCATGCAAAACATTTGCAAACAGAAATTGAACGGTTTAATTCATCAATTAGCGACAACAATGAGAAAATGGTCGATAAATCACTTTTTACGCAGAAAATGGTCGATAAATGGTCAATAAAACCAACTTTAGCCGAGAAACTGGTCGATATTTTGCATTTTATGAGCGATAATACACAAATTACGACAGAGGAACTTGTACAGCATTTTAATTTTACGCCAACAACAGCCAAGCGTTACCTGCGCCAGCTTACCGACTTTGGCTATCTGGAAGCAATGGGTGGAAATAAGAACAGAAGCTATAAGTTAAAAAAAAGGAAACTGTAAATTTATAAAATAATCTGCTATAATAGATACAGGAGGCCTTGTTATGGAGCAAAATGAATTGGATTCAACTTGTGGCATTTCAGACGATGAACTGACAAAACGCTTTATTGAAGCCGTGCGAATTGAAAATGAAATAAAAATAGCAAAGGGAACTCCTATTTCCTGCTATGACTCAGAAACAAATTCTGCTTATCTGCTTTATTCAGATGGAACAAAAAAATATGTGCAAGCAAATTAAGAAACCAGAGATTATTGTTTTTGCAGGACCAAACGGGAGTGGGAAAACAACCGTTACAAAACTTGCAAAAGTAATTGAGCCTTATATAAATGCAGATGAAATAAAACGCACAAACTACTGTTCCGATTTGGAGGCTGCCCAGCTTGCCGAAAAAATGCGAGAGGATTGTGTTGCACAGAACAAAAGTTTTACCTTTGAAACAGTCCTATCCACAGACCGAAATCTAAAACTTTTACAAAAAGCGAAAGAAAAAGGTTATTTTATCCGCTGTATTTATGTTCTTACCCGGAATCCTGATATTAATGTTTCGCGTTTGGAATCCTGAGCGGCAAACGGCGGACATTCTGTTCCCGAAGATAAAATCCGGTCTCGTTATAGAAAAGCTATCGCCCTTATTCCCGAACTTGTGAAAGTTTGTGATGTCCTTCATATTTATGATAATTCCACGTTACCGTTCAGAATATTCAAAAAACGCAAAACAGAATATTTTTATTGGACGAATGCGGATTGGAATAAAGAGAAAATCCAGCAACTTACAGGTATTATTCTATGACCTCAAAAGATTTAAAAAACGCACTTTTACAGGAAGCTGTTCAAGGTAAATTAATTCCTCTTGATATACCGAATAATTGGTGCTGGTGTAGAATTTGTGAAATATTTAATTTGCAAGCTGGAAAAACAATCTCAGCAAGTGAAATATCAGAAACAAGTAATGGAAATGATTATCTCTGCTATGGCGGTAATGGAATAAGAGGATATGTAAAAAACTACAATAGAGAATGTTATTACCCACTGATAGGTCGTCAAGGCGCTTTGTGTGGGAATGTTAATTTTACAAATGGAAAATTCTATGCAACAGAACATGCCGTAGTAGTTGATACCTATGCTAATATAAATGAGGATTGGGAAGGGTTATTTCTCAAAGCATTAGACCTTAATCAATATGCGACAGCTACAGCGCAGCCAGGATTAGCTGTAAAAAATATTAATGAAGAAGCTATTCCTCTTCCACCACTTGCAGAACAAAAACGCATAGTCGCTGCATTCGAAAAACTTTTACCACTTTGTGAAAAATTAGAAAATAATAAGGAGTAATAAATGACAGACACCAAAGTTTGGGGAATACATACAAAAGATGATAATCTCTTTTTCAATGAAAATGTAATTGCGATTGGCTGGCATGATATGGGAGATATTTCTGTTATTCAAAATGACCGTGAGCTGTTAAAGCAGAAATATCCTTCGGTTTATCCCAATAAGAAACCTGGTGCTGCGCCAACGGACTGTGGACAGATTTTTAGATTTATCAATGAAGCTAAAATTGGAGATTATGTTGTATTCCCCTCAAAGATTGACAGGAAAATAAATATTGGACAAATTATCGGAGATGCAACATACAATTCAAATACCGATGTTTATCCAAGACGGCGTAAAGTAAAATGGCTAAAAAGAGGTCTTGCAAGAACATCCTTTAGTCAGGGAGCTTTATATGAAATTGGCTCTGCAATGACATTTTTTTCTGTAAAGAACTATGCAGATGAATTCATTTCTGCTTTAAGTGGTACAAACATATTAAATGATACCGAAGATGAATCAGAAGAAATCTCTTTGCAGGCTGATTCTATAATTGAGACAACTCGTGACTATGTATTAAAGCAATTAAGTACAAATCTAAAAGGCTATCCTCTTGAAGATTTGGTTGCAGATCTTCTTGGCGCAATGGGATATAAAGTTACCCAGTCTTCAAAAGGTGGAGACAGAGGTATCGATATTATAATATACAAAGATGAACTTCCGCCAAGAATAGTTGTACAGGTAAAAAGCTTTGATAGAGACGTTCCTGAAAGGGATGTACAGGCCTTGAAAGGTGCCATGAATAATAATGATTATGGTTTATTTGTTACGTTGTCGGATTATTCAGAAAATGCAAAAAAATACTTAAATGGTCATACGGAAATTCGTGGAATTGATGGTCGTGAATTAGTTGATTTACTTTTGCAATATTATGATAAACTTTCTGATAAATACAGAACGATTATTCCGTTAAAGAGAGTTTATATTCCAGATGTAAAAGAATAATATTTCCCCACTTGTCAATTATACATCTTTAGGAGTATAATACTCCTGTGAAAAAGACAATCTATCACGGCTCTGACAAAATCATAGAAAAACCTCTTTTGGGATTCGGTAAGGTTCGCAATGACTATGGGCTTGGCTTTTACTGCACGGAAGAACTTGGCATGGCAAAAGAGTGGGGTGTTTCAAAAGATGCTAACGGCTATGCAAACATATATGAAATTGAAACATCCGGCCTAACAGTCATAAATTTAAACTCTCCCCAATACACCATCCTTCACTGGCTTTCCGTCCTCCTTGAAAACAGGATTTTTGACGTAAGCTCTGCGCTTGCTCAGGAAGCAAAAGAGTATCTCCTAAAAAACTTTACAGTCCCCTATAAAGACTTTGACCTAATAACCGGCTACCGGGCAGATGACAGCTACTTCTCGTTTGCACAGGATTTTATCAACGGCACAATTTCTGTACGCCAGCTTGCAAACGCAATGAAGCTCGGAAAACTTGGCAACCAGTTTGTCTTAAAAAGCCAAAAGGCATTTGATGCCCTTAAGTTCAAGGGATACGAAGTTGCTGAATATTCTGAATGGTTTTCCAAAAAAGACTTGCGCGACAAAAACGCCCGCCGCCAGTATTTTGACGTGGAAAAAAACAAACGCCAGCGTGGCGACTTGTACATAATCCAGATTCTGGATGAGGAGGTAAAGGCCGATGATTCACGCCTACGATAAAAGCTACCTTTCAAAGGCCCAGACAACATTAGCCTCAATGCTTGACTTTGCAGTTTATGACCTGAACTTAAGCCTTGCCGCCTTTTACGGAATCTTTCTTGCATCGAATGTTTCCTTGCGCTTTGGTTCTGGAGATGCAGCCTTGATTGCAGGAAAGTCAGGTGTGGAGCTGGCTCTGGAAGTTTTGGGGGACGAAAGCCTTGCAGACAAATACCATCCCGCTGCCAACAGAAGCCCTGAATACTGGGCAGGTTGGGCTCTCGCGTATTTTCAGTGGCAGACAAACCTAACCTTTAGGCAAATAGATTCCCTAATTCCCATAACAGAAATTCTTGCAATGTACACCCCTTACCACGAAATGGACGTAACCCACTTCTGCGACAAAATGAAGGGGCTCTATAATTCACGCAAAGGAGAAAGCAACTTAAAGAAATACCGCCTTAAGGCATCTCTTTCCCAAAGCCAACTGGCAGAAATTTCCGGTGTACCTGTTCGCACAATCCAGCAGTACGAGCAGCAGGTAAAAAACATAAACGCTGCAAAAGCAGAAAGTGTGATTGCGCTTTCAAAAGCACTTTCCTGTCCTGTAGAAATGCTTATGGAAGTATGATGCCCCTAACCAAAATGAACCTAACCTACACAATAAAAAAATCCCGCCGGCGGACAATTTCTTTAAGCCTAATGCCGGACGGTAGCCTTATGGTAAAGGCCCCCTACGGAATAAGCGAAGCCAGCGTTAAAGAATTCATTCTCTTAAAGAAGGGCTGGATAGAAAAGCACCTAAAAAAGCAGGAGTGCGAGAGGCAAAAAGCCAAGGACATGGGGCTTCTTTCTGCAGAGGATTTAAGGCGCATAAGGAAGGATGCAAAAAAAATAATTCCAGAGCGGGTGGAATTTTGGGCAAAAAAGCTTGGCGTAACCTATGGCCGCATTTCCATAAGGCTACAGTCTTCCAGATGGGGGAGCTGTGCCCAAAGCGGCAACTTGAATTTCAACTGTCTTTTGGTCATAATGCCTAGTGATGTTTTGGATAGCGTTGTGGTTCACGAGTTGTGCCACCGCCGCCACATGAATCATTCAAAAGAATTTTACGCAGAAGTTGAAGGCGTTTTTCCCCAGTACAGGGCTTGCGACAAGTGGCTTAAGGAAAACGGGGGTGCCTACATGAAGAGGTTGTATGAAGAAAACAATAATACTTGAATGGATTCGTATAATAATCGGATTGTTCATATTTTCTTTTGGCGTTCACCTTACAATTTTTGCAAACATAGGCCTTGCTCCTTGGGACTGCCTTGGAATGGGGCTTTCCCACCACCTTCCGCTAAACTACGGACTTTGCATGACCCTGGTGGCTGTTACAATTTTGCTGATAGACATTTTGCTAAAAGAAAAAATTGGCTACGGAACAATAATCGATGCACTTTTTACCGGAAACTTTGTGCAGTTTTTTAACAGCGTAAATCCCTTTCCTCTTAACAAAGGCATTGCCACAGGAATAGCCATCATGCTTGCAGGCTTTGTCTTTATGGCTCTGGGAATGGCCGTTTACATGAAGTGTGCCCAGTGCTGCGGCCCCAGGGATTCACTTCTTGTTGGACTTGGAAAAAGGATGCCACGTCTGCCGATTGGTCTTGTAGAGGTAATCCTTTGGGCATGCGTTTTGCTTGCGGGCTGGCTTCTTGGTGGGCCTGTAGGAATTGGAACTGTAATCAGCACGTTTGGGGCAGGGCTTGTTATGCAGCTTGTCTACTACATAATCCGCTTTGAACCCAGGAATTTAAAGCACCGCGGCGTTGTGGAAGTTTCCAGGCAGCTTTTTTACTCCGTTAATAAATAACCGTCAAGTGAATGGCGGTACAGACCCTGAAACTAGTTCAGGGTGACGGTTAGTTGTTATTCGATACGCTAGTGTCCAAAGGGGTCCTTGCTTTGGTCTACGGTCATAAGCTCGTTAACGTTTATGCCGTAGCTTTTCTTTTGGTTCATCTTTGTGATGCTTTCGAGCACTTCCTGATAGTCGTAGGAAATTCGCTCCACTTTTTGGGCTTCAAGGGCAGCTTTTACCGCAGGTGAGGGCTTGTACTTTGCGGCTTTTGCAAATAGGTTGTTCCTTGCAACCGCCCTCTGGGTTTTCTTTAGCTCTTCTACAATCTTTAGAACCGCAATGTCGTCGTTTGCCTTGCTTGCGCTGCCTTTTTTTACGTAGGCTTCCTGAACACAAGCCAGCTGCTTATTATAATAGAAGATTTTTTCTGCGGGAGAGTCCGCTTCTTCCTGTACAAGAGGCTTTGCAACAACGGTTCCAAAAGAAAGGCTTGCTCCCTTTTCCTTTATCCTGTCTTTTAGCGAACTGTCTTTGTAAAGCACCGTGTTTTCCGTAATAACTGCACTTTCCGAATTTAGCGCGGCAGAATCCTTTAAAACCCAGTAGTCCACGTTGTCGTAAAGTGCATGAAAATAGGCCAGTGTCTTGTCTTTTTCCTTAACAAGCCTTGTCTCCGGCCTTCCGTTTTTGTAGACAAGCTCCAGATGGACGGCATCTGTTTCCGAAGGGGCGTAAAGCTTTTTTACGGTATGCATTTTTTTGTCGCGCCCAGGAATGCAAAGGTCTGCCTGCCTCGAAAGGATTACTGCCTTAAAGAATTCCTCGCTGTAAATAGGGGGCAGGGGTGCGGATGAATTTACTGAAAGTATTCTTAGTTCGTGCTCTTCTTCCTGAGCCTTCTGCTGAATTTCCTGATTCTTGTCGCATGAAAGGCAAATTGCCGTGGCGTAAACTGTGGCAGCGCAAAAAAGCACCCTTTTGACTAGCTTCATTTTACTTCCTTTTCTTCTATTATATGCCATAGTCTAGCATAGTCAAGGAAATTTTATTTTGGCCTCATGCCTTTGCTACGTTCTTGCCATAAAGCCTAGCCCCGATTGGAAGGGCGAGTTGCTTGCAACTCGTTGCCTTTAGGCAATGGAGGCGTTAGCCGGAACCCTGGAAAGCGGGGGGGGAGGCAAAAAAACTTTGGAATGGCGTAGCCTTCCAAACAGTAAGACCAAGCAATGCGCTCCAGAAGAAAAAAAGTCTAAAAACTCTAGCCTTTTTCTGTAACCAGCCGTAGCTGTAATTATTTTGTAAACTTTTGTAACCATTTGCCGAAAATCAGAGTATGGGTATGAACAGTTTTGTAGATTCAGTAGATCTTCTTTCTCGCGCTCTTGATGTACAGAGCCTCCGCTATCAGGTGACTGCCAACAACATCGCCAACAGCGAAGTGCCCAACTACAAAAAGCAGCAGGTTAATTTTGAAAGCGAGCTAAAGCGTGCTTTTGAATCCAGGGACAACAGCCACGAAGGATTCCGCATGATTACAAGCGATCCTCGCCACGTTCAGAGCGAACAGCCCCGTGACTGGCGCAAGGTTGAGCCCCGCCGCGTTACGGACTATGCGACCACAGCCAAGGCTAACGGCAACAATGTGGACGCAGAGCAGGAAGCAATGAACCTTGTTCAGATTCAAATGCAGTACCAGCTTTTGACCCAGCTAGAAAACTTTGAATTTAGCCAGGTCAACACGGCCATGAAGAAAATCTAAGGAGTAGAATATGGGATTATATACAAGCATTAACATTGCAGCCACAGGAATGAGCGTTGAGCGCCTCCGTACAGATGTTATTTCCAACAACATTGCCAATGCAACCACCACAAGGACTCAGGAAGGCGGATGCTACCGCAAGCAGAGCGTCATTGTGGAGCCAATTGCAAACGAGCACCCAACTTGGCGGCATCCATTTGTTAATGATGACCAGGACAACGGACCGGGCAAAGGCGTTCACGTACGCGAAATCGTAAAAGACACTGCCCAGGGACGCATGGTTTATGATCCCGACCACCCGGATGCGATTCAGTCTGGCCCAAACAAGGGCTACGTTGAATACCCCAACGTAAACATCGTAAACGAAATGGTGGACATGATAAGCGCAAACCGCGCATACGAAGCAAATTCAGCCGTAATTCAGGGAAGCAAGGAAATGTTCTCTGCAGCCCTGGAAATTGGACAGTAATTGGAGGCTTAGACAATGGATTTTACAATCGGCAGCCTTGAACTGAACAGGACAAACCCGGCACACCTGGGAACAAAACCTGTAATAGACACAGCAAAAAAGCTTTATATGGATTCTTTTGGCAACGTTACTGACGCTGCTCCAAAAGAACAAATCAAGCGCGGCGACTTTGAAAACGCAATGCTTGAAGCTGCACGCGAGATGAACGCGCAGCAGGTTAACGTTGCAAAGCTCCAGGAACAGATTATCACTGACCCGGACAGCGTTGACATTCATGATGTAACTACGGCCATGGCAAAGGCAAAAATGTCATTGAACCTGGCACAGACGGTCATAGACCGCCTTATAACCGGCTGGAACGAACTGTCTCAGAACAGATAGTAAGCGAACAGTAGCATTCAAAAAGTCATTTTAAGACTTTTCAAGTTTTCAATATTATGTTATAATATTGAATCACTTAATACATGTAGTTAGTGGGAATGCTATGGGTATTAAAATCTGGGTAGCCTGCAAAAACCTTAAAAGGGTCTTTAATGGCAACCTTATGTTCGTTCTCGGGAGGGGAAGATGAACGAATGGTTTAAAAAAAGAAGTCAAACCGTAAAAGAAAAGTGGGGAAAGTGGACTCCGCTCCAGAAGGGAATCCTCGTCGGTATAATCGTTCTGGTTATTGTGGCCATTTTCCTGATGATGAAATTCTCGGCTCGTCCAGCAACCGTGCGCCTTTTCAATTCGCCGGTAACAGACGAAGGCCTGCGCAGCGAAATCGTAACACGCCTTGACAATGACAACGTGCGCTCCTATGTCTCTCAGGACGGCTATATCTCCGTTGATGACGAAAAGACAGCCAAGCGTTACAGGTCAATACTTGTTGCGGAAGGGCTTGAACCTGCTGCAAAGGATCCTTACTCCCTCTTCAACACACAGAGGTGGAGCGAATCCGACTTTAAGAACAAGGTTGACTGGCAGCATGCCCAGGAACGCCTCTTGGAAGGCCACCTTAAGCAGTTGGATTTTATCTCCCGTGTAAACGTCCGCCTTGTACTGCCGGACGACAAGCTCTTTACCGAAGAGCAGGCTCCAACTACAGCGAGCGTTGTTCTTTTTGCAAAGTCTGGAGCAGACCTTAAGCCACACGTAAAGGGAATCCAGCACCTTATTGCACGTAGCGTTGAAGGCCTCAAGGATGACAGTGAATACATTACTATTATAGATGGAAGCACCGGTGAAGAAATCAATGACGTAAAGGGTCAGGAAGAATTCAACCGCATGTCCAACATTGAGAAGGCGCAGAAAATCATCCACAAGCGTGAGAGCGAATACACAGCGTCTGTCCTCAAGTCCCTCCAGGCAATTTACACTGATGACCGCGTCCGTGTTGCCAACATGAAGGTAGAGATGGACATGTCCGAAAAGGAGAGCGAAAAGAAGGAATACACCGGTATTACAATCAAGCCGGATAACGTAAACACTCCTTACGATGACTCTTTAATAGTAGAAAAGGTTGCCATCTCGGAAGAGACCGTAGACAAGGAATTTACTGGTACGGGTTACAATCCCGAAGGTCCTGCTGGTGTTGAAGGCCAGAATCCGCCGGTATATTCAGATGCAGACAACATGATTGGAAAGTCCACCGAGAAGGGTGCAAAAAGGAACTATGCCCTTAACGAGACCCATTCAAAGGAAAAGGTTCTTCCCAATACACCTGAACGCATTACAGTTTCTGTCAACATAGACGGTAAGTGGAATTATCCTTTGTATGATGACCAGGGTAAGGTCCGCATCACAAAGTCTGGCGGCTACGAGCGTGAATACGTTCCTCTTTCTGAAAAGGAAATAGCCGAGGCTACAAAGCTTGTACAGAATGCAGTCGGATTTAAGGCATCCCGTGGTGACAGCGTAACGGTTACCAACATTCCTTACGACCGCTCTGACCAGTTTAAGGAAGAGGACTTGCGCTTTATAAAGGCCCAGCAGCGCCGCACAACGCTTTTGCTTCTTCTTATTGGTATTGTGGTGCTTCTTGTGGCATTTATCCTCTTCAGGATTATTTCCCGCGAGATCGAACGCCGCAGAAGGCTCCGTGCAGAGGAACTCCTCCGCAAGCAGCAGGCAGAACGCGAACAGGCTCTCTGGGATGCAAAAGAACAGGGCATGGAAGTTACCATGTCCGTCGAAGAAAGAAAACGCGCCGAACTTCAGGAGAACGCCATTGCTATGGCAAAGGAACATCCGGAAGACGTGGCAATGCTCATACGTACTTGGCTGATGGAGGAGTAGGATTATGGCAGACGAAGAGAAGACTTCCGGTTCCGGCATAAAGCAGCAGATAAAGACCGGAAGCGGAAAAAAGAAAAACTCCCATGACTACAAGAGCCTTACCGGTCGCCAGAAGGCAGCCATATTCCTTGTGGCCCTTGGCAGTGATGTTTCATCGGAAGTAATGAAACACCTGCGCGAGGACGAGGTTGAAACACTCACTTTTGAGATTGCCCGCCTCGAAACCGTTGACGCGGATTTTAAGGATCAGGTTCTTGAGGAATTCCAGGAGCTCATGCAGGCCCAGAACTTTATCACCACTGGTGGTATTGACTACGCCCGCGAATTGCTCGAAAAGTCCTTGGGTAGCCAGAAGGCTATCGACATCATCAACCGCCTTACATCAAGCTTGCAGGTTCGTCCCTTCGACTTTATCCGCCGTACAGACCCTGCCCACTTGCTCAACTTTGTACAGCAGGAATATCCGCAGACAATTGCCCTTATCCTTGCTTACCTTGAACCGCAGAAGGCAGCAGTTATCCTGCAGAACCTCCCGGCAGACATTCAGCCGGAAGTTTCAAAGCGCCTTGCAACAATGGACCGCACAAGC
>JAILHV010000135.1 GCA_024695625.1 Treponema sp.
AAAAGCCAGTTAATGGAACTTGTCTTAATCCAGTTGCATGACTGGGGAACAAAGAGCGCCAAGGCCGCAACCGCAATTACAATCAGAGCCATCAGTTTGCTGACGGTCGTAGAAATTTTTTCAAGCAATTTTAACATGAAAATCCTCTTTTTAATTAAAATTGCCGTATTCTAACACCGTGGAGAGTTTTTGTAAACATGCCCTTTTTAGAATTTAAATGCCTCGAGGAATTTTTTTGCCCGGTCGCTTTTCGGGGAAGTAAAAAATTCGCCGGGAGTATTTTCTTCCACAATAATTCCGTCGTCAATAAATACAATTCTGTCGGCCACAGCCTTTGCAAATTCCATCTGGTGGGTAACGATAAGCATGGTGCGCCCTTCCTTTGCCAAGTCCACCATTACGTCAAGAACCTCGCGTACCATCTCCGGATCAAGGGCTGCGGTAACTTCGTCAAACAAAAGAAGATCGGGATTCATACAGAGTGCCCTCACGATTGCAACCCTCTGCTTCTGCCCGCCCGAAAGCTGTCGCGGATAGGCATCTTTTTTTTCCAGAAGCCCAACGCGGTCAAGAAGGCTTTCTGCCCGCTTTACAACCTCGTCCCTGTTGCGCTTCTGAGCCTTTATTGGCCCCAGCATAACATTCTTTAAAACCGTCATGTGCGGAAAAAGGTCATAGCTTTGGAAAACCATGCCAACCTTCTGCCGGATTATGTGCATGTCCTTTTTGCGGTTGGAAATGAGCTCTCCGTCCAGATAAATCTCACCGCCCTGTATGCTTTCAAGTCCGTTTATGCATCTTAACAGGGTAGACTTTCCGCAACCGGAAGGGCCCAGAATAACGACAACCTCACCCTTTTCCACGTTCAGCGAAACGCCGCGCAAAATTCCGCCAGCTTCACGGTAAGATTTTTCAAGATTCTTTATTTCCAAAAGTGCCATACACTTCTCCTGTCATTCTCCAGAAGTCTTTTTCTGCCTCTTTTCAATTTTATCTGCCAAAAGCGAAAGCGGCCAACATACAATAAAATACATAAAGAAGATTAGGGCATAGACCGCAATCGAAGCTGAAGGAATCGTAAGCCTGTTAGCCTCAATAATCTGCTGCCCAACCTTTACAACTTCTATCACGCCAACAAAGACTATAAGCGACGTGGTTTTTATCATGCGGGTAATCAGATTCATGCTAAGGGGAACAAGGCGGCGGACCGTCTGGGGAATTATTATATAGAAAAAAATCTGCCGCTCAGTAAGGCCAATTGCACGGCCACTCTCATACTGGTGGCGGGGAATACTCTGCAAGGCACCGCGCACCAAATCCCCCATCTCTGCCATTCCCCACATCGTAAACACAAGGACAGAAGCCGCTTCTCCGGAAATTGAAATGCCAAAGGCATGGGTTATTCCGTAATAGGCTATGAAAAGTAATACCATCTGCGGCATAATCCTCATGAACTCAAGATAGACCCGCGAAAGAAAACGGATGCACCTGTTCTTCCGCGTCATCAGCATTCCAAACAAAAATCCAAGAAGCAGGGAAAACAGAATAGAAACAAGGGCAATCTTTATCGTAACGCCAAGCCCTGCAAGAAGCCTTACAAAATTCTTTCCTTTGAACAGGACGGAAAAAGAAAGCGATATGGAATCAAACATTTCCGTATTGGGCATACTTTAGCCTCCGTTCAAGGTAATAAGAAAAAATGGAAATCGGCAAGAGGATAACCGCATAGGCCAAAACCAGAAGCAAAAGCGACTCTTCCGTCTTATAGTAAAGCCCTATCAAATCCTTTGCAACAAACATCAGGTCTGCAAGGGCAACCGCGCTAAAGACGGATGTTTCCTTTAAAAGAAAAATAATGTTTGCAACAAGACCCGGTACAGAAACATTCAGTGCCTGAGGAATGACTACATACTGAACAAGCTGAATGCGGCTGAGCCCAACGCACATGCCACTCTCCAACTGGCTGCGTCCCACCGTCTCAAGTGCGCTGCGGAATGTTTCTGCCATGTAGGAACCGCCCAAAAATGTAAGGCCTATGATTCCACACTGCTCTCCCGAAAGCTTTATCCCAAGTTTGGGCAATGCAAAGTACAAAAAAAACAGCTGGATTAAAAGCGGTGTGTTTCTTGAAAGCTCCGTATAGACACGCACGACAATCCGCAAGACGGGAACCTTCCAGTAGCGTATGACGGCACAAAGGGCACCGGTAAAAAATGAAAGAAGAATACCAATGAAACCGATTTTTATGGTAAGGATTGCCGCCTCTACAAACAAAGGAAAAACTTCTTTTATAAATGCAAAATCCATACAAACTCCAACCGGCAAACCCTTGTTAAAAAAAGCACTTGCAAGAAGACATCTTCCTGCAAGCACATGCTTAATCGAACTTGATTATACTAGTAAGTGCCAAATAAGGCAAGGTGGCATTCAGCAAGCCTTATTACAGCTCGCCGCCTTCCACAACAAGGCTGTCTGCATCTGAATCCTTTCCATAAACAGAGCGCAGAGTTGCCTCATAGTCCGCATGGAAGAACCTCTCCTTTCCAAGCGCCTTTATCTCATTGTTGAGCCAGTTGAGCAAGTCGGTGTTGCCCTTCTGAACTGCCGGTGCAATTGCGTCAAGGCTACCGATGGAATCAGCACCCGCACCTACTGCAAAAGCAGGATTTTCAATTGCCCATGCAAGAACCTCTGTGTTGTCCGTAGAAAGAGCATCTCCGCGTCCGTCAAGCAGAGCGTTGTATGCTTCGGAATACTGGTCAAATTTCAAGAGCTTAATCTGGGGATAGTTCTTGGAAAAATATGTTTCTGCAGTCGTTCCCTTTGCAACAATCAGTGTCTTTCCGTTAAGCTGGGCAGGATCCGTAACCAAAGCCTTCTTTGGAGAAACGATTCCCAAAGCAACCTTCATGTAGGGAAGGGCAAAGTCTACCTTCTGTGCACGCTCAGGTGTTACCGTAAAGTTTGCAAGAACAATGTCAACTTTTCCGGTGGCCAGAACTTCCACGCGGGCAGCTGCCTCTACCGGAACGTACTTTACCTTTACGCCCAAGTCCTTTGCAATGCGGTTTCCAAAGTAAACATCGTAGCCCTGGTATTCGCCATTCTCATCAACAAAACCGAAAGGCTTTTTGTCGCTAAAGACCGCAATTTTTATTGTCTTGCTCTTTTTAATCTGCTCAACAGTCCTTCCTGTTTTTGCCTTTGCCACTGAAAAAATTCCAAATGCAGAAAGAGCCAATCCAAAAGTCAAAATCTTTTTTGCTATATTGTTCATAAAAATTCTCCTATTATATAAAAAGCTGATAAAATCCCTAAGTCGTCTGCAAACAATTAAGCCTTGTCAAAAGCCTGGCTCAAGTCTGCAACGATGTCCTCGTAGTGCTCCGTACCGATTGAAAGGCGTATCGTTGACTGGCTAATACCCTGGTCCGCAAGCTCCTCATCGTTAAGCTGGCTGTGGGTTGTGCTGGCCGGGTGAATTACAAGCGACTTAACATCTGCAACATTAGCAAGCAAACTAAAAATCTTAAGGTTGTCAATGAATTTCCATGCAGCCTCTTTACCGCCCTTAATCTCAAAAGTAAAGATTGAAGCTCCTCCGTTGGGGAAGTACTTCTGGTAAAGCGCGTGGTCAGGATGATCTGCAAGAGAAGGATGGTTCACCTTTGCAACCTTCGGATGGTTCTTAAGGAATTCAACAACCTTCTTTGTGTTTTCCGCGTGGCGTTCAAGGCGAAGGCTCAAAGTCTCGGTTCCCTGCAAAAGAAGGAAGGCATTGAACGGAGAAATTGCCGCACCCTGGTCGCGAAGAAGAATTGCACGGATATATGTTACAAAAGCTGCAGGTCCTACAGCGTCTGCAAAAGAAATGCCGTGGTAGCTAGGATTGGGTTCAGCAATCGGAGCGTACTTGCCGGATTTCTTCCAGTCAAATTTTCCGGAATCTACAATTATGCCGCCAAGAGTTGTTCCGTGACCGCCAATAAATTTTGTTGCCGAATGAACTACAATGTCTGCCCCGTGTTCAATCGGACGGATAAGGAATGGAGTTCCAAAAGTGTTGTCTATAACAACCGGAAGACCATGCTTGTGTGCAAGAGCCGCAATGGCATCAATGTCCGGAATGTCGGAATTGGGATTGCCAAGTGTTTCAAGATAAACAGCCTTTGTGTTGGGCTTGATTGCAGCCTCTATTTCTTCAAGATTGTGGGCATCTACAAAAGTGGTCTCCACACCGTAAAGCGGCAAAGTGTGAGCAAGAAGATTGTAGCTTCCGCCGTAAATTGTCTTCTGTGCAACAATGTGCTCTCCCTTCTGAGCAAGAGCCTCAATCGTATAGGTAATTGCCGCCGCACCGCTTGCAACTGCAAGAGCCGCAACGCCGCCCTCAAGAGCCGCAATGCGCTTTTCAAAAACATCCTGTGTGGAATTTGTAAGACGGCCGTAAATGTTACCCGCATCAGCCAAACCAAAACGGTCTGCCGCATGCTTTGAATTGTGGAATACGTAAGAAGTAGTCTGGTAAATAGGAACTGCGCGTGAATCTGTTGTTGGGTCTGCCTGCTCCTGACCAACGTGTAACTGTAATGTTTCAAAATGTAAATTTGCCATAGTTTTGCCTCTCTAATAAATAAAAATAAAATGGATAATTGAACTTATTCGGAAACTTTTTTAGCAACAACAGCACATGAGGCCATTCCTAAAATTTTCGCGGACTAACTTTTCAAAATAAATTTCCATAAACCGTAAACCTCCTGTGCTTTGACTTCATTTCCTAGCAATCAACTAGGATAATGCAATAGTAATATGATTTTCCTATAATGTCAATAGGTTTTATATATTCTTTTAATATAGGTTGCTATAGATTTTGGTTATAACAACCTTGCGGCACTTTTTCTTGCAAAAGTTCTGCGTCCCAAAAGAAGACCTTGCCATTTTTTCTTATTTGCAAACAAGCAGCACCATGGATGGCTCCCCAAGTCCGGTCCCTGAGGCTCTCGAAGGGCCGTGTAAAGTCCTAGCAAAAAAATGGCAAGTAGGACATCTTTAAGGGGCTTTCCGGGGTTCCGCCTTCCGGCTCCATTGCCTAACGGCAACGGCTACGCCGCCCCTCCAATCCCTGCCGTGCATTTATTTGCAAAAGGAAGTTTTCAAAACCTGTTAGGCCATCTGCGCATCATATTTTTTCATTTCCACAAATTGCCATTGCTGGGAATTTGCATTCTAACTTAACATGCATTTCCTGACAAAATTATATTTTGTCTGCATAGTCTTCGTCTAACACTGTAAACTGTCCCTCTTTGTAAATAGTTTCCAGATATAAATGTCCCCCATACCACTTAATTCCAATATCGTACTGACCGTCTTCTGTAAATTTTTCTTTATATTCAGATATATCCTCTTTTATTATAATCTCGTTTTCATTTTCTTCATATTCAAAAACTGGAACCAGATAGAATAAATCTAAATCATAAATTTCCCCAATAGGTTTTCTTTTATTAGTATTATCTAAAACAATTGTAACAACATCACTTGAGTCTATGCTGATTGATTTTAATAAAGGTCTCTCAAACTCTTTTCTGTTCCAAGGTAATAAATTACCTCCAGAGAGGACATTAAAAAAGAATAATACCATTAATAATAAAAAAATAAATGCATAATAAATTATTTCATGTCGTTTTCTATCCATCTTACCGCCTCCGTGTCTTCATATCTTATTACCAACATTACTCCATATTTCTGTCTTACTGTTTTAAGGCTCTTTAACAAACAAGTCCAACTCCCGATTGGAAGGGCGCAGGGTTGCTTGCAACCCGTAGCCGTTCGCGCAAGCGACCCCTGGAAAGCGGGCTAGCATATAAAAGCGGGTCCAGAAAAAAATTCAGCCACCAACAATCGCGCTAATGTTTCCGTGAAGGTAAAGGCGTATTAGCCCACAGAGTACAAGGTGTGCCGGATAGTAAATGTAGAAGAACCATTTCATGAATTTCATGCCGCCGCGCTGACCGTTGTAGTTTTTGACGAAGGGCCAGACGATGATTACAGCAAGTTGGATAAAGGCATAAACTTTGTCTATGCAAAAGAACCAGACGAGTGCGTAGAGCAAAACCCATTTTTCCATGTGAAGGATTTGTTTGGTAAGGCTTCCCCGGTGGATGTGGATTTCCATGATTGCAAGGACTGCTATGCTTGACCAGTCGGCAGGAAAGACGATTGCCGTAATTACAAAAACAAAGAGCGTTTTCTGCCACTGCTTTAAAAATTGCGCGTCAATGATGCAAAGAAGGACGATTCCCCATGCCAGTGCCCAAATGACGCTTGTCTGGTTAAAGACCGTTGTCTTAAATGGGATGAAGGGAATTCCAAATGCAAAGTTGTAGGCAAAGTGGGAGATGAATGCAAATACAAAAAGCCTGGCAATGTATTTTTTTACGTTGTGTGTATGGACATAACCTTCCGCGCACATGAACCACATTGTTGGAGCCGTTAGCCTTCCGATTATGTGCAGCAGAATAATCCACCAGTCGTAGTTGTAGCCCGGCCAGATGACGCAGGTTAAGTGGTCAATTGTCATTGCGATGATTGCAAAGAGTTTAAGCTGGTTGCCGGTAAAGCCTTTTGTGTTTAATGATTCAACTTTCTGTTCGTTCTGCATCAAAATTCCTCGTAATGTTTTTCATCCATTTTTTTCGCTTGTAGTGGACTACATTGAATATCATCTTTTCCCATTCATCAAGGTAAACGATAAGGTAAACCACGAGCGGAGGAAGGTGCAGGACAAATGCGCAGAAGAATCCAAGCGGTACGGAAACAGCCCACATGGAAATGGTGTCCAGGACAAAGCCCCACTTTGCGTCCCCACCGGCACGGAAAACTCCGCAAATCAAAACGGTGTTTATTGCGGCACCCAAAAGTGAAATGCAGTTGATGTACAAAAGCGGCGTAAGGAAATAGGTTGCCTGTTCATTCAAGTCTGCAATCCTAAAAAGAATGGGACGGCACAGACCCAAGATGACGGCTCCAAGGGCACCTGCAAATATCGTACTCTTTACAAGCCGGGATGCATTGCGCTCAACAAGTTCCATCTGGTTTGCGCCCATCTGCTTTCCCAAAATAATTGCACCGCCGTAAGCCATCCCAAAGCAAAGAACGCTTGCCAAATTGCGGACCGCATTTACTACGGAATTTGCAGCAACCAAATCAGCTCCCAGGTGGCCCATGATTACCGCATACATTGACCAGCCCGCACCCCACACGGCTTCGTTTCCAATGGCAGGAAGGGAGTAGCGGACAAAATCTTTTAACAGCACGGCATCCTTTCGGAAAAGGGTTTCCAGACGGAAGTGAATCTCCTTGACCCGCGCACAGACTACAGCGCAAATAAAAAATTCTATTACGCGGGAAATTGTTGTGGCAATGGCAACACCGCGCACCCCCATCTTGGGAATGCCAAAAACACCAAAGATAAATACTGCGTTCAAGCCTATGTTGAGCAGAAGGGCAAGCGTCGTTATTACGGTTACAGTCCTAACCCGCTCTATGCTCTTTAGAACAGCCTGGTAAATCTGCGAAAAGGCAAGGATAAAAAAACTTATGCTCACACCCTTAAGGTAGACGCTGCCGATTTTTATAAGCTCTTCATCGTTGGTAAAAATCTTCATCAAAAGCTGGGGAAAGAAAAATGCAAGAAAGGCAAATATCAGACCGATTCCTGCTGAAATTTTTGTGCCGATTCCAAAAATAGTTTCTATTGAATGGGTGTCCTGCTTACCCCAATACTGGGCTGCCAGCATCACTACGCCAGAAGAAAGGCCTATGAAGAAGAGGAATAGTATGAACTGAATGTAAGAGGCAAGGTTTACAGCCGCAATTGCACTCTGCCCTACGTAGCCCAGCATAATCACGTCTGCCGAGCCAACCGCCGCCGAAATAAGGTTTTGCAAAGCGATGGGGCCTACGATTGTAAAAAGAGACTTGTAAAACTGCCTGGATTCTTCCTGCATTTGTTGTGATTTTTCTAAAAGCATTCTTTGAATATAGCAATAAAAAGGAAGTCTATCAACGCACATTCTTGCAAAAAGAAACAAATTCTGAAAGAATTATATTGAATACATTTATTCTTAGGCTTTGCTGCCAAAAACAACTTATGCAGGAAATAAATTAAATGGAAACAAAAAGGCTTATCTTACGCAAATGGAAAGATGATGATGCAGAGGAATTATATAAATATGCAAGCAATCCTGATGTTGGACCAATTGCTGGTTGGCCTCCCCACAAGAGTATAGAAGAAAGCCGTGATGTAATAAAAAATGTTTTTAATGGAAAAGAGGCTTACGCTATATGCCTAAAAGAAGACGGCAAGGCAATTGGTGCAATTGAACTAAAGCTCAACGGACACACAGACATGACCGAGCGCGATGATGAGTGTGAACTTGGCTACTGGCTTGGAAAACCATTCTGGGGTTGCGGAATAATGACAGAGGCCGCAAAAGAAATAATCCGCCACGCATTCGAAGACTGCGGCATGCAAAAAGTTTGGGTTGGCTATTACGAAGACAACGAAAAGTCCAAGAGGGTTCAGGAAAAGTGTGGTTTTAAATTCCAGTGGAAATCAGAAAATGTTGATGTTCCACTTATGCATGAAAAACGCAACGGATATGTAAGCCTTCTTACAAAAGAAGACTGGCTCAAATCTTTATAGAAGAAAATATAAGGAGAAAATATGGCATCAACAAAAGACTATCTTGACTTTGTATTGGAGCAGCTTTCCCTGCTTGACCAAATAAGCTACCGTGCAATGATGGGAGAGTTCATCATCTATTACCGCGGAAAAATCATCGGCGGAATTTACGACAACCGCTTTCTTGTAAAGAACATAAAATCTGCCGCAGAAAAAATGCCGGATGCCACGCTTGAACTTCCCTACGAAGGTGCAAAGAAAATGCTTTTGGTAGAAGACATAGAAAACAAAGATTTTCTCCAGGAACTTTTTAATGCCATGTATGAAGAGCTAGCAAAGTCAAAATGATAGGGCTGGTGCAAGAGCAAGCTGCAGGCAAAGTGTAAAAAAAACTTGCCCAAGTGCCAAATATATCTTATAATCTATTTAAGAGACTACTATGGGATAAAATAATGCGCGACGTTTTGCTTTCAATCCAATATACAAGCATAATCGGATTGTTTATAGAAAGTTGGGTAATTTTCCGCAGGCTAAAGAATTCTCCGCTTAGGTATTTGTTCTTAAGCTGCATAGCAATTTTACTCAACAATGTTGCCTATCTATTCCAGCTGCTTTCCAACTCACAAGAATCTTATGTTACAGCACTAAAAATTTCTTACCTAGGCCGCACTTGGATAACGCTTTTTCTGGTTTTCTTTACCGCAGACCTTTGCCACATTGCAGTACCCAGATTACTGAAGAACTTTCTTGTGCTTATTCACATTGGAATTTATGTTTCAGTCCTTACCTTCCAAAAACATACTTTATATTACTCTTGGTTCTACTTTTCAACCGAAAGAATTTTTCCAAAACTCGTTCATGGCGATGGAATTATCCACCACGTCTACATGCTGCTCCAAGCCGCATACATTATTTTCGGGTTCGCATGGCTTTTTATTGCGTGGCACAGGGAAAGAAATTCAGCCAAAAAAAAGCGGCTGATGACTGTTATCGTATCTTTCTTTATTGAATGCTTTTTCTTTACGGTTCAAACATTCAAGCTTGTAAGCATAACGCAGGATTACGAGGTTACTATGATTGGCTACGTAATCGGCATTGTCGTCATGTTCATAGCCCTTTTTCATTATGACCTTTTGGGTGCAAAGGAAATTGCCCGCGACTTTCTTATCGACCGCCTTTCAGAAGGAATTATCGCAGTTGACACCAACGGGAACATTCAATACTTTAACAAACCCGCAAAGGAAATGTATCCCAACATTGACATCAATTCATCTCAAGTTCTTGCAGAAATAAAAGAAGCCATACAGAATGGAAGCGGCATAAGCGTCAATAACAAAATCTACACGGCAGAAGAAAACGACCTTGTGCTAAAAACAAAAAACTTTGGAAAACTTTATGCACTTATTGATTCAACTGAACATTATGAGCGGTTCAGAAGAGAAAAAGACATTTTGCAGAGGGAACTCAGAATTGATCCGCTGACAGGTCTTTACAACCGCAAGGGCATGGAATATTTTTCAAACCGCCTTTGCAATGAAGCACTGGAAAGCGGAAAGCCTCTTTTAGTTTGCATTTGTGACATGAATGGCCTTAAATATATAAACGACAATTTCGGCCACGATGAAGGCGACAAAGCCATTCGAAAAATATCTGAAATCATTCAAGCCTCACTGATCAACAATGATGTTGCATTTAGAATCGGCGGTGATGAGTTTTTGATTTTGGGAATTAGGGATAATGAAAATCAGGCTGTGGATGATTTTTGTACAAACCTGGAAAGCATCATAAATGAATCCAATAAAACGCAGCAGTCTTCCTACAAAGTTGACATGAGCTATGGTCCAATTATCCAAAAGCTATCCGGCACAGAAAATGAATTTTCCGATTTGCTAAAAAAATCCGACAGCCTGATGTACGAGATGAAAAAATCCCGCGATAACCACAGGCGATAATTCAAAGCAAGAAATAGCGTACATACCGGAGAAAGGCAAAAGTCCTGCAAGCTATCATTTTTCGAAAGGTTTTATACAAGATAAGAGCTGTCGCTGATTCTTTTTATAATCCTTTTTCCTTCATCATTCTCATGCATAAAAGAGACACCTCCCGGCAAACCGAATATCTCACAGGAGTTCAATGCCTCTGCACTTAGCCCCAAGAACATTGCATAAAAGGCACTAAGCAAATCTCCATGAGAAACAATGATGATGTTACCCTGGTCATTCTCCATTATCTCATCAAAAAAAGGTTTTAGCCTGTTCCACTCATCCCTTCGGCTTTCTGCATCAGAGAACATTCTGTCGTCAATGCTTTTTTCAACCTGTTCAATGTTATCGCGAAGCCACTGAACCGACTGTCCGCAGCATTTGCCAAGATTTCTTTCCCTCAGTTCAAATCTTAACTTTGGAACAAGCCCCAAACTTTTTCCAATTTCTTCTGCGGTTTCTTTTGCGCGAAGCAAATCGGATGAATACAAGACAAATTCTTTTTCTCCCAATTCAGCTTTTAGTTTTTCGCCAATACGCTTTGCCTGCTCAACACCAGTTTCCGTAAGCTTCCAATCAGTCCAGGAACCAACCATTCCGTTGGTGTGATGAAGTGATTGCGTGTGTTGAATGGTTATTATTGTTTTCATTTTTACTCCAGAAGATTCTTGACCACTTTTGTAATTTTGGATTCTCCACCCTTGTGGTTCCAATAGAATTGAACGTCGCTGCCAACAACAGGTTTTGCCTGCAAGTTATCAGAAAGCTTTGCTGGTATTACAAGTTCCCAGTAGCGCACATTATAACATACACCCTGAATGGATTCCACGCGGCCAAGATGCTGGTCAAATATCTGCATAAAACCTTCCTGAACTTTTACCTTTCTATAGTCAGGAAATTCTTTGCTGATTTTTTCCAGCAGCTTTTCATCGCCAATTTTTGCAAAGTCCCCGCTCTCTATGAATTTCCCCTTGCAAGATTTAAAAGCTTCACTTAACGGGTAGCAAAGATAGGCATCGTATGAATTTCCTTCTGCATCCGTAATTCCGTACTTACTGCACAATTCAAATCCAAACTTGGGATAATAGCCCGGTTCACCTGCAAGAATAATCCCCGCAATTCCATTTTTCTTGGCAAGCTTTATACTTTCTACAAGCAGTGTGCCGCCAATGCCGTTACCTTCCATGGTAGGTTCAACAGACAGAGGCCCCAAAAGTGCAACCTCTCTTTTTGCGCTGCCGTCATCAATCCAAGCCTTTGTGTAAAAAACAGCACCAACAATTTTACCGTCAAGTTCGGCAATACGGCTTATCTGGGGAATATAATCTTTTGATTCCCTAATGATTCTAACCATATTGTGTTCAGAACAACCAGGCCCAAACTTATTCCAAAAACTCCTCATGGTCATAAGTTCTGTATTTTTGTAATCTGCCGGTTTTTCTGCCCTGATGATTAAGTTATTCAACATACGCTTTTACTCCTTTATCTCCCACCCCATGTACCTGTTTTTCTGATATTCCTTTGTGAACTTTGCAATCCGAATCATCTTGGCCTTGCCCCATTCATTTTCCTTATGAAGCTGAAGATAAGTTGACCAGCGCTCCTCGCTAAGGCTGCCGTCTTCCAAAGCCGCAAGAACCGCACAGCCCGGCTCATTGGTATGGGAGCAGTCGTTGAACTTGCATTGTCCAAAAAGAGACACAACATCAGAAAAGGTTTCGTCTATTCCGTCTTCCATATCAAGCACGCCAATTTCGCGCATACCGGGAGTGTCCATAATCCAGACTCCGTTTTTTAGCCTGAACAAATGCCGGTAGGTTGTGGTATGACGCCCCTTTCCGTCTGCATCACGGATGTGTTTTACATCCATTAAGTCTTCACCGTTCAATGTGTTCAGCAGAGTGGATTTTCCAACACCCGAAGAACCAACCAAGGCAATTGTTTTATCCTTTTGCATATAAGGCTCAAGTTTTTCTAGGCCATATCCTGTAAGCGAACTGATTGCAACAACATCGGCCTTGTCGCAAACTGCCTTTGTAATTTCCACCTTAAGTTCTACGTCGTCACACAAGTCCGACTTGGAAAGAATTACGACAGGCTTTGCTCCAGTCTGCAATGTAATAGAAACGTAGCGGGCAATTCTGTTTTCACTGTAATCCTGATTCAGAGAAGTAACTATGAAAACATAATCAAAATTGGCAGCAATAGTTTCTTCAAGAAGATTCTTTAAAAAAGATTCTGCATGGCCACTCCGGTTTGGACGCTTAAATGCTGTAGCGCGTGGGAGCACTTCGTCAATCAGGGCATCACCATATTCATTTGTAGCAACCTTTACATAGTCACCAACAACAGGTGGTTCCAAACCAAGATTGTAAAATTTTCCCTTTAGCTTTCCGAGCAGCTCATCTTCGCTATTTACACACTTGTCTTTTCCACATGGCAAAAGTGTAAACACATTTTTCTGTACGCATGATACGCGCGCAGTGATAAGAGTATTTGATTTCATTTGAATTTCCTAAAAGCGAATATAAATATCCAAAAAGATATTCCAACACAGCTCCGCTTTTAGTACAAGAAAGGTGCAATAGACTATATGCGTCTTTTACTATGCATAAAAAGCGGAGGTCGAAACGTTAAACAAACAAATCATAATCTTTCTCAACCTCCTGAATAATTAATTTTATGCTACATTATCACAAGTTAAATTTTTGTTCAAGTGTTTTTTACCGCCGCAAAAATTTCAAGACAGCATCGTTGAATTCCAAAGGATTTTTGTTTGCAACAAAATGATTTCCTTTTATGAATTTTAATTCAGCAAGAGATATATTTTCTGCGATTAGCTTTGTGTGCTTTTCTTTTACCATGTCCTTTGTTCCGGCAACAACCAGAACCGGGGCTTGGATTTTCTTTAGTTCTTCCAGAGAAATATTCGGGTCATTCACCATTAGACCAAGCATCTCGGCATTGGCTTTTGCACCGGGGCTTTTCTTTGCAAACGCATTTGCAATTTTATACCCTATCTCTATTGGGATCTGTGTTGCAGCTTTTATTCCGCCAGTGTTAATATTTCCACCGTTCAAAATAAGCTTGTTAACTCTTGACGGATATTTGATTGCAAAAATCATGGCAATGTTTGCTCCGTCAGAAAAACCAAGAATGTTCGCCTTGGCCAAAGCGTGGATGTCCATAAACGAAAGCAAATCATCAGCAAACTGCCTGATTGTAAAAGGGGCGCTTCCTCTTTCTGTTTTTCCGTGTCCCCTTGTGTCTAGCGCAAATACATGGTAGGCCAGAGAAAAGGCATCCATCTGGTTAAAAAAATAACTTGAATCCTCTCCGTTTCCATGCAGAAGAATCAGCGGCTCACCTGCCCCTCGTTCAAGATAAAAATGCGATATGTCCATACAATTATGCTAACATCTTTTTGTGGATTAATCTATGCGCAAGGTTCACCAAATAATTTTAAAAATATTTTTGTAAAAAACGATTTTGCCACTATCTTTTTACGGCTTATCTGGTAGAATATAAAGTAGAAAAATAAACTGAGAGGAATGAAATATGGCGATGAGACTTGTTACTCGTTCTGATTTTGACGGATTGGCCTGCGGTGCACTTTTGCTCGAAGCTGGTGTAATTGACCATTGGAAATTTGCTCACCCCAAAGATTTGCAAGACGGGCTTGTTCCAATCGACAGCAATGACTGTCTTGCCAACGTTCCCTTTGTGGAAGGCTGTGGCCTTTGGTTTGACCATCATTCAAGCGAATTTGAACGCAACCAGCTAGAAGGAAAATACAAGGGTGAAAGCCGAATAACACCTTCCTGTGCAAGAATCATTTACGAGTATTACGGCGGAAAGGAAAAATTCAAAAACTTTGATGAGCTTATGGTAGCAGTAGACAAAGTTGACTCTGGAAACCTGACCATAGATGAAATTCAAAATCCAAAGGGATGGATTCTTGTGGGATTTTTGATGGACCCCAGAACAGGTCTTGGCCGCTGGCGTGAATTCACAGTGCCAAACTATGCCCTTATGGAAAAGCTTATGGTTGCTTGCCGTGACAAATCAACGGAAGAAATTCTTGCAATGCCAGATGTAAAGGAACGCATAGAAGTTTACAATGAGCAGACGGAAAAATTCAAGGAGATGGTAAAAGCCCACACATCAGTCGAAGGCAACGTCATCATCTCTGACCTGCGCGGGGTAGACCCAATCTACACTGGCAACCGCTTCTTAATTTACAGCATGTACCCCGAGCAGAATATTTCCGCATGGATTGTAACCGGAAAAGGCGGCGAAGGTTGCTCTGCTGCGGTAGGCTACAGCATCCTGAACAAGACAAGCAAGGTTAACGTAGGAAGCCTAATGCTAAAGTACGGCGGCGGTGGCCACGAAAAAGTTGGAACCTGCCAGTTCACAAGCAAGAACATGGACACGGACCTTCCAAAGATGCTTGCTGAACTTAAGACACAGGCAAACAGCTAAGGCAAGAAATTGCATACATACCAGAGAGAAGGCAAAAGTCTGGTATGTATGCTTTTTTTATTTTCCTGCTTCCAACAATTCTTTTACGTATTTTACAGCCAAGTCAAACCTTGTGTTGTAGTCACCGCTTATAGTCTTAAAGCTATACCCATTCCGGGTATAATAAGACTTGAGCATTTCGCTGTACTTTTTGCGGTCTGCCGCTATAACTTCGCTGCGGTCACCGTCCTGAACCCAGTCAACATCCGGCTCCAGAAAAAGAATCAAGTCGTAGGAATTCAAAGCGGCTATTGCATCCGCAAGTTTTCCGTTCCTAGCTGCATCTTCGTCCTTTAGGAAGTCAAGGAAGAAATGGGTTACAAGACAGTCCGTGTCTTCAAAGAAAACCTTGTTGCTTTTTCCAATAAGCCTAAGCTCCTTTGCCTTATGTTCCACAAGGATTCTTGTAAAATCTTCGCTAAGCATGTACCCATCCGTTCCAGACAGCTCCGACAAATCTCTGCCTACTTCTTCCAGATAGACGGTGTTAAAATAATTTGCCAGATTTATTGTAAGGGTGGACTTTCCGGCACTTTCGCCTCCAATCAGAAGGACTTTTTTGGTAAAGTAGGAGCGCACCACTTGCGGCATCCAATCCCAGTGGCCATAAATGTCCTTGCGTATATCAGTTGAATTATATACGTTGCGCGGAAAGATTATGTAATCAGAATCTTTGTAGCACTTGTTCCAAAAGCTGTTTTGATCATAATCACTTCCGCTAAAGACCACATCGATTTTTTTGCCAATGGCATTTTTTACTTGCTTGCAGTCCTCTTCCCAAAGCTGCTCTCCGTAATCCGCTTTATTTTTTACCCTATCTTTTAGTGATAGAATCTTAACGTTGCCCAAGTGCTTTGTTAGTTGATAGACCCATCTGATTTTTACCCTGAGCGGAACATCAGATTCATCATCACGGTAGGAGATTACGATATACAGCTCCTCGCAAAGTCCCGCCGATTTTATGATGCATTCCAAGTGGCCAAGATGAAGGGGATTAAAGGAACCTCCGTACATGCCAACTTTATACTTCTTCTTGTTTATCATTTTTAGATTCCTCCTTCTGAACTTTTTTTGATTCAATGAACCATTTTATAAACATGATGACCGCATTAATCAGGAATACAGACCACATCAGCAGGACGGAAATGCTTGCTCCCTCTGTTGAAAGAGCCGCTATCCACATTATTACGGACACAACGTCTACGGCAATCCAGACAACCCACTGTTCCATGAACCTTTTTATCATCAGTATTTGCGCTATTACGGAAAGGACGGTGCTCATGCTGTCTACAAGGGGAAGGTTTCCGCCCAGCAGTTTTAGAACCCAGGCATATCCAAAGACACCAAGCAGGCTTATTGCAACAAGCAGCAAATCCATTTTTACGGACATGCTCTTTTTGTACACCTCATTGGTTTCTCCATTCATGTTCTTTTTCCATGCCACCCATCCAATAATGTTTGTTGGCAGATAATAGAGCAAGTTTAGCATTACGTCGCCATAATATTTTGCCTTCCATGCAATATAGGCATAGAGGATTGTGTTGATTGTTCCGAACAGGTAATTTGATATTCTTCCCATTCCGCAGAAGATGACGCATATTACTCCGGAACAAGATGCAAGTATGCCAATCCATGTGTCCTTCTGGTAAATTGACACACCCAAAATTATTATAGTTGCAAGAAAGAGCCAGCTGACCTGCCACTTTTTCCACCCAGACAATTCCCTTTTAATTGAAACTTTTAAATTTTCCATAAGCTAAATCTCCTTCATCATATATTCTTTGCTTTTTCTACCGCCAGCAACTTTTGATTTTTTTTCATTGCCGGTTTGAACAATCTTTGCGCTGACCATATCCCTGAAACTTTTTTTATAAAGCGGCCTGTTAAGAATCAACTCAAAAACAAGCTGAAGCTCCGGGAGGGTAAAGGTCTTTTCTACAAGGCAAAATGCCTGGTGGCCGTAAAAGATCTGTTCCCGCAACTTTTTTATTCCTTCTATTACAATTTCAATATGGTCAAATGCAAGTCCATCTTTGCCCGCCAAGGTTGCCGTAAAATTTTCGTATTTTACGATTCCGTTTTTAAAGGATTCCTTCTTGAGCGTGTAGGAAATAAAGATTCCCATTTCTTTGTTTGAAAGCTCTATGGATTGGTCCGTAAACGTTAAGTTGAACCAAGCCTCATCGCTTGTATTAGTTTCATCCGGGTCAGAAACCAGCGACATATAGGCAACACTCATCACCCTGGTTCGCGGGTCGCGGTCGGGTTTGGTGAAGGTATAAATCTGATCCAGATAAACATCCCTTAGGTGTGTTTTGCTTTGCAGAATTCTGCTTGCGGCATTGTAAGCCGTTTCGTCATTCTGGATGAATCCACCGGGAAGGGCCCAGCAGTCGATATATGGATGTTCATTTCTTTTTACAAGCAAAACTTTTAGCGATGAATAATCCTTGTTGATTCCAAGTATAAGCAAATCCGTCGTAACAGAAGGCCTTATGTAATCTTCTGGATTATAGAGCTTAAGGAATTGCTCTTCCGACAAAGCCTGCGCGTTTTTTTTGGCTTTCATTTCTTGCCTCCTTTTAGGTATTGAACTAATACTTAACTTTTAATTCATAATACATTTAATTAAGTATTGTGTCAATACCTAATTTTTAAATTCTTGGCGGATTGATTTTTAGGGGGAAGATTTGTTCTGGCGGCTTTTAGCTGGGGTTGGACTCGGCTTCCAGTCGCAAACTTCCTGTTTGCTCCTTCCAGCCCGGTTCCGTTCGCTGTCGGCTGCATCCATGCAGCCTTTTCGCCTTCGGCGCGCTCACTGCACTTCGAGTCCAGGCTCTGAAAATTTGCGTATTTAAAATAAAAAAATCTCTTGCGCTAACAAGAGATTTTTCTTTAGCTGGGGTTGGACTCGAACCAACGGCCTCCGGGTTATGAGCCCGACGAGCTGCCAACTGCTCTACCCAGCGTCGTACTTATTTCTAAGATATTACTATAGAAATAATAAAAGGTCAAGGGCTTTTTGCGTTCAATTTGG
>JAILHV010000152.1 GCA_024695625.1 Treponema sp.
CTTCTTCTTCCGCATTGAATACGCGGCGGTCCCTCTTGTATTCGCGTGAGGCTTCCTTGTTGCCCTTGGAGTAGCGACCCTTTCCGCGCTCACCCCTTGCTCTGCCTGAACCTTCAGCGTGTCTGCCCCTTCTTCCGCGGCCACTGCGCTCGTATTCAGCCTGTCTTCTTCTGCCAAATTCGCTCTTGTCGTTGTAGTCTTCGTGGTAGTTTTCCGTGCGGATGTACATGCCCTCTGACTTGTCTTCGCCAAGCATGGATTCTTCTGCAACGCGGGCTGGAATCTGCTTTTCTATGTAGCGTTCAATTGCCGGCAGTGAATAAACGTCCTGCTCTGAGCAGAAGGTGTATGCCTTTCCTGACTTTCCGGCTCTTGCGGTACGGCCAATTCTGTGCACGTAGTTTTCCGCTTCGTTGGGAAGGTCGTAGTTGATGACCATTGCAAGATCGTTAACGTCTATTCCGCGTGCTGCTACGTCCGTTGCAACCAGGCACTTTATCTTGCCCGCCTTAAAGTCGTCCATGATGCGCAGTCGTGCCTTTTGCGGAAGGTCACCGATGATGTAGTCTGCCTGTATGCCGTTGATTTTAAGCCTCTTTGCAACCACTTCACAGGTGCGCTTTGTGTTGCAGAAGATGATGAGGCTTTCCGGCTTTTCCGAAGCGATGATGCCTGTAAGAAGCTTCATCTTGCTTTCGCTAGAAACGTGGAGCAGTTCCTGGTCAATTTCGTCAACCGTAATGTTGTCTGCTGCGATTGTAATTTCTGCCGGATTCCTTGTGTATTCCCAGGCAAGGTTCTTTACGTAGCTGTTGAGCGTTGCGCTAAAAAGCATGGTCTGCCTTTTTTCTGCTGCGGGAAGAACTTTGATAAGCGTACGAAGGTCTGGGTAGAAGCCCATGTCAAACATGCGGTCTGCCTCGTCTATGCAAAGGAATGCCACGCTGCTAAGGTCCATCTGGCCACCCTCGTGAAGGTCAATAACGCGTCCCGGGGTGCCAATCATTATGTCCACGCCTTTTTTTAGGGCTGCAACCTGCTTGTCGTAGCCAACTCCGCCGTAAAAACTTGAGCATACCAATTCTGTTGCTGAGCAAAGCTTTTCTGCTTCTTCCTGAACCTGAACCGCAAGCTCCCTGGTGGGAACCATGACGAGGGCTTTCTTTCCCGCAACGTCCTGCCGGCTTAGCATTTGCTGTATTATAGAAACAAGGTAAGCGGCTGTCTTACCAGTACCTGTCTGCGACTGAACATACAAGTCGCGACCTTCAAGGGAATTCTTGAGCACCTGCTCCTGAACCGGAGTGCATTCAACGTAACCTGCTCCGGCGATTCCCTGCTGCAGCTTTTCATGCAGCGAAAATTCTGTGAAATTCATCTGTGTTCCTGTGGAAGCAAAAAATCTTCCTTAATGTATATTGATTTCCGTGCAAGACGGAATTATCGGCATTTTGTCTTATCAGTATAACGGAAATGTACACTTATGGCAACTGTAGGTAAAAATTTGTAGTTGGTGAGCCTGTCGAACCATGGTGGGGTAGCAAAAGAGGGGCTTTTGTTTTTTATTATTTTATGAATATGGACGAACTTTTTTTTGCTCTACCATTTTGCTTCTTGGCTAATTCGGCTGAACATGCCTCTGCGCCACGGGCTTTCCAGGGTTTCGGCTTTCGCCTCCATTGCCTTGCGGCAACCGCCTGCGGCGGCCCTTCCAATCCCGCGTAGGTTCTGCCCGAAAAAAATCCCTCCATGGATTTTTTTCGGGATTGCAGAATCGCTTCGCAATTCTGCATGCTGCTAAGCCGCCATCCGTGGCTATGTACTGGTTGGCAAGTAAGAGAAAAATCCATTCTGCATGGGGCTGTTCCAAAAGTATTAACGGCTCAATGTCCGTAGTAATCAAACTTTTTGGCCAGCCCGTAAAAACTACCAGCCGAGTAGAAGCTAATTGCCAAACTTGTCGTTTTGGGCTTTGTTGAATTCCTTTTCCGAGATGGAAATCTTTTTGCCAGATACTTCTTTGTAATACTTTACAGACACAACTTTGTTTTCTTCCCCTTTAGCAGAGAATTCTGTGTGCTTGGTATAACATGTATTTGCATCATCACTAATAATAAAGCTGTCGTTATAAAGTTCTATGTATTTTTTACCGTTCCATTTCCATGTTGTAATGTCGCCAAAGTCACCCAAGCCCCTGCCCTTAAAAAATTCGCTTACAGTACCGTCTTTTCCTATGCTGATGTTGTAAAATTCGTATGGTGCATCAAAGCATTTTTCCTTTGGATTGTAGATGTATAAGTTGTAGGCCATATTGTATGCACCGCTGTTTTCCTTGTCGTATTCCAGAAGGTCTATGTATCCGTCTTGGTTTGCATCCACCAGGCTGAACTTGCTGCCCATATCTGTGTATTCACCTTCGGAGTATTCGCTTATGTATGTAGAACCAATTGTCTTGTTTTCTCCATTTGCCATGGGAATGGTTATCTCTGCAGAAAAACACGGGGGTAGGGCAAAAGAGATGGCAACTGCAAGTAAAATTAATTTCTTCATCATAAGAGGCTCCTTATAGTTTGTGTTTTTTTATATTATTATAAAACAAAAAGGTCTGCTGTCAATTCCAAAAAAGGCTTCGGGCAAAACTTCAATCCTTTCCAATCAGCTGTTTTTATGATAGGATATTTTTATTGGCATTAGCTATAGTATAGAAAGGAGTTACTCGTATGAGCAGTGGAAAAAAAATCGGAGTGTCCCTTAATTCGCCGGTAATCATAACTTTTACGCTTTTGTGCTTTGCAGTCCTGGTGCTTGACATTGTTACTGTTGGCTGGGCAAGCACTCAGTTTTTTAGCGTCTACAGGTCATCACTTGCAGATCCTCTTACCTACCTGCGCATGTTTACCCACGTGCTTGGACATTCAGGCTGGAACCACCTGTTTGGAAACATCACGATGATTCTGGTCATTGGGCCCCTGCTTGAAGAAAAGTATGGTTCTACCAAAATTCTTTTTGTAATACTTGTAACCGCCCTCGTTACAGGGCTTGCCAACTTTCTCTTTTTTCCGGGGGTAAGGCTTTTGGGTGCAAGCGGTGTCCTTTTTGCCTTTATACTGCTTTCGTCTTTTACCTGCAGGGAAGAGGGAAAGATTCCTGTGACATTTATTCTTGTGGCCCTTGTATACATTGGCCAGCAGCTTTACCAGGCCTTTTTTGTAAAGGACAATGTGTCAAATCTTGCGCACTTGCTCGGAGGAGGCGTGGGGTCTGCCCTTGGCTTCCTTATGAACCGGGGAAAGACTGTGGACGGAGAGAACAGGGAAAACAAGTATCTGTAGGTAAGGCTTTTTTCAGAAAATGGGCTTTGTGCCATTGCCCTTGTGCCCTTGCCTTTATGGACTTTTAGCGCGCCTTTTTGTATAATATAATCATGATAAGTTTATTCACTTTTTTGATTGCAAGCTGCGCGCTGCTTTTTCCCACTTTGATGATAACCATAACCTATCCCTTTAGCAAAAAGTGGGCTCTCTTCTGGTCAAACTACATAACCCACCGTACGGACAGGCTTTTCTTTGCTATCCTAAAGACCTACTGCGGATACGACTTTGTTGCGGACAAAAAGAGCCTTGAAGGCCTGCCGGAGCAGTTCCTTGTGGTCTCCAACCACCAGAGCCTTATCGACATAGTCGTTTACCTGCTTTTCTTTTCCAAAAGGTATTATAATGGAAGGGAAGTGCGCTTTGTTGCAAAAGATGCCCTTTCCAAGGTTCCAATGGTAGGAAAAATGCTAAGAACCCAGGGCCACTGCATGATTCCCCGCCACGGTGGAGCTTCAGAGGCCATGAAGTCGCTGGAAGCTTTTGGCGGCAGGGTGAATGCAAGCAAAGACATAGTTCCCCTCATTTTCCCCGAGGGAACAAGAAGCAAGGACGGCAATCTTGGCACATTCTATTCCGCAGGCTTCAGAAGACTTGAGGAAACAGTAAAGCTTCCTGTTGCGGTTTGCGCACTGGACGGTGGCTGGAAGCTTTCCCACATGGGCATGATTCTGCAGAACCTAAAGAAGGGGGCCTACCGGGTAAAGGTGCTAAAGGTTTTTGATGTGCCCCAGACCAAGGAAGACGAAAAGCGCATTTTGGCAGAAGCCCCGGCTCTTATCCAGGCCCAGCTTGACGAATGGCGCAAGTCTGAATAAATTTGCATCGTTGATTGTGTTTTTTATAGGTCGGTATGCCAGAATTTCCTCTTGCATACTTGACACAAAGTTATAAATTCGTGTATATTCAGTAAATACCGAATTTTGTATATGGAGGAACGTCATGGCAGGAGCCAGTAAAAACTCTCGTACCACAGTTGCTACTCAGAAGTTTATGTGTCCCGATTGCG
>JAILHV010000155.1 GCA_024695625.1 Treponema sp.
TTTGTTTTGGTTCCATTTTATGTCCGGCTCCTTTAAATCTGAAAAGGAATCAATAATTTCTTCAACTTCAAAAATAAATGATTTTATAGCGGCAAATTTTTCATTCAGTATATCCGGGTCATCATCAGATTTATACTCCGCTGCCTCTAAGGACGGATGATTGAATAAAACCATATGACCATAAGTTAACACATCCTTATACAACATTTTCCATTCTTTTGGATCACAGTTCCTGAACAGATTCCGTAGCCTTGCATCAAGAAGCTTTGTTGGATTATTCAAATCTTGTTTGCAGCCGGTGGCTTCGAGTTCCTTAACAGCTTCAATCAAAAGGTCAAATTTTTTGCAGGCCAACTCTGCAGACTCATAAAGGATGGCAGTTCCTCCGGCATAATTAAAACTGTCTACGACATCCTTTTTATCATCAATCAGAATTGCGAAAGGGTTTGCATATCTTAGTTTGTCCTTTGCTTTGGGAACAATTTTTATGTTTGATTTTGAAAGCGCAAGGTTTTTCTGACACCATTCTGTTTTACCTTCCCTGCCCGCCTCTGAATGAATTGCACTAAGGATTTTGATTTTCCAGCCAACCCTGTTTGCGAATATCAGAACCTTGTTATAAAACTCCTGGGCTCCCGGCATCCATTCCATTTGAGTCCAGAAATCTTTTCCAAGGGAATCAATCTTATCCCAGTTTGCCTTGCCGTTCTGCTTAAAGCATTTTTCTTCTTCACACTTTTTCTTAAAGTTTACAAGAACGCCGTCCAGATCGATGTAAATTGTCATTCCCCCTCCCCTACGCATTCAGCCTGAATTCTTGTGGGACTTCGCGCTTAGCCTGATTCTCGCGCATGCAGGAAACCACAAGCTCGTCAACAGAAGTGTGCAGAAAATATGCAAGTTTAATAATGTTGTCCAGAGACGGAAGCGACTTTCCTTCCCGCCAGTTGTAAATTGCCTGGGGTTGCTCAAAGCCAAACAGATTCTGCAGTTCGCTTACATTAAGATTGCTGGATTCAATTTGAGCAGTAATGTTCTTTGCAGTTTCATCAACAAGAATAATTGGATTTAAAAAGATTTTTGTGTTTAAAGTCTGGATCATATAGCTAACCTCGAGTTTTGATAAGACATCTACGATGCCTTTAAATGAGAATTCAGAGTTCCAAAGAACCCCATCAAAACTCGGATTGCCACCACCGTACTTCATCATAAAAAGATTGGCCTGAAAGCAACTAGTGCTAACACTTAAACTCTAAGGCAAACCAATGCTTTTGTCAACAAAAAATGATTTTTTCTAATTCCTGTAATCCTTAACTCCGTCAACAAAATCTTTTACTTTGACTTTGCAGATAACCCGATCAAAGTTGTTTGTATACAGTTCCAAAGGGGCACGGACAACCAGACCTTCCATTTTGTATTGAGGATTAAGCTTTGAGTCTGGACGGGTTTTGATAAACTCAATTGCTTCTTTCAAAGTCATGACTTCTTCCCATGGATAAAGCAAGTCCAATTTTTTTGCAATTTCCTTTACAGCTTCCCGATTATAAAAAACTCCGTCAGGATTCTGAATATCATACATTATGAAATTTCCTTCAGGGAAACCATAGTGAACATTGTAATCTTTGGAAATTCCTTCGCCATAAATTGTTACCGGTTTGTCTCCAAAAATTTCTTCGATGACAGATTCAAATTCAGAAGTCCCAAAAGTGTTTTTTAAGTATTCCAGATAACGGGGAGAAAACTCAGATTTTTCCGTGTGTCCTACAAATGAAATCCGTTCACCATCCCAGACAAGTCCAACCGAAGTTCCATCAATTTTTTCGGAAGCAAACATTTTTATTTCGTTTTCATAAAACATCTTTACCCAGGCCTTTGCAAAAATCGAAGTATCCACCAGCCTGTCTTTAGGAGTAGCCCTTCCAAACGGTGCCAGAATTTTTTGATAATTATGTGCCATAAAATCCTCCATCGCAAAAAAGTATAAAGCGCGAGATAGAGGCTGTCATTAAAGTTGTGCTTGAATTGGTGCTCGCATACTTATAACCGACACGTGTCGGTTCACTGTTGAATTCTCTGCTTTAAATGGAAACTGAGAAATGACTCTTGATGAAATAAATAAAGGCTTGCCATTTCTGACAAGCCTGTTACACCCAACCCCAGAGAACTTTCTTCCTCATCAAGATATTATCTCCGGGATAAGAGACGGCTGCCAAGAGATGGAAGTTATATCTCTTAACGCTATGGTCG
>JAILHV010000174.1 GCA_024695625.1 Treponema sp.
TCGTCTGCATCAACAAGCTGATAATTCAAGTCGTTGTCAAACATGTTCATCCTTACAATGTACTCAACGTTGAAGCGCTTAAATTCTTTGTCTCCTATTGGCGGGCTCCAAAGCGGCACAACAACGTCTACTACAAGCGGAAGGTTTTTGATGTCAAAATATTCTAGCTTTGAATTCTTTGCTTCCATTTTTACTCCTGTGACTTTTTCTATTACATTGATTGGGTTATTGACCAGATGCTGTAGCCTGCACGTTCGATTTTTCGGATTATGTCAACGTAGAGAAGTTCCTTGTTTACTTCAATTCCTGCTTCAATGCGCTTGCGGCTGGCCTGGTTCAGATTGTGTTTTATCTCGTCGTTTTTCTCTCTGAATTTTTCTCCCGAATCCCTTTGCTCTTTTGTTATGCCGACTGTAAAATACATGCAGACCTGTTCAAAGAAAACCCTGATTAATTCAAGGTAATCCGTAATCTCTTTTGTCCTTTCGTCGTCTTGATTGTAGGCCTCGTTGGCAATATACTTTTTTACCGTGTGCATTATTGACCATGTTTCGTCGCTAAGATTTTCCAGTGAATCAGTAATGTGGATGAGCTTTGAAAAATGCAGCCTGTCGTTGGCATTTGCATTTGGAAGTCTGGAACATTTCTGCAGGAAATCATTTATTGCAACGCACATTTCATCTATATAATTTTCCAGTCTGTTTATGGTTTCGTTTGACTCTTCAATTTTATCACTATTGTTAAAGCAACTGCATATCTCGTCGTACATCTCCATGACTTTTGCGGCCATCTTTGAAATTTCCACTTGAATCTGAACGGTGTACAGGTCTGAACTCATTCTTGAATGGGGAATGATAGCCGGCATGTGGTAATGCTCGTCCTTTTCCTTTTGTGATTCAGGAACCAGTTTTTTTGCAAGCCTTGCAATTTGGTTTGTAAAGGGAATAAAGACCAGGGTTGCACAAAGGTTAAAAATCGTGTGGAGCATTGCTATGTGTGTTGTGATGTTGTCTGCCGGTGCGCCTGGTATGATTAGGTCAACAAGAACCAGGAAGGGCTTGAATACTATGAGTGCAAGCAGCGTTCCTGTTACATTGAATGCAACGTGAACAAATGCCGTACGCTTAGCGTTTGTTGTTGCGCCAAAGCTTGACATTACAGCATCAATTGTTGAGCCTATGTTGCTTCCAAGAACTATTGCCGCGCTAAGAGCCCAACTTAAAGAGCCGTTTGCAGCCATTGTAAGGACGATTGCGGTCATTGCCGAGCTTGAGTGGATGAGCGCTGTGATTATTGCTCCGATTAAAACTCCGATGACAATTCCCCATATTCCAAGTTCGGAAATCATGGTGAAAGCTTTTGTTGCCGCAGGGCCAAGGGTAAGGCTTTCTTTTAAAAGGCCTAGTCCCATAAAGAGCAGGGCAAATCCCATGAAGCATTCTGCAAAGTTATGAATCTTGAATTTCTTGAAGTACTTCAAGACAAATCCAAATCCAAAGATTGGAATGGCTGCTGCCGATACGGAAAAGTTGAATCCGAACATGGACACAACCCATGCGGTAACTGTTGTACCTATGTTTGCGCCAAAGATTACACCGATTGCCTGTTCAAGTGAAAGAATTTCTGCGTTTACAAAGCTCACGACCATAACCGTTGTAGCACCGGAGCTTTGTATTAAAGCAGTAACACCAATTCCTGTCAGAATGGCAAAAAGCCTGTTCTTGGTAATCTTTGAGACAAGCTTTTGCAGTCCGCTTCCTGCACCCTTTTGGATACCGTCGGAAAGCATATTCATTCCAAAAAGCAGGAGGCACAATGAACCAACAAAACCAATTATCTGTCCTAGTATGTTTAAAACCATGCGTTAAGTATAACATACTTGCAGATTTTTTTACAGATGCAGGAAGGCATTTGCTAAAGCTTTACGTAGTCGCATTCTTTTCCGAGCGCGTCAACTTTGCAGGTAAAAAGGCATCCGTCATGTTTTCCCGAAAGCCCATTTCCTGATGTTGTGATGAAGAGGGTGTCCAGAGCTTCTCCCATAAAGCAGCATGAGGTTACATTCTTTGCGTCTACATGCACAGTGGCCAAGAGAGAGCCGTCTTTTCCGCTTCTCTTTTCGATTCTGTTTCCGCCCCACATGGCAACCCAAAGATTGTCCTCTGCGTCAATGCACATTCCGTCCGTAAGTCCATTTCCTTCGGTAGGGGTGAACAGAACTTTTTTGTTTGAAATTTCTGCGCTGGCCAAATCAAAGTCATAAGAAAAAACTGCGTGCTGCAGTGTGTCGGAAAAATAAAATTTTTTATTGTCGCTTCTCCATGCCATTCCGTTGGAAATTTTTGTGTTGGCTTCTTTGCAGATAACATTTTTTCCGTCAAGTAAAAAGAGGTTTCCGCTTGCCTCGTGAATGTCGTCATCAACAGAAGAGCCAAACCACAATCGGCCAAGTGAATCTGCCTTTGCATCGTTTGACCGCTGGTAGGCTTTGTAAAACTCTTTTAGGCTTTTTATAAGTGTGGCATTTCTCTTTTCCAAAAGATAAAGCCCATCCGTTGCGGCAAGTATGTAGCTTCCTTCTTTTTCTGCTGGAATTGCAGAACCAATTGCCTGCCCAAAGCAGAATGAATCTTTTCTTCCGTTAATTGTCTGCGTGTAAATGATTCCCTTTGGAATGTCCACCCAGCTTATTGTCTTTGTGCGGGAATCATAAAATGGAGACTCTCCAAGAGAATATTTTTCTTTTGAAAAAACTAGTGCCGTGTATTCTTTCATAGAAACTCCTTGCGGAAAACTTTTTTGTCAGTATCCAAGTTTTTTGTCAACAAGATATTTAAGAGGCTTTTCTTCCATGAAGTTTTTTAAGTCCTCCAAAAACATTTGAACGTTCTTGTCTTTTGTGTAGTCAAGGGTCAGGTTTCCTGCTACGTGGGGTGTAATTAAAAGGTTTTTTGTTTTCCAAAGCTTGCTTTCGACGGGCAAAGGTTCTGTCTGGAAAACATCCAATGCGGCGCCTGCCAAGTGTCCGCTTTCAAGATTGTCTGCCAAGGCATCTTCGTCTATTGCAGATCCCCTGCCAACATTTACGATGTAGGCACCGTTTGGAAGCAATGAAATTCTTTGGCGGGAAAGAATTCCTTTTGTTTCTGGTGTGCCAGGAAGACTCATTGCAAGTAAATCTGTTT
>JAILHV010000053.1 GCA_024695625.1 Treponema sp.
TTTACTGTGTACTTTGTTTTCCCCAAATCGATTCCTACGAACCGTCTTTCCTTCTGTTCCAATTTCTGCTCCTTTGTGTTAGAATCGGAACCAGGAGTGATGATTGGTGGTGGTGCACCGCACTCCTATTCACGGTCTTAATTGTCTGAAAGACTTCCTTAAGCCGTTTTATTCTGTACGGCGGTCGGTTTTGGTTAATCTGTCGATCGAGGTTTCCATGGTCCTCTCGGATTACGGTTCCTCATTGCTCAGCTGAACCTTCCGCCGACTCTCTGATTCCGTCAAATCAGAGTACCACATTTTGCCAATCACCTAAATCATAGCATCTGTCGAAGTGTTCGGAATGACATTAGCAAGGAAAAGCACGGCCGGGATTGGAGGGGCCCGCCCAAGGCGGGTTGCAAAGCAATGGAGCGGGTAAGGGCTCCGCGGAACCCCGGAAAGCCCGTAACAAATGTCCCCAAGTGCTATGTGGAAGCAAGAAAGCGCCGCAAGAAGAAGAAAATTCTATTTATACTCCTGTTCGGCATGAAAGCATGGGGCTGTGGGCTTTTGCTCGCCGTATGGGGTAAACTCTACAACGTAGTAGTGCACCTGCCAGCGCTTTTGCTTACCAGTTCCGTCTTTAGCATCGTTCCAGACGTAGCGACCTGTGTACTGGGCATAGTACTCTTCCTGTTTTTTCATGGCCTCTTCATAGGTTTTCGTATGATTCTCTTTAGTTTTGTTATTAGGCTCAAAATCGGCACCATTGTTTTTGCCACGTTCATCTGTACTTCCGTCGTAGTAGTATTCAATACCGTTTAAGCTACAGTCAACAGGGTTTGACCAAGAGGAATACATTCCCGGAGCTCTGTGAGTTTTAAGTGGCAAATCATCATCGCGGTAGATTGGCTTGGTATAGAAGACCTGACCTGCTTCTGGACCGCATGCCCACACCCAGCAGTCGTTGAACATTTTGGAAGTCTTACCCTTTTCATCGGTTTGTTCGCCCTGAACCCAAGTTTCTGCATCGTAGCCGTCTTGGGGCACGCAACGGGTTCCACCTATCCAAGAGCCAAAGTCATCAGGTCCTTTTTTTTCTTCGTCGCGCTCCTTTTTGAAGACTTGGTCGTAGACAAACTTATTTTCTGCATCGGATGTGATGGCAATGAGGTAGCCTTTAAGACCGTTGAATTCCATCTGCTTTGCGCTATCATAGGCATTTGCCCAAGTAACAGCTATGCCGTCATTAAAGCGTTCGCTCTTTTTGTAGAAACTTCCGTCCAGGTAGAAGACATCTTTGTTGAGTTCGTAGGGGCTGCCACCCGGCTCGGTTTCTACAATGGGAACTGTCTCCAGGTTAATCCTAATCTTGAGCGTCTGACCTGCTATCTTGTGAAAATCAATAGAAGAAAGGAATTCATCCAGGGCGGTAAAAGTAATGTCTCCACTTGTGGAAGTGTACTGGATGTAGCGGAAAAGGATTTTCTTGGCCTCTTCTTTATCTGAGTTGAATGTGTTTGCATCAACAAAGTTTGTTAGCAACGCTCCGTTTTCGTCTACAGGGATTCCCATGTTAAAGGCAGCATTTCCTTCGATTTCGGTTTGGGTAAGGGTAAAATAGCCACCTTCTGCGTAGACAGAGAATATTGTTCCGCTTTTTGTTACGTTGCCACGGCCCAAGTTAAAGGTGTTTTCTTTGTATTTGTTTACGAGCAGTATAGAAGGAAGATAAAGACCTGCTTCTCTTTGAGGTTCGGTGTAGCTTTCTCCGCTGTCACTGCCGCCTCCTTCGCTGTCACTGCCGCCTCCTCCGCCTCCACATGAAGCAAAAGAGAATAATGCAGATGCCAAAAGAACGGTCTTGACAAATGTTGCTACAAATTTTTTCATAAGCATCTCCTTTCCCCTCCCTGGGCAAAGAATGCCGTACACTAATGAATCGGCACTTCTTGGTAAAGACTAAATCAATGTACATATCTATAATAAAAAAATTTGGAAAAGGAAACAAGAAAAGTTCAAAAATAATAATTGAAAACTGCCATTTTTAGCTGTTTTTGAATAAAATTTGCTTCTGGACCTGCTTTTTTATGCTAACCCGCTTTCCAGGGTTTCGGGGGCCCTACCCCTCCATTGCTTTCGCAACGGGCTTGCGCCCGCCCTTACAATCGGGGGTAGGATTTTTAGTTTCAAGCTAGAATTTTGCCTTTCTAAGACGGACTCGCTCTACGTCTTCGCAGAAGAGTTCGCGCAAGTCATTAAGGCCAAGTGCCATAAGTGCCATGCGGTCAATTCCAATTCCCCATGCAAGTACAGGTACGTCTATGCCCATAGCCTTTGTAACTTCCGGGCGGAAGATGCCAGAGCCGCCAAGCTCAAACCAGCCCAGCTTGGGGTGCTTGATGTGCACTTCTATGGAAGGTTCCGTGAAGGGGAAGTAACCAGGCACGTACTTTACTTCTGTTGCACCTGCAATTTCTACTGCAAACATGCGCAGGAAGCCCAAAAGTGTGCGGAGGTTTACGTCCTTTCCAAGAACAATTCCCTCTGTCTGGTAAAAGTCGCTCAAGTGGGTTGCGTCTACCTTGTCGTAGCGGAAGCAGCGGGCAATACCAAAGTATTTTCCAGGAATCTTTGCCTTGTGCAGCTGGTGGGCGCTCAAAACGGTTCCCTGGCTGCGCATAATAAGGCGGCGGGTAAATTCGTTGTCAAATTCATAGTTCCAACCGCGGCTGCCTGTATTTCCACCGTTGCGGTGTACGTTAGCCACGTTGCTAAGATAAGGCTCCTCTATGCTCTTGGCATGTGTTGGGTTCTTAAGCCTGTAAACGTCGTGAATGTCGCGTGCTGCGTGGAACTGGGGCATAAAGAGTGCGTCTCCGTTCCAGAATTCAGTTTCTACGAGAGGACCGTCAAATTCTTCAAAGCCAAGTGAGCAAAGCTGGTCTTTTACGCTTTCCAAGAACTGAACATAGGGATTGGTGCGTCCCGGAATAATGCGGGCAGGTGGAATCTGAATGTTGTAGCCACGGAAAGTGCCTTTGCGCCAGTCTCCAGATGCAAGCATGGAAGGTGAAAGTTCACCAATTTCGTTGCCAGTGATGCCTGCTTCCTTAAGTGCCTTTGCAACCTGTTCAAAATCGCCAGTGAGTTTGTAGGTAACGGTTTCCCTTTCGAGTGTGCGGAAAGGAGTTTCGCTAACACCGCGCTTTTTTGTAAGGCCAGCCATTACATCAAGTTCTTCCTTGCTAAGTTCAGTTGATTCAAGCTGGGAATTTTCCTTTTTAACAGCCTTTGCTATAAGTTCTTTTGCAACTGTAAGGCGGGCTGGGACTGCGGCTCCTGTATATTCAGCCTTTTTTTCTGCATTCATCTTAAGAACGCCCTCTTTGCTAAGAGAACCGAATGCAGAACCAATGTCCTTGTTTTCCAAGCCCAATGCAGATGCAATTTCCGGCAAAAGATGTGGGCCATTGTCCTTTAGGTATGATATTATGCGCTCTTCGGCAAAACCGTTTTCTGCAACGGTGCGGCCAAAGTCTGTAAGTTCAAAGTAAGTGTGGGGTTTGCGTGAAGTTTCTGCAAGAAGATTTTTACCGCCAAGCCAGCTGAATGCCTGGTTTGCGTGGCCTTCTTTGTATCCAAGTTCCGCCTGGAGCCTTTCAGAAGTAAGTTCGTCCTTCAATCCGTATTTTAAGAGGACTTTTGTTTCCAGCGGGTGCAAATTTTTAATAAGGGTTTTTACGTCTGTCAATTTTTTTCTACCAACCTTGTAAAAACGGAAAACTCTAAGGTAATACAATCCCTTAGAGTCGTCCGTTACCGAAAATTTAAACTCTATCTGGCCAGGATGCCAAACATTTGCCTCTAAAACCGCCAGCTCCGGCTTTGTGCCGACAATCCTTAAAGATGGCGGTTATTGGCTAAAGCTTGTTAGTTTCCTGCCTTTGGAGCCTTGAATGGCTTTTCTGTGTACTGAACCCAGCGGCGGTATGTTGCCATGCGGAGGTTTGAGTCCTTGAGCTTAAAGTAGCTAGTTCTGTCCTTCTTTACGAAGATCGGCTTTGTGTGGAAGCCCTGTTCAGCCTGGAAATCCTCAAGAACTGCGTCTACAGTATTCATTGCTTCGCCCTGGTCATAGCTAGGGGCTGAGCATGTGTAGAATACACGTACTGTTCCTTCATAAGGTGTGTATTCAAGGGTAAGCTGTACACTCTTTGCATGTGGGTGGAATTCCGCATAATTATCTTCTATAGTAAGATACTGTGTGGAAGTGTCTACGTAGCTGTCCAATGCTTCCAAGCCACCGTTGGATGATTTTGAAACCTGTGCAAATGCAGCTCCAAAAGCCAACAATGCTATAGTGCACATCATAAATATCTTTTTCATAAGTTTCCTCCTAAGAAAAGATTTAATAATTACTGTATAGAATTATTCTATCAGTTTGTAGAAAAAAATCAAGGTCAACTACATACTGACCTTCACTAATATAAATGCGCGGATCCTGAATAAGTAACACGGTTCCCATAATTTCTTTAGGTTTATTTTTAGTTTGACCGCGCCAATATTCACGTACAGCCTCTTTTACGGCCTCTTCCACCGCATTTTGTATGCCTTCAAAGCCATCTTCTACCCTTCCGCGTCCCCTGCCCTGGATTTTTGGATGAACTATGGAAGCCCATCTTTCATAGGCAAGCTGCTGCATTGGAGTACGGTCGCAAGTGGCCCAGCACAAAAGTTTCCCTTCCTGCTCAAGAGGAACGGGATCCCTGTATGTTATGGGGTTAAGGAGCTTGTCGTAGGGCTTTACCTGCCCCATCTCGAATATTTCCTTAACCTGTCTTGTTTTATCATAAGGAACATAGTCAAAGGTCCAGCCTTCAAGCATTCCCTGCATTAAAAAAGGCGTAATCTGCCTGGCCCTTGATATTGAATAGCGGAAAAGTTCAACCATGCGCTTGTCTGCTTCTGCGCTGGAAACAAAGGCATCCTTTTTGCCGGAAAGCTCATTTGCGGCTGTCTGGGCTGCGGTAACCTGGGGTGCTTTAGAAGTGCTTTCCCCCGCTGAATTTGCCGTATTTGTTGAATTTGTAGCCTGCCCTTCATCAGAACCGTCATCCCCGCTAAAAACACCCGGAATTTCATCCAGTTCCGACCAAATCTGTATGCGAAGGCTTTTCTTTTGCGAAGGTGTCTGGGAATAAGCAGAAGACAGTCCAAAAAGCCCCGCAATCGCCGCAAAAAAGGCAGAGAAAATTAATTTTCTAGAAACTAATGCTTTCTTCAATCTTTTTCCGCATCCATAGAATTGTTTTTGCTGGATTCATTCTCGAACAGCAGCTCCGGATTCCCCATGACTGTTAAAAACGAAGGATCCGCAAAGGTTACGCGGTTACGCCCGTTCCTCTTGGACACATAAAGCGCCTGGTCAGCCTGGTCCACAAGGGCCTTTGCCGATTTTACAGGGTTTGTCTCCGAAGAGAATACTGCAACTCCGCCGGAAACAGTTACCTTCATGTGCTTGTTTTCGTATTCAAAGTCGTAGGCTTCTATGTTCTTGCGGATTCTGTCGGCTATAAAGACGGCATCCTTTTTGTTTGTATCAGATAGGAGCACCGTAAATTCCTCGCCTCCGTAACGGCTTGCCAAGTCCTGACTGCGTATGCTGCCCTTTATCAGGGAAGCCACCTGCTGCAAAACATAGTCTCCGCATGCATGTCCGTAGGTATCGTTGAATTTCTTAAAGAAGTCTATGTCGAACATAAGCACGCTAAGGTGAACGTCCTGCATGATTGCAGAGTCAAGCTTGTCGGTAAGCACGTTAAAGAAATAGTACTTTAGCTTGAGGTGGGTCATCATGTCTGTGGAAGAAAGTTCCAGAAGCGATGCGTTGTTTATTGCCACTGCCGCAAGGGAAGCTATTATGGAAATCTGCTGCTTGTCGTATTCATCATAGACCGCGCCGTCTTCAGCACCTGCCGCAAACCTTTCTCCCAAAACGAGAAGGCCGTTCACGCGGTTCTTGAGGACAAGGGGAACCAGCAGGGTTATGTTGAGCGACTGCAAAAGCTTGAGTTCCTTGGAGCCTGCTATGTGCTTTTCAAGCTCTTTGGGGGTAAAGACCTGATCCCTGTTTTCCACTATGTATTCAACCAGAGTACTTGCCATTGGGATTGAATATTCCCTGGACATGTCCACGTCAAAGCCGTTGTAATTGTTTCCGAGGGAATAGGCAAAGGAATCCACTGAATTCAGTATAAAAATGCCCGCCCCCAGAACGTGCATCTGTGCCATGGTAATGAAAAGGGTTGATTCAATCAGCTTGGAAAGTTCAAGCGTCGTACAGAGAGAACGGGAAATTTCTATCATCTGCTTGAGATCGTAAATTTCCTTCTCATATTCTGCGGGAGTCTTTGTGTTTTCCGCCAGCTGAGCTTCTTCAACGATGTTCTTTACAGAGGCCTTCTTTCTCTTTGCCATAATTACTTCTTCTCTGTATTGGTTATTATGACGTAGTTCTTCATTATCTCAAAGAACAGTGGCCATAAGCCGTGCTGCTTTTCCATGCACTCGGAATTGTCCCTGTTCCTGGAAGAAAGCAGCAGTATCCTAAGGTTGGTTATGTTGTTAGAACTTGCCGTCTTTGATTCAACAAGGATTTCGCCCACGAGCTTATATACGCGGAACATGTTGTTCACCTGTTCCTGAATCAAGTCCTTTGCAGTACGGTTGATTTTTTCAACAATTTCCTTAAGGCGGTTAAGGAAGGCAACGTCCTTGTGGCTGTCACGGATAAGGCTTGTGATGTTTGCCTCGTCAAAGTCACCGTTGCGGCTAAAGCGGCCCTCAAAGCTCTTTATTACGTCCATGCACTCGTTGAGGGCATATACGTCTGTTGAAAAGTTGGACTTGTAAGCAGCATTGTTAAAGAATCCTTCGATTACTATGTCGTTAAGCAGGGGCTTGAGGTGCTCCTCGTAGAAATGCCTTGTAAAGGTCTTGAGGATTTGCATTGGCATTACAAAGTTGAATGCAGTAGGCGTGCTCTGCTTTAAAAGGGCATTCATCTCGTTGCTGTAGCCGCGCACTGGATCCAGGTTTATGCCCTGGAAGATGCGGTTCAGTTCTTCGCTTATCTTTTCATCCTGCAGCTCGTTCTTGAGGCGCAGGCCTTCCACGTTAAAGCGGTCCTCAAGGTAGTCGGCATACTTTTGCCTTGCGTTGCCGTTGTAGCCTGACTTTGGCGGAATATAGTCGGGATCCTTCTTGGCCAGGCGGATTAAATTGAGCAGGTTCTCCGAATTCATCACTTGGCGCATGACACCCTGAATCTTCTTTAGCTTCTCGTAGATTTCCTCTCCGTCCTCTTCCCTGTAGGAAGCGCGGTGGCAAAGGCGGTAGAGGGCAATAATGGCATTGCTTACGGAATTGCTTATGTCCATGTCCGCACCAACGTAGTACAAATCCTTGAGTGAAGTTTCCAGCAGGTCCACGGGTATCGTCTGGAAATTTGCCGTATAGTCTGGTACCCCGGAAAATTTGCTGTCGAAGAGGTGCAGGGCGGTGATGTAGTCAAAGCGGCAGATGTCGTTCAACTGCTTCAGCTTATTGATTACGGTATCTATCTTTACGAATTCGGGTGTATTCAAGTGCTTTACGATTTTTTCCAGCTGGCGGTGCTCGTTTTCAAGGAAGCGGGTTATTGACTCCGACTGGCGGGCCCCGGCCTTGCGGTTTTCGTATGAAAGGGTCTGCAGAATGTCCTGAATCTCCGGCGGGAAGCCTGTAAGAAGCAGCTGCTCTTCGAAGATTGCGCTGCGCTGGAGGTCTTCGTTGCAAATCGTATTCGCAAGGATGTCGCCAATCATCTTTGTGTTGTCAAAAAGAATCCTTAGCGATTCTGCAAAATTCTCGTGAACAAGGGAATTCTTGTAGATTACAGGAACTGCCTCGCGCAATTCATTCTCAATTTTTTTCAAAGCCTGACGCTTTTTTACTTCAGGGGAAGAAGAGAACAGTATTGACTGTAAAAAATTAGACAAACCTTCTAAAAATGCCATAGTCCTACTCTGTTATTCAAGATAAACCGCAAAGATTCTACGGTACTCTTCTATCGTATCGGCAGAAACCACTTGCTTTCTTAATAGTGCACCGCCTTTAATTCCTGAACTATAGGCACAAAACTTCTTTCTCATCTGCATACAGGCGTTTTTTTCACCCTTTTCCTGTACATTCAGCTCAAGCTCCCTGAATCCGGTCCTGATTCTTTCCGCAGGAGTTTCTTCGTCGTAACGTCCGTAGGTCAAGTACTGAACCGTCTTTTTAAATAGGAAGGGATTTCCCATGGCACCTCGGGCAAACATCACGCCGTCAACACCGGTCTGCTCAAGCATTGCCTTGGCACTTTCCGGCGAAAAAGCATCCCCGCTGCCAAAAACCGGTATCTTCCCTGCAACAAATTCAACAAGCTGCCTCTGGATTCCCCAGTCAGCCTTTCCTTCGTAGCCCTGGGCCCTTGTCCTTGCGTGAATCGTAATAGCGTCCGCCCTTGCTGCAAGTGCCGCCTCCGCACATTCCTTCCAGGTAAGGTGGCTTGCGTCCCAGCCCGAACGGATTTTTATGGTAACAGGCACATTTCCCCTCTCTGGATGTGCCTTTGCATAGGATTCTGCAGCATTTTTAACAGAAGAAACTATGGCGTAAAGCAAATCCGGGTCCCGCGTAAGGCTACTGCCAGCCCCGCTCTTTATTATCTTGGGAACTGGGCAGCCGCCGTTTATGTCTATGCTGGTGCATTCCGTAGTTTCAAGAACGATTTTGGCCGCATCAGCCATCACGTCAGCATTTCCCCCGAATATCTGAACCGCATAGGCCTTTTCAGATGGAGCACGGGCCATAAGAGCCGCAGTCTTTTGCGAGCCGCGGGTAAGGGCCTCTGCGCTTACCATCTCGGTCGTGCAGTAGGATGCTCCGTTTTCCACGCAAAGTGAACGGAAGGCCCTGTCGCTGTAACCGGCAATCGGTGCCAAAAAGAGGTTTCCGTCCAGTGTGAGGTTTCCGATTTTTACGCTGTGGTAGAGTGCCACCTTTTACCCCTGCCTACTCCGGCAGCTGGAATATCTTGCAGCTGTTGGTCCAAAGCTGGGCTGCAAGGCTTTCAAGGTCGGTTTCCAGCATTTCCGCAAGGAATTTTGCGGTAGAAACAAGGTATGCCGGCATAGTGCGCTTCTTTTCGCGGAATTCGGCAGGAATCATAAAGGGGCTTTCGGTCTCAATAAGAATCCTGTCGCGCGGAATGTTAAGCACCGTGTCGTGAAGGTTCCGGGCATTGCGGTAGGTCAGGTTGCCTGCAAAGGAGAAGTAGACGTTAAGGCCTGCTTCAAGGCACTTGTTTGCATAGGCGGCATCTTCGCTGTAGCAGTGGAAGATTGCCCCCTTTTCCGGAATGCGGTCCTTTAAAATGTCAAAGATGTCGTTGCCAGCGTCGCGGTTGTGTATGATTACCGGCAGGGAATATTTCTGAGCTAGCTCCAGTTGGGCAATAAAAAGCTCTATCTGGCTGCGCTTGTCGCCAAACTGCTTAAGGTAGTCAAGCCCAGTCTCTCCTATTGCCACCACGTTGGGAAGCTTGACACTTTCTTCTATAATACTTCGCCAGTCGGAACCTGGAGCCCTGACCTCCGAAGGGCCGACACCTACGGCGTGGTAAATTCCCTTCATGGACTTAAGGACGGTATACTCCTTCTTAAAATCGTGGAGACTGTTATTGATGCTTATAATGCGTGTTACGCCAGCCTGCTTTGCTTGCTGAATAACGCGGAACTGTTCTACAGGGCTGTCATAAATCAACCCTATATGGGCGTGAGTATCAAAAAACTGCATGGCTTTCTTCCTTAAAAGATATTTAAACTATTAGAAGAGACAACTCTACCTCAAACAAGCAGCTGCCTCACATTTTTTTTCTTTATACCGATAGAATAACATAGGATAAAGTAGAAGTCAACCTTAGCTTTGCATTTGACACTTCTTGCTTTGATATGCTATAATTTTATGATAAATTACCGGGAGTTTTCCGTGGCACGTACACGCAGATATAAAAATTTAGAAAATAACTTCGTTTCTCGAATAATGAGCGCATCAGTATCCGCCTTCAAGAAAGCCGGAGCCTTTTTTGTGCGCATATTCCACGTCTTTGACAAAAAGCTTACCATAATGATTGTTCCGCATGCAAACGGAAAAGTCATCAACATCCAGACAAACGTATTTGCCCTTACGGCAGCAGTTGTGATTATCGCAGGACTGGTAATTTCCTTCATGCCCTTTGCCCGCAACTCAACTGGTTCAAGCGCAGAATTAAGCAGGCTCAAGGAAGAGAACAAAGAAGCCCTTGCAAGCCTGGATGAACTTAAAGATGAAAACAACAACCTGCTCCAGTCAGCAAAGAGATTCCAGAATTCATTCAGCCAGTCGCTTTCCCTTCTAGGAATCGAACAGAGCGACCCCGTAGAAAAGACCACGGGCGGCAACGGCTCAGACCTTGCTTCCCTCTTTGACACAAAGGACGTAATCTCCGGCTCCCTCAAGGAAACATCGGACATAAGGCACCTCTCCGAATACCTGGAAAACGCAGTCCAGCCAGTTGAACAGATTACAAACATGCTCAAGAACCAGGGCACTCTCTTCACGGACATCCCCAACATCTGGCCCATCAAGAACGGAATCGGCCACATTTCCATGGCTTTCGGCCAGAACAAGCATCCTTTCACCGGCCAGTGGTACATCCACAAGGGAATGGACATAAGCACATACCGCACCGGCGACCCTGTAATGGCAACCGCAAACGGTACCGTTGTAGCCGTAAGCTACGACTTTGACGGCTATGGCAACTACATCATCATCAAGCACAAGCACGGCATCTACACCCGCTACGCTCACCTTTCTGTCGTCCGTGTTGCAAAGGGTGACACTGTAAGGCAAAGGCAGATAATCGGCAATATAGGCAACACGGGTATGTCCACAGGCCCGCACTTGCATTACGAAGTTCACGTAGGTTCGGACGTTGTGGATCCGGCAAAATACATCAACATAAAATAATGGCACTTTTTAACGACGACTATTCAATAAACAGCATACTCGGAAACGGCTCCGCAATAAAAGGCAACCTTAAGATAAACGGCTGCATACACATTGACGGAGACCTTGACGGTAACCTTGAATCCTCAGGAAACGTAATAATCGGCGAGCACGCCCGCATCAACGGGAACATAAGCGCAAAATCCATTACAATCGGCGGAGTAATAAAGGGCGACGTAATTGCCCCGGAAGGAGTCCACCTTCTTTCCTCCAGCATTGTAATCGGTGACATTCAAACCCACTATTTTCAGGCAGACAAAAACGTACTCATCCACGGCCACTGCATTGCCCTTAGCGATGACTCTTTCTACAACGAAGCCGTCCAGAAGTGGCAGGACAAGCAGGCCATTGCCAGCGCATCCATTCTTAAGGACATGAAAATTAACCTGCCGGAAGAGAACAAGGGCGAAGAGGCAGAAATACAGGAGAGCGAATGGAAGTAGACGCTTTGAGCCAGGGGCTGTACTTTTCCGCAGCCCAGGCAGCCGCCTCAGAAGCCGCCAAGCGTTCCAAACAAAAAGAGGAAGCGGAAAAAGCCGCCCGCACAAAAAAGAATGTATTTTCTTCGGCAATAGAGCGCACCCAGGCAGAATTCCGCCTAAAGCAGGAAGGCCTTCCCCCGCAGATTGCAGGAATGTCAACGGAAGAAGCCGTCGTTTTCCTAAAGGATGCCGCAGATGTCGCAGCAGAAAAGCTAAAGGCATGCCAACTGCCGGAAAACTTTGCTGACTACCGCCAAAAGGTCAGCCAGTTCATGAAATACATAGTAAAAAACAATTACACCGTAAAGCAGCACAAGCATACGGGCTTGGGCAAAAGCGGACGCAAATTCGAGCCGCACACACAGGTGACGATGATTAATGCCAAACTCGACGAAATGGCACAGTGGCTCTTACACACCCACAGCGACACGCTGCAGATGCTTGCCAAAATCGACGAAATTAACGGGCTTTTGGTGGATTTGATGGCAACTTGATGCGGAATGGAACCGCAGGCATTTAAAATGCCACTCATGGAGGATTTATGTCAGACATTTTTGAACAGGACATAGATGACGAAAGCGAAAACATAGAAAGCCTGGAGGACAACTCCAACTACGAAAAAAATTCAGGCTCCTACGTTTTCCCCAAGAATCTAGTAAAGCTAAAGCTTGAATATTCAAACGAGGGCGTATACGCAATGCTCCCCGAAGACGCACCGCAAGGCCAGGACACCCCCTACACGGCAGGTGCCCACGTAATAGCCCCCACGCGCTACGGAGACGACCTTGCCCTGGTACTGGGAAAAGCAGACAAGCCGGTAGGAATAAAGCCAAGCGACGTGGTAAAAATCGTGCGCCTTGCAGACGAAAACGACCTTGAGCACGCCCGTGACCTTCTGGAAAAAGAAAAGCATGCCTACGATGTCTTCCGCGAAAAAGTTGCCGCCCACCACCTGGACATGAAGCTCATAACCGTCCACTTCCTCGTGGGCGAGCCAAAAGCCCTCTTCTTCTTCTCGAGCGACAACCGCGTGGACTTCAGGGAACTGGTCAAGGACCTTGTTACCGTATTCAAGATGCGCATAGAACTTCGCCAAATTGGAGTACGCGACGAAAGCCGCATAACCGGAGGGCTCGGTGTCTGCGGAAGGCCCTATTGCTGCCACTCGGTAAGCGACAAGCTGCGCCCCGTAAGCATCCGCATGGCAAAAGAGCAGAACCTCAGCCTCAACTCAACCAAGATAAGCGGCCAGTGCGGAAGGCTCCTCTGCTGCCTGAGCTACGAATTCGACTGGTACGCAGAGGCAAGAAAAAAGCTCCCGGTAGAAGGAATCCGCCTCAACTACGACGAGACATCATTCCGCGTAACGGAAGTAAACCCGCTCACCCAAATGATACGAATACAGGGCGAAGACGGCAGGCAACTGGAAATAAACGCATCACGATTCGTGCGCGACGGAAACCGCTGGAGAATAAACTAGGGATTTTCCTTTTTTTCTGGACCGTACTTTATATGCTAACCCGCTTTCCAGGGCTACGCTACCGCTCCGGCCCGCCCTTCAGGCGGTCTGGCTGCGCCACCCTTCCAATCGTGGGTAGGATTCCTTTGCACAAGGGCAAAAGCCATCTGCAAAGCCTATAAACCGCAGTAGCGGAGCCATCACCTGAGCAGGGCAATCAGCGTGTCTTCGTTCCCCGTAAAAGGCTCCTTCTCCCACGATGAATAAAACTCGCAGTCCTTAAAGCCAGCTTCACCCGCATAATCCCTTATCTCCGCATCAGTAACCGGACAAACCCTGTCCTTGCTTACAACCGGAAGAATCTTTCCGCTGCCGGTTTCTATATCCTGGGACAAGAGAAAGCCCCCGTTGTCACCGGAAGCAATCTGCGTGTTAAGGGTTACCCGCAGGCTTTTCCTCTGTGGCAGCTGAATAAGAGGCACACTGTTGAATTTCCTGTAATTCAAAAGAGAAATTACAAGGCAGCCTTCCTGGGTCAGCAGCTGCTTGCAGTCAAAAAAGAATTTGCGCAAAAGCGTCTTGTCGTGAATAAAAATAATCCTGTCGTCAAGAATGGAAATTAAGTTGTAGAATCCCTTGCCTAAAAAGCGGGCCATGTCCAAATAGGACATCTGAAAAAAACGTATGGACATAAGCTGGTTGCGCCGCCTTAAATTTGCAGAGCGCAGCATCTCCTGAAAGTTTTCAATGCCGGTAACGTCCTTTCCTTCGCGGGCAAGCAGGTGCTCAAAAAGCCCCGTACCACACCCCACGCGCAAAAGTTTTGCAGGATCCGGATAACTTCTAAGTTGTTCTCTATAAAACTTTTTCTGAGCCTCCGTCACCGGATAGAGCTCATCATAATATTCTATTATATTTTGAATTATTTCCATACCTTTATATTATAAGGCAAATTACATATTTTGCAAATTTTTTGTGAACTATTCAAGATAAGCAATTATAAATATCAGGGCAAACTTCGAGTTTTATATTTGCAGCAGAAAAATTGGCTCCCAGCGGTTTTTCTGCTGCACGACGGAAACTCGAAATTGGACCTATCAAACATCTCAGAAAAAAAATATTACGCTTGCAAAAAAAACATGCCGTCAAAAACAAAACCGGGTTCTTAGGGCGTTAGCCCTAAGCCGTGCCGGGAAAGGGAGGGGTTTAAGGGCCCACCCTTGAAAAAACTCTTCTACCTTCTTACTTCGTTCACCTGTTCGCCGTCAAGAATGTAGACCACGTGGTTGCACATGTCTACAATACGCTGGTCGTGGGTGGAAAAAATAAAAGTCGTCTTTAGTTCACTGTTAAGCTTCTGCATAAGCTCAAGAATCTGACTTCCGGTCTTGCTGTCAAGGTTTGCGGTAGGCTCATCTGCAAGTATAACCGGAGCCTTTGTAACAAGTGCGCGCGCTATGGCAACCCTCTGCCTCTGCCCGCCGCTAAGCTCGGAAGGCTTGTGCTTTTTCCAGTCCGCAAGCCCCACCGTTTCTATAAGGTAGTCAATCCATTCCTTTCGCTGCGCCCCGGTCATGAGAGCACAGGGGGAATCCTTGTTCACAAGATTCAGCGGGAGCTCAACATTCTCAAAAACATTAAGAACCGGTATAAGATTAAAATTCTGAAAGATAAATCCAACGTGGGAAGAGCGAATCTCCGTAATCCGCCTGTCAAGGGCAGAAGGTATAACCCCGCCCTCCGGCAGCTTGTAGCCACCGTAAATGTCTATGCCGTCCAAAATCACAGTCCCGGAAGAAGGCAAATCAACCAAGCCAATAATATTAAGCGTAGTAGACTTTCCAGACCCGGAAGGCCCGGAAATAGCGGCAAGTTCCCCTTTCTCAATGGAAAAATTCACGTTTTTTACTGCGGGAACAAAAACCTTGCCCATCTGGTACTTTTTCTTAACATTAATCAATTCAACAATCGGCATTGTTCCATTCTAGCACAAACCGCCTTATTTTTCAATAATAGGCCATCTCCCAAGCCCCCACTTGGGCATGCACGTTTGACAAAATTCGTTTATTAAGTCATTATATAGAATAAAGGAGGAAAGTGATGAAAAAAACGGCAGTCTTTATCTTGGCCGCAATTATGATTTTTCACTTTTCCGCAAGCGAAGGTATTTCTGCGGAAAAAAACGAAGCTTTCCCCCATGCAGACAACAGGATTTCCCAGACAGGCTACAATTCCATAAAAAACATAATCCCGGCCTACCACTTCAACCCGTCCTTCGTAAAAGAAATAAATGCCTATCTGGAAGATGAAAACATACAGATTCTACCCACAGACAACCCCTTTGTAAAAGTGGACATAATCAGTGCCCAGGCAGAAACGGTCCCATTCTACGAGGTAAAGGGCGGCGAACTGGTAATAAAATCCGCAAAAAGAAAGATAGAAAACGGAACCGTCACCGTAAAAGTCTACATTCCAAGAAGCCACCGGCCCCTGGCCATTTACATAGAGACAAATCACGGAGACATTGAACTCCACAGGCAAAAGGCAAAAAAAATCGAACTGGAAAGCGACAGGGGCAACATAACAGTCAACGAAATCGAATCAAAGAAATTCTATGTGTATACCAAGCGGGGCGAATTAAAAATACTCGACTTGGAAAGCGATTATGCCAGCCTGGAAACCGACCGCCACGACTTAACCATAGACAAAATAAAGACCTCGGAACTTTCCATAGAGACAAGCAGCGGCAACGTAAAGGCCTACAGAATCCAGACGGAAAAACTTTCCGTAGACAGCACAAGCGGTGACATAACGCTCCAGTTTGCATCCCCAATCTCAAAAAACTCATCTGTATACACAAAGAAAGGCGACGTAAAAATCCTCATGCCGCGCAATTCCTGGTGCAGGTACATCACAAGCTCCAAATACGGAAAATTCGACAACGACTTTGGAAGTGCCGATTCAAGCATAAAATTTTCAGTTGAATCAAAAAACGGAAATGTTTCTATAATAAAAAAATAAGTCAAGAAAGAAGGAAAAAATGGAAGAATACAAGGCCTGGCACGAGGCAGACGGAATCACATTCCACAATCAGATGAACATATTTTTTAGTCAATGCGACAAATTCAAAAGGCTAAGCCTGCACGAACTCCTTCGCATAACGTCAGACACCGCCGTAGAGGAATACAGGCAGCGGGGCCTTTCGCGCGACGTACTCACCCAGAACGGATACGCAATACTTGTTTCCCGCGTCTCATTTAAAATCAACAGGATGCCTGCAGAAAACGAGCACATAACAATCACCACTTGGGAAGAAAAACCCGAAGCGCTCCAATTCGTAAGGGCATACCGCATAAAAGACAAAGACGGCAACCCAATCGTAGAAGGTCTGTCATCATGGCTGCTTGTAAACCCAGAAACAAGAAGAATCCTTCCGCTAAAAAATTTTACCATGCGCACAGCCCCAACAGAACAAAAGCAAAATGAATGTGCCAAACCAGGAAAAATTTCCATACCAGAAAACATGGAGCTTCTTGCAGAACGGAAAATCCTCTTCTCAGACATGGACGGCAACGGACACACAAACAACTCGCGTTACGGAGCCTTTGCAATGGATGCCCTAAGCGAAGAATTCCAGGCCAAAAACCTTACCGCCTTCCGCCTAAACTATTCAAAAGAAGCAAGACCCGGCGAAACCCTAAAAATTTACGGCTCATTCAGCAAAGAGACCAATACTTACACCGTAGTCGGAAAGACGGAAAGAGCAACATCATTTGAGGCCCTGCTTACTTTCTAGCAGTAGACGTTACACTGCAAAAGTTCCAAGAGTTCGGTTGAACAAAAAACGCCCTGTTGCTAGAATGATATGTATGAAACACACATTTTTTGCAGCAGCCGCATTCCTTTGCATTGCACTGACGGCATGCATTGTTACCGGCTGCAAGACAACAAAGCCAACTCCGCAGAAACCCACAAAGATTCAGCAGCCAGAAAAGGATTCAAGCCTTGACCTCTGGAAGCACCGTACGGAGCTAAGGAAATACATAAGCAAGCAGGAAGGCAAGACCTTCACCTACAGGGACGGCAAGGTGGAAAACATAACCCTGGGTGACTGGAACAGCGCATACAGCTTTCATTCGCTAAAAATCGGTGACGACTATTCAGTTATAGAAAAGAAGCTCAAGCCGGACTTCGAGCTAGCATACAAGCTACAGTCCTTCACCAAAGGCTTAGTATACATGGAAAAAAACAACGGAAAGCACTACCTGGAAATCAACCTGGACGAAAGGAACCGCGTCTACCTGATAAACTATCAGTACGACCATGTTTATTCATTCGAGTAAAAGCTAGCATGATAAAAGAAGAAATCCGCAAATCAATAGAAGAAAACATAGTCTTTACCTTTGCAAGAAGCGGCGGAAAGGGCGGGCAAAACGTAAACAAAGTAAACACAAAGGCACACGGCACCATCCCCCTTTCCTCCATACGCGGGCTAAGCGACGGAGAAAGAGCCATTGTTGCACAAAAACTCCGCGCAAAAATAAATTCAGAAAACAATATATGCGTAAACTGCGACGAAGAGCGCCTCCAGGACATGAACAGAAAAATTGCAATCAACCGCCTGGCAAGCTGGATAGAAAACGCAGCCTACATTCAGCCCAAACGCAAAAAGACAAAGCCCAGCAGAGCCTCCAAAGAAAAAAGGCTGAATGCAAAGCGCATCCACTCATTAATAAAGCAGTCGCGGCAAAAGATTTTTTAAAAGGAGATTTTTATGGAAACAAGCTACGGAATTGCCGTAATGGCACTCTTGTTCATCCTCATTCTTATTGCATTCAAGTGGCGCAGAAAAATAATCCAAGACACCATCAAGGAATTTTCAGAAAAGCCCTATTCCTACACCCTGGTCATCCACGGCCAAGACGAAGATGCCATTGCAGACAAAATAATCGTAAACGCAGGCCCTTCTCTTTCTGCATTCACCAAGGAAGACTTTAATCCGGAAAGCTTTACCGTTACGGTAAGGGAAGGGGACAAAAGCGAAAACAGAAAGGCAAGCAAAGCCTACCCTTGCGACATAGACGGAAACGCAGCAGATGGCAGTTCAGAAGAAGGGCAGAGCGCAAGCCACTTTGCCCTAGAACTTGAATCAAACACAGGAAGCAGCTTGGAGCACCCCTTCGTAAAAAGCAGCAAAAAAAATCCCCAGTCAGATTCAGCAGAGACCCAGTGCAAGAACAAGGAAAACTACGAGTATTCAATAAGCCACCAAAAGCTTCCCCAGCCAGTCACCCTTTGCAACGACTGGTGGTGGCAATCTTAACAGAGCCTTAAAAGCGCAAGTCAAATTCCTATAAACTCGCAAAAAATAATTCCGATATTTACAGAGGTGGGAATCCCGGGGAGAAAGATACGGGAGGAATTATGGCTGATATTTTGCAGGAATTGCTAAAGCGGAGAAGCTGCCGCAAATACAAGTCCTCACTTATCAAGGATGAAGAGCTTGAAAAAATAATCACGGCAGGTGAATATGCTGCGAGCGGAAAAAATTTGCAGTCTGCAATAATCATTGCGGTTACAAACAAAGCCGTCCGCGACAAAATCGCTGCCATGAATGCGGCGGTTCTAGGACAAGGGCCGGAAGTGGATCCGTTTTACGGAGCGCCAGAAATACTTATCGTGCTTGCAGATAAAAATGTACCAACCCACATTTACGACGGTGCACTTGTTATGGGCAACATGATGGCAGAAGCTTCCAGCCTGGGAATCGGTTCATGCTGGATTCACAGGGCACGTGAAGAATTCCAGACGGAAGAAGGCAAGGCTATGCTAAAGGCATGGGGCATTAGCGGCGACTACGAGGGAATCGGCCATTTGGCAATAGGTTACCCGGTAGTTACGGTTCAAAAAGCCCTACCAAAGCCTCCGCCCCGCAAAGAAAACTATGTCTATTTCATAAAATAGGCATTTTGTGCTACACTAAGGCCGCAGTGTTTTTCGCTGCGGTCTTATTTTTTTTATGGAGTTTATGATGAAAATAAAAATTGTAAAGTTAAAAATTTTTGCCTCACTTGTGCTACTTGCAGCGGTGGCTCTTTTTCCTTCATGCAAAAAGACAAAAAATTACAGCGAGCATACGCTGAGCAATGGGCTTACGGTTTTTACTTCGGAAAACCATGCGGTTCCACTTGTCTACATAGAAATAGCGGTAAAGGCAGGTGGCGTTACCCAGACAAAAGAAAACGCAGGCCTCTTCCACCTTTACGAGCACATGATGTTCAAAGGAAATTCCCTCTACCCGGATGCAGCTTCCGTCCAGCGCGCACTTAGCGACATGGGCTGCACAAACTGGAACGGAACCACAGGCCTTAACTGCGTAAACTATTTTATCACAGTTCCATCCGACCAGCTAGAAACAGGACTTGCCTTCTGGAATGCGGCAATCAGAAGCCCCCTCATGAAAGAGGATGAACTGGAAAAAGAAAAGAAAGTAGTCCTTTCAGAAATTCAGGGTGGGCTTGCCGAACCGGGAACAATATTCAGCAACTACCTTATCTCCAACCTCTTCCCCGATGAACCCTACCGCCTTTCCCCAAGCGGATCTGCAGACGTTGTAAAAGATGCAAGCGTTTTGCAGCTGCGTGCCCTGCAGAACAAATACTACATCCCCAAGAACGCAGCCCTTTTTGTTGGCGGAGACATAGAAGAAAAGGAAGCCCTAAAGCTAATAGAAAGAATCTGGGGCTCTTGGAGCAACAACGGAAACGAAGCACCGGCAGTAGGAAAGCAGCAGACCATGACCCCCTTTGCAAACACAAAATACGCCGTAATGCCAAGCGACAGGGTTTCCCCTCAGATTGCAGAAATAGAAATAAACTTCCGCGGAGCAGACGCAGACTTTGACAGGCAAGACTCCTATGCCTTGGACTATATGCTGAACCTGCTTGACGACCCGGACGGAATATTCAAAAAGACGGTTGCAGAAAACCAGGAACTCTGCATCCCGGACGTTCAGTACATCTCTTCCGGTTACGGAACATCCCGCGCAGACAGCCTAATCTCCTTTTCCGCAACAGTCCTTCAGCCGGAAAAAGACTTGCCCGGACGCGCAAAAATTTTCATGGACCAGGTGCTGAACAAGGCAATCCCCGCATTTTTGGATGATGAATCCCTATTCACAAGCCTAAAGCGTATGGCCATAGAAAAATCGCTCAATAACGACGACATCTGGGCATCCCAGACTGCAAGCGGCCTTTTGCAGCAGATACGCTTCTGGTGGACGGTTACGGACTCTGACTACTACAAAAGCTACAACAAAAAAGTTTCCTACGTAAAAAAGCCTGATGTGGAAGCCGTTATCCAAAAATACATTCAGGGAAAAAATCCCCTGGTCACTATCCTCGTAAACCCTGACGTATACGAAAAGTCAAAGGATGAATTTGCGGCGGCAGGTTTTGAAACGGTAACTTCCCAAAACGCATTCTGGTGGAACAATCCAAAGTACAATCCAGACAAGACCCTAATCGCAGCAGAAGAAAAAAATGCGGAAGAAAACTTCAAGCCAGACATGCAAATCTATCAGCCGCAGAACAAGCAGGATGCCAACTACAACATCCAGGACAAGCTTGAAGTAAAAGAATTTACGCTCAAAAACGGCATACCCGTTTACTTTAAGAAGCAGGACGCAACACAAATCAATTCCGTTACAATTGCGGTACGAGGAGGCATTGCCCGCCTTACACCGGAAACATCTGGTTTGGAAGACGCACTCTTTACAATGATGGCTTCCTCTTCAAAAAAATACGACTATGCTGCCCACAACACATTGGAATTTGAAACGGATTCTTCAATTCATTCATCAAGCACAAGGCTTGGCAGCATGATAACGCTTACAGCCATAGACGAAAATCTTTTTGAAGCCCTCCCCTACTTAACCGACGGCTTCCTCCACCCTTCATACGAAGAATTGGTCTACCAGAATTTAACCACGTCGCTAAGGCAGAAAATACAGTCCATGCTAAATTCCCCGGAATCAATCTTGGGCTACGAAGCAAGCAAGGTTTTCTACAAGGGCCACCCCTACGAAACAAAGGTAAGCGTAAGGCCAGAGTCTTTTGAAAACATCACGGTAGCCAACATGAAAAAGCTGCACAAAGAAATCTTGGCTCCGGAAAACATTTTTGTCGTGGCAGTAGGAAACGCAAATTCAAGCAAGCTGGTCTCCGAGCTGAACAAAACCCTCGGCCAGCTAAAAACTACCGGTGGCAAGGTCTACAAGATTCCTCACGTAGATCCTGTTACAATAAAAGGCGAACCTGTAATCCTAACCCACCCAAGCGCGGCAGGCACAGGCTACGTCTCCCGCTTCTTTGCAACGCCTTCAATCACAAGCCCAGACTACCCGGCGGCACTCCTTGCAGCTTCCATGTATTCAACGGTAATGTTCAATGTTGTGCGCGAACACCACGGTGTCTGCTACACACCAGGAAGCTATTGCGGAAGCGGCTTTGCTCCAATCGGCGAGGAATACCTCTTTAAGCTTTCAAACCCGGAAAGCTTTGCCTCTGCAATGGACGAAGCAAGAAACTACATGCTAAAAGGCCAGCTAATAGAATCCCTTGATGATGACGGAAACTACATCTTTAGCAAGATAAGTGACAGGCTTCAGAGCTACAAGAACAAATACATCAACTCAACATACGGCTCATCCGCAACCACAGGAAACATAGCTTCCACAATCGTTACAAACTTGCTCACCTACGACGACATCTCCCACGACCTCAAGACAGACGCAGAAGTTATGAATGTTTCTGAAGAGGAAGTTATAAATGCATTCAAGAAATACTGGGTTGACGAACCAAGCCAGTGGTGGCTTATGGTTGGCCCGGACATGAAGGACAGAATTAAATTCTGATGAATTAAATTCTAGCGCGTTAGAACCCTTGCAGAATTTTCCTCCTGCAAATATTCAAACAAGCCTTTCCTTAAACGGGAAATGTTTGGGCAGGAGGATTTACTGTAATCGATGAATGCGTCAAACTCGCACTGCAAAAGATACATTTCCCTAAGGCAGCCTGAATAATGGCGGGCAAGGGTGTATTCAGCGCACTGGGTTTTTAAGAAAACAGAACATACCTTTTTTAATACGGCACGCGGAAGCTTTGTCCAAGTCATAAAGGCAGGCTCCGGTTGAATGCCGTATTTTTTTAACACAGCAAAACCTTCCCTGACGGAATCAATCATACAAGAAACAAGGTCTGGCCTTGAGGCAAGCTCGTAATTGTCCCCGTTGCAGCAAAACAAGGCATTCGCGGCAGAAGAAGAAATAACGGCATGGGTCTTTAGCCAGGCATCTGCATTGCGGGCAAAAGAAGCATCAAAGCCGCAGCCACGCAAAAGCTCCAAAAGCCTTTTTACCCGCTCAGTCTTTTTGTCGGAAAACTCACCGGCAACAGTAGGACGGAACATTTTTTGAGCATAGTTTCCCATAAGATAATTTATGCCCTCATCAGTTTCGTAACCACCGGCAGAAATAGAGCAGAACATCATGCGGTCAATGCCAAGCAGTTTTTCCACATCGTAAAAGCCCATGGCGGTATTTATCATAAAAACAATGTTGGTATTCTGCACGGAAACCAAATCAGAAAGCAGGGAATCAACCCGAAGCCTTTCAACCGCAACCACAACAAAATCGTATTGGTCCAAGTCGCCAGCGTCATCAAGAACTTCCACATAAGCCGTCTCAGTCCAACCCGAAGCAGCGTTAATCAGC
>JAILHV010000251.1 GCA_024695625.1 Treponema sp.
CCGCTTTTTCTTTTGTTCATATATTTCTCCTAATTAAATCTTCACCCGGCAATTTTATTTATTCTGTCGGGCGCTTCTTAAAAGACTTGCTTTCAATAATTGCCTGACCTTCACCAACGCTCTGCTCCATCATTGCGCGTACCTTAAGAGGAAGGCCGAACAATGTAATAAAGCCCTGGGCATCCTTGTGGTCATAGAGGTCGCCAGTCTTAAATGAGGCGATGCTCTCGTTGTAGAGGCTGTACTTGGAAGCAGAACCTGCACCGCGGATTGCACCCTTGTAGAGGTGAACCTTTGCCCAACCAGTAACAGTCTCTTCCGTCTTGTCCACAAAGGCCATGATGGAATCAAACAAAGTAGTGAACCACTTTCCGTCGTAGATAAGCTCTGCAGCCTTAATAGAAAGGTGCTGCTTAAAGTGATATGTGTCGCGGTCAAGGCAGATGTGATCCATCATGCGGTGTGCAAAGTAAAGGATTGCTCCACCTGGTGTCTCGTAAACACCACGGCTCTTCATGCCAACGCAGCGGTTTTCGCAAATGTCAACAAGGCCAATTCCGTTCCTTCCACCAATCTTGTTAAGCTCTGTAATAAGCTCAAGGCCGTCCATCTTCTTTCCGTTAAGGGCAACTGGAATACCCTTTTCAAAGTCAATCTGAACGTATTCGCCTGCATCTGGAGCTTCTTCGGGAACAGCTGTATTCTTAAGCATGTGCTTGTAGTTAGGCTCGTTCTCTGTCTTTTCAAGCTCAAGACCTTCGTGGCTAAGGTGCCAGATGTTCTCGTCGCGGCTGTATGACTGGTCGTGCTTCATTGGAACTTCAAGACCGCGCTTTTCAAGGTAGGCAATCTCTGCCTCGCGGCTGTCCATATCCCATTTTGGGTCACGCCAAGCGGCAATAACCTTGATGTCCGGAGCAAATGCCTTGATTGCAAGCTCAAAGCGAACCTGGTCGTTGCCCTTTCCTGTAGCACCGTGGCAAATTGCAACTGCCTTTTCCTGGCGGGCATATTCAACCAAAATCTTTCCAATAAGAGGACGTGCTGTAGAAGTACCCAAAAGATACTCGTCTTCGTAAACTGCGTTTGCCTTAAGTGCAGCCCAGCAGTATTCTTCTATATATTCCTTTCTTGCGTCAACAACGTAGCAAGCCGAAGCACCAGTCTTGAGCGCACGGCTCTTGATTGCTGCCCAGTCATCGCCCTGACCCAAGTCGATGCATACGGCAATTACGTCGTAGTCATAATTTTCTTTTAACCAAGGAATGATAACCGTAGTATCAAGTCCGCCTGAATAAGCCAAAACAACTTTGTCTTTTGCCATAGTTGACCTCTGTAAATGTAAGTTTATACATTCGTTATACAGTTTATTTCATAAATATACAAGTACTTTGCATATTTATCTGGGCGGCGCTTGCCATTCACTACAAGTGTCTTGTCTGCAAAGAAAAAATGCATTGTGTGTGGGTCTTCCGGGGTTCCGGCTTTCGCCTCCATTCCTACGGAACGTACTTGCGTACGCCCCTACAGCCCCTGCCGCGCTTTTGTTTGCAACACGGTTATAGAATAGCACATCGGAAACGTTTCCACAAATATTTTTATATTTTTAGGTGTAAAATCAGATTTTTTAACAAGAAAAAGATACCATTCTACCACTTTATCCAGGCAGCCTGGACGGTAAAGAGCTTCTGCCTTTCTTCCAGAGATAGGCTTTGCGGAAGGGATGACGTCTGGCGGCGGAAAGATCCAAATTTGTAATTGCCGTCGGGATTTTTTTTGCAGCAGGTGCAGTCGGAGCTTATGACTATGTTTTCTTGGGGGACACCTATTTTTTTTAGGGCCTCAAGGTTTGCAATGGACATGGAAAGGGCGTACTTTCCCGCATTGTCACCTTGGCGGATTGGTCTTACGCAGTCGGGGGTAAAGTTTTGGGCAAAAAAGGAAGCCCTGTCTTCTTCTATAAAATAGCAGCAGTCGTGGATGTGGGGAGCCATTATTACGCAGAAGTCTTCCACCCTTGCACCGTATTTCTTTTTGGCAAGCAAAATGGCGTCACATGCAATTCCAGTACCCTTCCAGCCTGAATGAAGGGCACCAAAGACCTTGGTAACAGGATCGTAGATAAGGATGGGCATACAGTCTGCCGCGGTAATCACCGGGATGATTTTTTTGTTAGTTGTAATGATTCCGTCTCCCTGCAAACCCTGCACTTGGGAGGCTTCGTCAATGACATAAACCGTATGGGAATGGATAAGTTCTACTGCGGCAACTTTCTTGTCCGGAGATGAAAGTTCATTCAAGAAAGAGGATCGGTTGGGGTTTTCCTCGTTCCACCTGAAGCGCATGGAGCCAGCATTTAAAAGCGACATTCCTGCCACTGGTGCAGATTCCAGCGGCTTTCCATTCCGGTAAAAATTCAATGCAAGAAATTTTTCATTCAATTTGCTTTCCTACACCGAGGCTGAATCAAGCGGCTCTATTTCCTGCACAACTTCGTATGCATGCTGAATGCCGTTGCGGGCCTGAGCAAGCCTTTCGCGGAATTTCTTGTTGTCGTGACCTGCAATTTTTGCAAGGTTTGTAAGGGGGCCGTAATATGGAGTAACCTTTTCGCCAAGCATTCCGCCAATCAGGTCAACCATGCTGCGGCAAGCCTTTCCAAAGCCGTTCACAATCTCGCGGGCTGAATCCTCCACGTTTTCCATGAGGGAACTCAAGTCCTGCAACTCGCCCTTTCCAAAGTGCTCCACTCCGTCCCATGCACCGAACCTGATTCCAAATTCTCCGCCGGCAGATAGCTGGTTTGCAAACACATCCAACTTGTCTGCTACCGTGGCAAAGAGATTGAATGTATCCGTATACTCAAGGCGGTTCTGCCTAAGGGCAAATTCTCCTTCAACGGCGGCTGTGTCAAGCGGAGGAAGGTAAAGCTTGTAGACATTCTTCATAAAGCCGTTTATGAATCCAATCGTAAGGTCGTAATGGAAGGAAACTGGCAGCCCAACAAAATTTACCCAGGGCCTAAAGGGGAACATGGGGAAATCCGCCATCTCAAAGTAACCCTTAATCTTTTCCTTTATCTTTTCCTTCTTGTAGTCGCGGTTCCACTGCTCCCACCTCTGGTCAAAGAGGGACTTCCACTTGGCCCTGTACCTGATGAGCCAGTCCTCACCTCCACCGTATGCCTCTGGCAAGTAGAGGGAGTTTTCAAAGACAACCTTTGCAAGGTTGAACATGGGAACGGTCTGGGCAAACATCTTTATGGCAGAAAATTCCCCTGCCGCGCTGTTCACAAAATCAGTTCCCGCCTGAGCCATCTGGTCAAGTGACTGGAAGCCGGATATGACGCCTCTGTGCTCGTTGAACATGTACAGCGTCTGGATAAGCTCGTCCGTAATCGGCACATAGTTGCACATGACGCGGGCAAATTCGGGGAAGTCGGACTTTATCTGCGAATAAAGGCTTTCCTTTGTGTTTGTCTCGGACTTGTAGAAGCGGGAAATCATCTTTCCAAAAGGAATTTTTACAAACTGCTTGAGCCATTCCACGCAGCGCACGCAGGCATAAACCTCGTTTTTCTTCTGCATTGGAATCTCGTCAAGTATTCCTTCCATCTTTGCGATGAGGGATGCCCTCATTTCCTTTGTAATAACCTTCTGGAATGAGTACTGGTAAGGGTCGGAAGCCTTTTCTATGCTTGCACCCACGTTAGGCATTATTATGTAGCCGAGTAAAATATAGAAGGAGTCGGGGTCAACTTCATAGGCCTGGATGGACGGCAGGAAGAAGTCCGCGCTCTTTTTAAGCTGCACAATCTTGTCGTAGAAGCCTTGAATCAGGGCCTTGCGCTTGTGGTCGATAAGGCCGGGGTATTCTTTTTCTATCCCCTTGGCAATCTGGTTCACAAGGAATTTGTTAAACACGTCATCTATAGAAGTATTGGTAATCGTTGCAAGCAGCCAGAGGAAAATCTGCCTAAAGAATGACTGCTTCTTGAACTGGGAATTCAGGTCGCTTTCGCCTTCGTTCTCTCCAGCATTCTGGTCGGGACCGTTCAGCTGGCCTGAGCCTACAGAACGCCCCTTCTTCATCTTGTTTAGCATCTGCTCACGTTCAGAAGTGCTTATTCCAACAACGAGATTATCAAACGTGGAATTTGTATTCGCTTTTTTTGCCATTACTCTTCCTTTTTATATAAGCAAAATCACCGGAACTGACCCGGCAATAAAAAATTCTCTCTCTTAGTCTATCGGCATATATTGGTATAGACTTCTTTTATTTTGATGATTTTTTTTAATGATTTTTTTTAAAAATTCTCTATTTTCATATTGACATTTTTTTCCGCTTAGTGTATAAATATCACTATCCATTCATTCCCCGATTGTGTAATGGTAGCACCTCAGATTCTGGTTCTGATTGTGGGGGTTCGAATCCTCCTTGGGGAACTTAAGAAGCCGACTGCAAAGCCGGCTTTTTTTAACGGTTGGTTCGTCTAACGGTTAGGACGAGAGATTCTCAATCTCTAAACACGGGTTCGATTCCCGTACCGACTAAATAGTTTCATAAAATTAGCAGACAAAGCAACCCTTTAAAAATCAAGCAAACATCTTAGCACCAAGGAATCAAACCGCGAAGTGAGCGCGCCGACAGGCGAAAAGGGCACACGGATGTGCCCGACAGCGAACGAAGCCGCCCCGGAGGGAGTGCACCAGGAAGTGCACGACCGTAGGGGTTCGATTCCCGTACCGACTAAATCCCTCTCCGACTGTTAATCAATAAAAGCAAATCCTTAAAAAACAAGAAAGAAACTTAGCACCACGGAATCGAACCGCGGAGTGAGCGCGCCGGCAGGCGAAAAGGGCACACGGATGTGCCCGACAGCGAACGGAGACGCCCCAGAGGGAGTGCACCAGGAAGTGCACGACCGTAGGGGTTCGATTCCCGTACCGACTAAATAGTTTCATAAAATTAGCAGACAAAGCAACCCTTTAAAAATCAAGCAAACATCTTAGCACCAAGGAATCGAACCGCGAAGTGAGCGCGCCGGCAGGCAGAATATTGACTTTTTAACATATCTAATCCATTATGTTATGCAACCGCCTCATTAGGGCGCAAGGAGTAAAAAGTGAAAGCAAAAATATCCGTTCTGTTTCTTATGATAGTCTTCGCAGCATTCAACTTGAATGCTGCAGGCATAAACTTGAAGGCGAAAAAGACTAAGGAGACAAAAGTAGAAGCTATATACATAGAAAAAATTTCAGTTACGGCACCCGACGGCAATGGCAAAGAGCACGAATTGGAAGGCCTGGTCTTTTTGTTCGAGATAACAAAGCTAAAGAAAAACGACAAGGTTTTATGCATGCAGGAATTGAGGGACTTTACCATAGACGGCGTAAGCTATGCAAAGATTACAAATGAGAAGATGGGCATTTCAGTCGAACCAAAAACCGTGATTGTGGACTCATACAAGCTTGTAGAAGAAAATCCAGACTTAAAAGGTATTGTAAAAAATGAGAAAAGCGGAATTGTCATGCAGACAATCATCTTTGGTTCCGATTTGCCTCAAAAGGGAAAGGTGTCCGTAACAGTTCAGGTTGGCTGGGGAGATGTTGACAAAGAAAAAAATTCAAGTTCCAATGAAAAGATAGAAGACTTTAACTTTGAATTCAACCTTTCCGAATTAGCTGAAAGCGAAAAGGAAGAAGTGCTAAAGCTAATTAACGAATTCAAGAAGGACAAGGATTTTTCCCCGGAACATCTGAAAAACTATTCGCAAATCATTGAATTTGCCACGAAAAACAAAGACGTGCAAATCACAATCAGCACAGACTACCTGCCAAAGTTAAATTCCCCAGATGACTATTCCTATGTATTCATACTGGCATACATCTGCGGAAATTTGGAAAAACAGCTTGTCTCTGGAAATTACACCAACTCCGCAAAAGAAGGAATTGAATTTGAGCTTTTAAAATACAAGCAGCTAAAGGAAATCCACAAAGACATTTCCATCAGCTTTTTTGAGGACATGCTGTAGGCCACCCATCAGATCTTAAAAAGGGTGCTTAGAAGTCCCCTGCCAAGAGATGCGCCTATATTACCGCCGATTTTTTTGCCCAGGGAGCCAAAGTTTCCACCAAGGGCTTTTCCAACTTCGCGGCCAAGGCTTGACCCCATGGAAGAAGTTGCACGCTTTCCGCTTTTTACAAGCTGGCTTTTTGAAGTGCCGGTCTTTTTTGCTGCACCGGAAGTGCCGCTCTTTTTTGCGGCTGCTTCCTCCTGCTGCTTTTTTGCCTGGGCAAGGCTTTCGTATGCGGAAAGCGGGTCAAGGTCATTCTTGTATTTTTCATAGAGGGCATTTGACCTTATGCAGGAATCCCTTTGTATGGCATCGGCAGGCCCAATCTTGCTTTGCGGGGGAAGGATATTGACCTTTTGGCAAACTTCTGGAACACCATTTTCGTCCAGGAAAGAAACTATTGCCTCCCCTATTCCAAGATTCTGTATTACTTCTTCCGTGTTGAATTCAGGGTTGCTTCTAAAAGACTGTGCGGCTGCCTTTAGAGCTTTCTGATCTGCAGGAGTGTATGCGTGCAAGCCGTGCTGAATCTTGTTGCCCAGCTGGGAAAGAACTCCGTCCGTTATGTCCCTTGGGTTCTGGGTGCAGAAATAAACGCCAATGCCCTTGCTGCGGACAAGCTTTACCACCAGCTCGATTTTTTCCAGAAGTGCCTTTGGTGCATCGTTAAAGAGAAGGTGGGCTTCGTCAAAGAAAAATACCATCTTGGGCTTTTGGGCATCTCCAACTTCCGGCAGGTTTTCAAAAAGTTCGCTCAGCATCCAGAGCAGGAAGGTTGAATACAAGCGGGGGTCGTTTATTAGGCTTGAGCTGTCAAGGATGTTTATAACCCCGCGCCCCTGGCTGTCGTTTGCAAACCAGTCCTCTATTTTTAGCGAAGGTTCTCCAAAGAAGGTCTTTCCGCCTGCAATTTCCAGGGCTACAACTGCCCTTACTATGGTGGCAATTGACTGGGAAGATATGTTGCCGTAGTCTGCGGCCAAATCCTTGGAATTTTCGCTCATGTAATTCAGGACTGCCTTTAGGTCTTTTGTGTCTACCATAAGAAGGTCGTTGTCGTCTGCAATCTGGAAGCAAATTGTAAGCAGGTCTGACTGTAGCTCGTTCAACTTCATTATGCGGGAAAGCAAAAGCGGTCCCATCTCACTTACGGTGGTGCGGAGCTTTATTCCCTTCTTTCCAGAAAGGTCCCAGAGTGCTACGGGGTAAGAGCTAAAGGAAAAGCCTGCGCTGTCCAGGGCAAATTTCTTTATTCTTGAATCCATGTCCGGGGAAGAGCTGCCTGTTTGCAGGAGGCCGGAAACGTCTCCCTTTACGTCTGCAATAAAGACTGGAACTCCCATGTCGCTGAATGATTCGCAGAGAACTTTTAGCGTTACGGTCTTACCGGTACCGGTTGCCCCAGCTATAAGACCATGCCTGTTTGCCATCTTGGGCTGAATAAAGACATTTTCTCCGCTCTGTGTATTTGCTATCCAAATTTTTTCATCTTTTATCATGGAATACCCCTTTTTGCTTAGTTAGCGGCGAAGGGGGCAAACAAACTCCCCGCATCGATTCCGTTTATGACAGTTCCCTGGGGATAGGACTTTAAAAGATTCACCTTGCCGTCCCTAAGGTGCTTGCTTGTAATTCCGTGCTTTATGGATGAATCAGCTTCCAGCAGGGCCGAATAATGATCTGCAAGACGTACTATGCGTCCGTCCACCGGAGAGAATTCATCAGAATTGTATTTTTCATTTAGTTCGTCAAATTCTACGTGCACGGTCTTTTTGCCAAGCTGCACTCGGTTGCAGAATTCGTCACCGGTAAAATAAAGGATTTCATCCCTGTAGAAGTCTTCCATGTGGGGAACCAGGTCTTTGTTTACGATGATTTCTTCTATTTCCTTGATTACAGACGGAAGTCCATGGGTTGCCTGCTTTACCGGAGAAATTATGTCCCTTGTTACCGCTTCCGGCAAATCGTGGAAGAGGGCGCAGAAGAAGTTGTTGAAAAGGCGCTTGGGGCAAAGCTTTACGCCGTTTTCGCGCTGGAGAAGAAGGGTTAGTATTGCAACAAAAAAGCAGTGGCCAAGAACACTTGTCTTTGGTACGCGGGGGGTTTGGTTCCATCTTGTCTGGAAACGGAGCTGCTCTATCTTGGAAAGGAAGTCGAAGGGTCTCTGCCTTGTGTACAAAAGCTGGAGGCCGCGCAAGTCAAGGAAAGACTGGATGTCTGCATAGACTTCTTTTTTTATCTGCTCAAGGCGCATGGGTTCGTTAACCGGGCTTATCATTTCCAGTTCGCGCAGGGTTGAATACTTGTGGGCTGCGCGGAAGACACGGGCTGTAAGTTCCTGGCCTTTTTCGAAGGGGATAGAGCCGGATGTCCTTCCTATGTAGAGGGTAAAGCGGGAAAAAAGGTCCCGGTCGGAGATGAATGTGCGGTACTGGTCTAGAACCCATTCATTGAGCTTTATGTATTCTTCCGGGTACTGGCTCCTTAGAAGGCGTTCCACGGGGCTTTTTATGTCGCAGAGGGCAATCTTTCTAAGGAGGTCAAAGAGGGAGGCGTAAATCATCCACTCCCAGTCTATCTTCTGACCGCCCTTCTCTTCAAATTTGCCTATGATGTATGCGACCACCATTTTTTCGGCAGACTTGTCCATTTCCACTACGCTGAAGGGACGGATCAAGTCGTTCCAGCGCTCAATTGAAAATCCCTCGAATATCTTAAGTGCAAAATTCTTATCCATCGTAAAAAGGAGCCTGTTGGCGGCTAAAGCTATTTGCTAGAACCGTCCTTCTGGTCCGCCTCCATCTTCTGCTTCCAGACAAGGGCCTTCTTGCGGATTTCTTCGCTGTTTTCGCTGTCGTTAAGCACCATTGCAACGCGCCTTGCCGCAATCAGGAAGTTTATGGCCTGCCTCATGTCGTCTATGCGGCGGGAGGGGCCTTCGTACTTTGCGCGGTATTCGTCTGCACTTTTGTTCAAAAGCTTTCTTATAAGGCGCACGTAAAGAACTGAATTGTCGTAGTCCTTGGAAGAGGGGTCAAAATAGTCCTTGGCAGCCTGCTTCATGTCTATGAAATTCTTTGAGATTGCGGCGAATCTAGCCCTAAGCTCTACGAATGAAATTTCCCACTTGGAATTTTTTCCGAAAGCGTCTACAAGCAGGTCTATTGCAAGCCCAAATTTGCGCACCAGATAGAACCTTTTTTCTATTGGCGTGGCCTGAATCTTGTCCAGGGTTGGCTCAAGGTCGCGGAAGGGGCAGTCAACAGCGTTTGTGACAACTTCTTCCATATAAATTATTGCCTTGTAGATTATCTTTCTGGCATCGTTGAGGGCATCATTGTTCTTTGTATCAAGAATCTTGAGAGAATATGTGTTTATGGACATGTAGAGGGACGCAATCTTTAGCATGAGCTCGGCAAGTTCCAGCTTTTTGTATTCAAGGCCGTCACGTGACTGGCGCATCTTAAAGACAGCTTCCTTTTCCTGCTTAAGCAAGGCATCCACCTGGGCCTTTACTTCTTTTGACTTTGCCGAAAATTCTGCTCTTCCCTCTGTAGTTATGTTTGCCATTATCTGCCTCCGTATTTTTGCAGCATGGAAGACGCGTGTTCCAAAGACTCTTCGGAAGATGAATCCCCAGAAAGCATACGTGCAATTTCCTGAACCCGACTGTCTCCGGCCACAGGGAAAACGGCTGTGCTTGTCATATCTCCGGCTGCTCCTTTTTCTATCTTTAGCTGATTATCGGCATAAACTGCAATGCTCGCTAGATGTGTAATGCACAATATCTGCCTTGCAGAGGCAAGTTTTTTCAGGTGATCGCCCACGGCAACCGCAACTTCGCCTCCAATACCAGTGTCTATCTCGTCAAAGACAAGGGTTCCGGCAGTGTCCGCAGCAGAAAGTATGGTCTTAAGGGCAAGCATTACACGGCTAAGTTCACCACCAGAAGCGATTCTTGCAAGAGGCAGCATTGGGGAGCCTGGGTTTGCGCTTATAAGGAATTCAATGTCGTCCATTCCGTAGGGACCGCACTTCTGGGTAAGGTCATCACCGGCCTTTTCCTGCAGGTTCACCTTGAATTTTGTACCGCCCATGCCAAGGCTTTGCAAAATTGCCTCCACGTCATGGGACATCTTGTCCGAAGCGGCCTTTCTCTTTATGCTGATTTCCTTAGCGGCAGTATAGACTTTCTTGCCAGCCTCCTCAACCTGGGCCTCAAGTTCCTCCCGGTTCTGCACAAGTCCTGAAATTTGCTCAAGCTCGGCCTCTGCCTTTTTAGCGTATTCAAGAACCTGGGAAATGGGAGAAGCCTTTCCAGACGCATACTTTTTCTTTAGCTTGTATATAAGTTCAAGGCGGTCCTGAACCTGCTCAAGCCTTTCCGGGTCAAAGACAAGCCCCTGCTCGTAGCGGCGGAATTCTGCTGAAATATCTTCTATCTCGTAGTATGAAGACTGAATGCGGTTTTCAAGGGCACCAAGGCTCTTGTCCAAAGAAGAAGCCCTAGAAGAAGATGATGAAAGCCTCTTGAAAAGACTGAGTATGCCACCGCCCTCGCCTTCCAGAAGAGAATTGATTTCCTCAATCTCGCCGTAAAGCTTTTCGTAGGAAGAAAGACGGTTCTCCTCGTCCTCCAGCTCTGAATCCTCGTTTTCCCTTAGGTTTGCTGAATTTATTTCTTCCACTGCAAAGTTTAGCATTTCTATGCGCTCTGCCCGCTTTGAGTCGTCAGTGTTAAGGTTCTGCAAAAGCCTGCGTTTTTCCACCAGGTCTGAATAAAGGGCCGTAAAAGATGCAACCTGTTCGGTGATTCCGGCATAAATGTCTAGGTAGCGCCTGTGTTCTGCCACCTTAAAGAGGGACTGCTGCTCGTGCTGACCGTGTATGTCCACCAGGAATGCAGAAAAAGCAAGCAAATCCGCCCTTGTTACAGGAACTCCGCCTATCCAGCCGGATGATTTTCCGGTGTTTCTTATTACGCGGCGCAAGAGAATCCTTCCGTCTTCATCCTCAATACCGTGCTCTTCAAGCCAGGCATGGGCTTCAGGGCTTTCCAGAAGGAATGTTCCCGAAACCTGAGCTTCCTGCGTTCCAGTGCGAATCTGTTCCACCCCGGCCTTTCCGCCAAGAAGAAAAGCCAGGCTTCCGATTAAAATTGACTTTCCAGCACCGGTTTCGCCACTCAAAACGGTAAAACCTTTTGAAAATTCAACATGAGCAGAATCAATAAGCGCAAAATTCTTTATGTCAAGTTCCTCAAGCACGGGGTCCTCCTGACCAGTTGAGCTTGCTCTGCAAAGCCGCATAGAATTTTTCCTGGGTGGAACAAATTATCGAGGCCTTGTAGTCCGGTATGCCCAAAATTATAACATCGTTTTCCTGCAAATTAAAATTCACCTGACCATCTATGCTAAGCCCAACATCCACGCGGGAAGGCTTTACGGTAATTGCAATCTCGCCCTTTGCGCTAAAGACCAGGGGCCTTGCAGACAAGCTGAATGAACTTACCGGCGTAAGCACGAGTCCGTCAAGAGACGGGTCAAGTATTGGGCCACCTGCAGCAGCAGAATATGCGGTTGAACCTGTGGGGGTAGAAACAATTATTCCGTTTGCCTTGAAGGGGCCAAGCAGGGCATGGTTGTAGGCCACGTCCAAGTTAACGAGCCTTGATGAACCCGGGCTTGAAATAACAGCATCATTCATTCCGCACACGTCAAAGACAGTCTTTCCGTCCCTTATGACTTCGCTTCTTACAAGGGAGCGTCTTCCGGTAAAAGCCTTGCCTTGAATGTAGGACAAGAGGTCCTTTTTCCAGCCGCAAGGTGAAACTACCGCAAGAAAGCCAAATTCCCCAAGGTTTATGGGAAAAACCGGTATGCCAAGCGGAGCGCAACCCCTGCAAGCAGAAAGAACAGTTCCGTCTCCGCCAAGAGTTACGGTAAAATCATAGCCCTTAAAAACAGGAGCTGATTTTGAAGAGTCAAGTGAAGAGCCGTCATACGAATAAATGTCTGAACTTACCGAATTTTCCTTTAGGAAGGAACAAATCTCAGCCGCAAGTTCAGAGGCATTTCTTTTGAATTCGTTGACAATAACAAGACACTTTTTCATAGGATTTCCATCAGGGCAGGGATGAAAGAACTTTTACCATAAGGGAAACGTCCTTCTGCCCAAGACGCGGATAGAGCGGGAACATTGCGCAGCGCAAAAGCAGTGAGTTTGCGCAAAGACATGACGGTGCAATTTGCTCCTGCCGCAAAGCTACTATTGAATTCTCATAGGCTTGGCGGATTTCTATTCCCTTTTTCTGGGCATAGGCCTTTACGTCCTTAAAACCGGAATTGAGCACAAGGGGGAAGGAATAAATCGTTGACCCCCTGTCCAAGGCACGGACGAAGGTTTTGTGCCTACCGCTGGCAATTGCCCTGCTGTAGAGGTTGAATATTTCTATGCGGGACTTTTCGTTGCGCTCAAATTCCTTTAGTTCTACAAAGGCAAGGGCTGCATTCATGTCCGGCATTATGTCCGTAGAAGGAGCTTCTTCAGCAAATTTTTTTAGCACAATCCACTCGCGCCTGCAAGGAGCCATAAGGACTGCACCGCCACCGGCTGTTATGATGTCCCTGTCTTCCATGCCGAATATGGTGTAGACACCGTACATTCCGGCTCTTTTTCCCAAAGGCTCTTCCTTTTGACCGTCTTCCTGGCTCTTTTCCTCCTGGCCTTTACCCTCGTCACCTTCATTTTCCTTTTCTGCGGGATAAAAAGAAAGTGCTGACTGGGAAATGTCTTCTATAACCGGAATGCCAAGTTCAAGTATAGCCTTTATGTCTGGAAGGACGCCCATAGATTCACTAAGCACAATAAGCTTACCGCCATTCTTTATGCCTTCCTCAAGGATTTCCGGGGTAACAAGGCCTGTTTCCTCAACAACATCAAGAACCAGTGGCTTGTATCCAAGGCGTTCCACTGTAATAAGCTGCCAAGCAGGGGCAAGTGCACTGAGCATTATGGAACTTTCCTTGGGCAAATCCAAGGCCTTAAGGGCATATTCAAGTGCAACAGCAGGGCTCCTGAGAGCAAGGGCACCGTCGCATCCTGTGTATTCCTTTACAGCCTGAACAAGGCGTGCTGTCTGGTCTCCGGGGCCTATCTTTTCGTCCACCATACAGGTAAGTACGGCTTCCATTTCTTTTCTGCGAATTGTAGGACTGTATGTCTGTATCATTTTTTTAAAATCCTTATTATTAAAATGCACCCCTGTAAGACAATAGCCTTAAGGGGAGCCATGCAAATGCGGTATTTAATTTTTTGCCAGTCAACGGCCATGGTTCAGGCGGCGGCTCTTGCGGCGAAGGCAGGGCTAGCGTATCTCAGGAACGATTTTCTGGAGCTCGTTGGCGTTAAAGAGCCTTCTTGTGTCAAGGATGATAAGATATGACTGGTCCTGGCGCACAACACCGTGTATGTATTCGGTACCAATACCGCTGAGCATCTGTGGCGGGGGCTTGATTTCTCCCTTGTCCACGGAAATAACGCGGTTGATGCGGTCTATGATGATTCCAATTTTGTTGCCTTCAATGTCGAGGATTATAAATCCACCGTCATCTTCTTCAAATTCATCAAATTCAGAGTCCCTTGTCATTTCCTTAATGTGAAACCTCTTGTGGAGGTTGATTATCGGGATTATTTCACCGCGAAGGTTGATTATTCCCTCTACATAATACGGTGCGTTCGGAATGGGGCGTACACTTTGGATTTTTACGATTTCCTTAACGTCCATAATGTCTACGCCATACAGTTCGTCACCAAGCTGAAAAGTTACGAGCTGAAACTGTGTATTTTCTTCGGCCATGCCTAACTCCTTTTAAGGGTATTGTCGGGTATTACTACCGCTTACCCTACTATTTTACACCAAGAACGCGCTCTAGTCTACTATAAATAGCGTAATAACTTGAACTTTTCTTATTCCTTTTCCCTTCAAAAGGGCAGAACAGGCCTCAACTGTAGCCCCAGTAGTCATAACGTCGTCCAAAAGCACGGCTTCCTCGGGCATTTTTCCAGATTTTGAAAGCCTTGCCACGGCTTTTTCGTCCGCTACGTATGAAGAACTGCCCAGCAAAAGACGGCCTTTCCGGTCCTGTTTTTTCTGCTGTTCAGAAGACAGCCTTTTTAACAGGCGGCAAATGCTGCGACCATAGACGTATTGGAGGATGCGGCAAAGCTCTTCTATCTGGTCCCAGCCCTTGTTCCTTAGCTTTCCGGGTCTTGGTGGAACAGGCACAAGAGGAATGTCACACCTGCCCCTTCCCGGGTACAAAGTTTCTATGGCTTTTTCCACACATTCAGCAAAAAGAGGGGAAATTGAGCGGTTTTCTCCCATCTTCCATTCAAAAAGCAGGCCTTTCATCCATAAGCGGTAGGGCCAGAGGGGAAAAACCGAGTCTGCATGGCAAAGAAGCCGCTTTTCACGGCAAGAGGAGCACAAATCATTACCCACAAGCAGTATCTTGCCGCAAAGCTTGCACCTTCCATTTCCCGGGGGAAAAAAGCCAAGAAGGTATTTTTCTGCACATTCAGGACAGACTGGCATTGCCAAAGTCCTTTTTCCGCAGCAGATACAACTTTCCCTTGCAAGGGAAGCAGAAAAAGCGGCATGTAAAAAAGACAGGGCCAAAAGCCTTAACTTGAACAAGGCAGATTTTGTTTTTTTAACAACTTGCATACATTATATATATATGCTTTAAAAATTCATAATCCGACACAAAAGCGTAAAAGTTCTGCAAAAAAATTGATTTTCATGGTTCGTAGACACCCCACTATGATTTTTTTTGATTTTTGTATAATATGTGGCAAAAAGTAAAAGAGAGGTGTTTACGGAAGAACAGCAGTTGTTTACAGGCTGTAGAAAGGTAAAGTGGAAATGAAAAAGAAGATACTTTTGCTATTAGTTTTATTTAATGCGCTAGCACTTGCTTTTGCAGACAAGAGCCGCTTTTACAAGGACGGCAAAGTAATTGACACAATGTATGTTGATTCAGAAGACGGATTAAAAGTTAGGGACTACCCATCGCTAAAATCAAACAGGATATGCGGGCTTACCCACAGGCTTCCTGTAAAAGTGCTTGCAATTGGCAAGGAAGAAACTATAGACGGAATAAGAGCCCCCTGGATTGAAATCTTACTTCCAAGGTACGAGTGGAAAGGCGACACTCCTGAATACGGCTGGGTATTCGGAGGCTACGTTTCTAACATTCAGCCCAAATTTAAACTTCCAACAAACAAAGCTGAACTTTTAAAATATCTTACTTCTTTTCCATACTGGAACTGTGGTGACTGCCCAGCTTTTAACTTACACTTTTCTGCCAACGGAAAGTTTTGGTGCGGGGCTTTTGAAAAGGGAGAGCCAACTGTTGGAACATTCAAGGCAAGCGACAAAGATACGGTTATTATAAATTCCGCCTTTATGGGGATTGAAGTGGAAGTAAATTATACAGTTGAGGAATTGAACGTTTGCCCTTTAACAGAATATTCATTTAAATTTGAAGGCCCGTTTTTTAGCTATCACAAGGGTTCAACATTCTACGCAAATTACAACCATGACTATCCATATATTGAAAATTTACATAAAGAAAAATGCATTTACAACAATTTTAAAAATTCAGTTTACCACTTTGAATATCCATACCAAAAAGAATATTTTGAAAGTGAACTGCTGAACAAATTTATTCAAGCGGGCATTTCTGCTGCCGGTACGGAATACGAAAAAAACTACCATGACTACTGGGACCCAATTATGAAAGAGCATCAGAAAAAAGCTGATGCAATGGAATAAAAAATGAATACAAACAAAGGATGCAATATATAACTATGGAAGAAGAAAATAAAGTGAATGAAGAAAATGAATCACAGAACACTGTGAAAGACTTCACCTACCCAAGTTTTATGGGAAGAGCAGGCGCCTATATTTTTGACGGACTAATTTTATCTCCAATTTTTGTTTTGCTTTTTTTTGTACAGGGAAAATTATATACCAACGAAAGCATGTTTTATCCGGCTTTGCTAATTGAACTGCTGTTTTTTATTATTCCCACTTGTTACCGGATTTATTTTAACACAAAATTTAGCGGAACTCCCGGCAAGCTTTTCTTCAAATTTAGAGTTTGCAGGGAAGACGGAAAGCCAATGACTGTGGGAACTGCAATAAAAAGAGATGCAATCTATATAATAAGGAGTGCCATCTATCTAACATGCTTTTTTGCATTCATCGCATTCTTCTCAATGAACCGTGAAAAAATAACTACTTATGGGGTTGCAACATATTTATATTCAGAAACTTTACTGGCAAAAATAGAAACTTGCATCTTTTTTGTAATCTGCATTTTTGATTTAGGAAAAGCTTTGTTTTCAAAAAAAAGGAAGGCCCTTCACGATACAATTGCAGGAACAGTAGTTGTTTACAGACTGTAGGCCAAATAAGCCTACGCCGCCATGGAGCCCCTTTAGTACCGGCCGCAGGACGGTATGAGCGAATAGCGAAGGGCGGAACGGCGGTGACGCAAAGGCATGTGCGGTCGAATTAGAGTTGCAATGATATGGTAGAGCAAATAAGATTCCCGTCCTAAAGAATAAAAGAAAAATTCAACGGCCGGAAAGGGTCTTTTTCCACCTTGCAAGGTTTTGAAGAGCGGCAATCGGGGTAAGGTTGTCCACGTCCAAGGAAAGAATCTCGTCCAGGATAAGCTCTTCGTCGCTAAAGAGGGCTCCGGTGAGGGATTCGTGCTTTTCCGGGGCAGCTTGTGCCGGGGACTTTCTTACGATTGTCTCCTGCAGACTTTTTTCAGCAGAAGTTTGGTCGTCGTCTTTTGTGGCGCAGACTATTGGCTGGTCGGATGCCTCACCCTGTATGCGCTCAAGGATTGATTTTGCTCTTTCTATTACAGGCTCAGGTATTCCCGCCAAAGATGCAACGTGGATTCCGTAGCTGTTTCGGCTGTTGCCTTCTATTACTTTTCGGAGGAATACTATTTCCGGGCCTTCTTCGTCTACTGCCATGCATAGCTTTTGCAGCTTGGGGTGCTCCATGCGGGTAAGCTCGTGGTAGTGGGTTGCAAAGAGGGTCTTGCTTCCGATTCTGTTCAGGAGGTATTCGCTTACTGCCCATGCTATGGAAAGGCCGTCTTCGGTACTGGTTCCCCGCCCTACTTCGTCCATGATTACAAGGGAGCGTTCAGTGGCTGAGCGCAGTATGTGGGCGGTTTCCGTCATTTCTACAAGGAAGGTTGACTCGCCACGGGCAAGGTTGTCGCTTGCGCCTACGCGGCAGAAGATTCTGTCCACGATTCCGATTCTAGCAGTCTCGCAGGGTACGTAGCTTCCAGTCTGGGCTAGCAGGGCAATGAGTGCGTTCTGCCTTAGGAAGGTGCTTTTTCCCGCCATGTTGGGGCCTGTTATAAGGGCAAAGCTGCCGTTTTTTTCCTCCCCGGAAAGGCACAGGTCGTTGGGGACAAATTCCCCGGAAGGAAGGTGCTGCTCCACTACTGGATGGCGGCCCTTCTTTACTTCAAAGGCAAGGCTTTCGTCCACGGTTGGCCGCACCCAGTCGTGAGTGCAGGCGGCCTGAGAGAAGGATGCGCATGTGTCCGCATAGGCAATCTCCGCTGCCATCTGCTGCAGATAAGGTATGTATTCCTTTAGCGAATTGCGCACCTGGAGGAAGAGGTCCCTTTCCAGTTCAAGTACCTTTGTTCCCGATTCGTTAAGGCTTTCCTCAAGTTCCTGAAGCTTTGCGGTGGTATAGCGGTCGGCATTGACCATTGCACGGCGTATGATGAAGTGCTGGGGGACCATGGAAAGTTTTCCCTTTGTAACTTCTATGCAGAAGCCTGCATTGTTGGTCCTTTTTATCCTTAGGTTGGGGATGCCGGTATTCTGCCGCTCCTCTTCGATATATTCTTCCAGTATGCGGTTAAAGTCAGTCTGAACATGACGCCAGTGGTCAAGTTCCTCGCTCCAGCCTTCCTTGATGATTCTGCCTTCCGTAAGTATTGTTGATGGGTCGTCCAAAATGGAGGAAGATATGAGATCTATGATTTTTTTTGCAGGGGCGGTATCCAGGGATGCAAAGTTGAAGCTGCCCAGGGTCTGCTGGGCCAAAAGCCATAGCTCCAAACTGTGGCGCAGAGCCTGAAGGTCTTTTGCGTGGGCCTTGTCCATTGCAATTCTTCCTGCAAGCCTTTCAACATCCAGTATTCCCTCTATCTGCAAGCGGAATTTCTTTAGCAGCTGGCGGTCGTCTGCAAAGAGCTGTATGTGGTTCTGCCTTGAAAGTATGCGCTTTAAGTCCGTAAGGGGGAACATGAGCCACTCGCGCAGCATGCGGCTTCCCATTGCGGTACGTGTAAAGTCTACGCATTCAAGCAGGCTGAACTGGGGCGAGCCGTCTCGGAGGTTTGCGGTTACCTCAAGGTTTCGGAATGAAGAGTCGTCTATGATAACATAGTCACTGTCGCTGTAAATGCTTATGGAGCGGACATGGGGGGAAAGAGTGTTTGTTGTCTTTTCCAGATAGTCAAGCAGGAATCCTGCCGCAGGTACCTCAGGGGATGTTTCCGTGAGTGAAAAGGAGCGGAGGTTTGCGGTCTTAAACTGCTTTAAAAGCCTCTTGTAGCTTAGTTCCGGGTTGAAATTCCAGTCAGGATACCAGGAAACTGAAAGGTTGGGGTTTAAGTCAAGCACCTCTTGAACCGTAGGATTGCTTTTTAGGCTGTTGGGAAGGAGTAATTCCCTCGCACGGCAGCGCAAGAGCTCCTTGGGAAAATTCTGGGCAAGAGTGTCCGCGGGAAAGCTTGTAGCCCTGAATTCCCCGGTTGTAACGTCTATGCATGCAAAGGCAGCTGTCTTTCCGCTTACGAAAAGTGATGCCAGGAAGTTATTTATGCCGCCTTCAAGGTATTCGCTTTCCAGGGCTGTTCCCGGAGTGATTACTTCCGTGACCTTGCGCTCGGTAAGCCCCTGCCCCGGCTTTGCAACTTCGCCGACCTGCTCTGCAATCGCAATCTTTTTTCCCAGCCTAAGCAGGCGGGCTATATAAATTTTACTTGCATGGTAGGGAACTCCGCACATGTGGCGTTCCCCGCGGTGGGTAAGCGTAAGGTTTAAAAGGCGCGACACCTCGTCGGCATCGCTGTCAAACATTTCATAAAAATCGCCGACCCTAAAGAATAAAACTTCATTTCTGTAGCTGTCCTTTAGGGTCTGATATTGTATAAAAAGAGGAGTATCCTTTTCTTCCGCCATAAGGGGTTACTTTCTCAGCTGGGTAATAACTTTGTCAGTAATGTCAACGGAATCGCTGTACCAGAGGATTGAGTTGTTCTGCTGGGGGCTAAGTACCATGCAGTAGCCTTCCTGCTCGGCAACGCTTCCGATTATGCGGTAAAGCCTCTTGTAAAAGGCATCGCTTGATTCCATGCTGCTCTTGAGGCGCTTCAGCTCAGCATTTTTGCTTGCGGTATAATCGCGGAGGTTCTGAGCCTTGGTGTTTATCTCTTCCTGCAGCTTTTCAGCCTCAGCATTCTTTCCTGCCACAGCGTATTCGCTCTTGCGGGTCTTTAAATCCTGAAGTTCGTTGGTAAGGCGTGTTATCTCTGCCTGGAAGGAAGATTTCTTTGCCTCGTAGTTACGCATTGCCTGGGAATTGTTGAAAAACACCTTGTAAACACGGTCAGTGTCCACAACTGCAAATTTAGTAATCTGTTCGGCAAAAACGTTGCCTACCAGACCGCATACCATAAGGGCAAGAAGCAAAACCAATTTCTTCATGTCTATTACACTCCTGTTAATATAAATTGAAGGATTCCCAAAAGCGTCCTCATGGGGAACAGCCTTTAGGACTTCCGTATTACCTGTTCACCAAGTTGAATGAAAGGACAAAGTGCAAGCTGTCCCTGAAAGTATCTACGATGTTGGAATCGTCATCACGCCAAGTAAACTTTCCGTCTTCCATCTTGAACTGGCTTACGAAAAGAAGGCGAAGCGGCAACTGCTGCATACAGCACCTGATGCTTGGACCCATGCTGAAGTACCAGTCGTCAAGGTTGGCCAAATCCGTAAACATGTCGCTCGGTTCCGTCTTGAGGCATGAAGCGTCCACGAAGAAGTCAAGGGCGATAAGGTTTGGAATTACCGGCATGCGGAGTTCAACTGAGTTGTTCCACAAAGCCTTTCCGCGGCCAAAGCCTGAATTGTAAATAGTCCATCCGCGGCCGTTGAACATACCGTCTATGTAAAGCTGGTTTGACCTCTTGATTGAACTGTCGAATGCGGGCAGCTGGAAGGAAAGCCCTGAATATCCCATGAGGATGAGCTTAAAGTCCCATGTGTCCGTAACAGGCCAGTTGATAAGTGTAAAGTACTTTTCGGCCTTTGTGTCCGTGCGCAGGAAAAATTCTGTTTCGCCCCAGTCGTCGTTGAAAGGCATTATGCCCTTCGGAAGGAGGCCGTACCAGGTAAAGCGCTGGCTTAAGAACCACCCCTTTGTGGCATCCCATGCAATGTCGCGGCCGTCAAGGGAAAGCTGGGTAAAGACGCTTGTCCTTGGGCGAAGGTTTCCGTTGTAGTCAGAAACAGTTGTATCGGCTGAGATGTAGGCATCGTCATCATATTTGTTGTTGAGCAAACTGCCGCTTATGCCGGCTGTCAATGTAACGAGGGCAAAGTCGCGGCTCCATCTTCTGCCGATTGTATCGGAAACGGTAATAGCATTCTGTTCATACTGAAGGTAATAATATGAAGAGTTCAAGCTTCCGTCCGGCATGTAGACGTTGCGGGCATCGTATTCCTTTGAATGGGAGAAGCTAAGGGAGACAGTGTTGCTTATCGGGCGGTCGAAGAGCCAGTTCTGGCCGTAAGAGAATGAAAGCGACTGCTCATCCGTAGAAAGCGTAAGGCCTGCGGAAATAGTCTTTCCCTCACCAAAGAGGTTTCTATCCTGAATCTTTGTAAAGAGGGCAACAGGGAATTCATCCGGATCTGAAACACCGCTGAAGGTAAGTCCGAAGTCAAGCGATGTAGTTGACTGCTCTTCCACGGTAAACACGAGGTCTACAAGGTTGTTCTCCGAACCGGGGTTGACCTGGGGTGAAACATGGGAGAAGTACTGGAGGTTGTAGAGGTTTCTCATTGCGGCGTTTACCTTTGCATAAGAGAATATGTCTCCGCTTTCGATTGGAATTTCGCGGCGGATTACCTCTTCCTTGGTCTTGGCATTGCCCTTTATGATAATTTCCTCAACATGGCTTCTTGCGTTTTCCTGAATGTGCATTACATAGGAAACCGTATGCTGCTCGTCGTCCTTCTTCTGGTCCACGGCAAACTGGTTTGATGTATAGCCGTTTTCGTAATACTTTGTCTGGACTGCAAGGACTGATTCCTGGAAGGCTGTCTCGTTGTAAGTCGTACCTGACTTTACGGTAACCAGTGAGTTGAGTTCCTCAGTTGTAAAGACCTTGTTGCCATCGAACTTGAGGCCCGTAAACTTGTAGACCGGACCTTCCTTGATGTTAAAGCGGATGGCAAGTTCCCGCCTGCCCTTTTTCTCGTTGAATGAAGGGGTTGCGGTAACGTTTATGACCTGGGCATCCACATAGCCCTTTTCCTTGTAGTATGCGACTATGGTTTTCTTGTCCTGCTCAACCATGGATTCCTGGTAGGAACCCTTAGTTATGAGGCCAACTTCCTTGAGAGAAATCTTGCTCTTTAAGGTGCGGGAAGAGACTACGTTGTTGCCGGAAAACTGTATGCTGCTAACGACAGTCTGCTGACCTTCGGAAATCTTAAAGGTAATCTGAAAGCCCTTGTCCGTCTTTTGTGCAGATGAAGAAACCTTTATCTCGGAAAAGCCCTTGCCTGCGTAAAGGTCAAGGAGTGCCTTTTCATCGTTAAGACGCTTTTCCTCGCTGTATATGTCCTTTTCCTTGCTGGATATGTTATTCTTAAGCTCTGAGACGCGGACCTTGCTGTTGCCAGTGAATTTTATCTTGGAAACGATGGGGAATTCAACCACGGAAAGCTTGATTATGACGTAGGAATGGCTTGAATCGCCTACAGCTTGCGGGTTGACTTCGTCAAAGTAGTTGAGAGCAAATACGCGGTTCAGGAGGTCGGAAAACACCTCGTCGGAAAATTCCTCACCAATAAAATTGCTGGTTACGCCAGTAAGATCGCTCTGCTTTATGTTCTCCAGGCCTTCAAAGACAATCTTCTTGATAGGCTTGCCGTAATACCAGTCGCTCTGGGCAAAAAGCGGCGAAACACGGAAGATGGCCGATGCGGCAAAAAGCGAAAGCAATAGAAAACAGCGTTTGGCAGAATGCAGGATGTGCATACAATTCCTCTTTTTTTAAAAACTGAGTCTCCATGAGAGGGTAACCGATGTAGCGGGAACCCAAGACTGTTGGAGCTGACCCATCTCCGGGGCAAACTGCCAGCGGATGTTTGCAAAGGGAGCCATAAGCTCAAGACCAAATTCTGGCTGGAACACAAGGCCACCACTCTGCGAGTCATTAAAAAGCACCTCGTTTTCGTCGTATGTCCACCGCAAAAGGCTGTCTACATAAACTGAATTCCCGAAGTACTTTCCAATATAAACAGTCGTATTGTCAAAATAGTTACCAAAAGTGGTATTTTTTGACTGTGATGAAGACATACTTTGCGTTATGGCGTTCTGCAAAAGCGATGTGCGTATTGAGAATATATCAAAATTAAGCAAGTCGCGCAATCCTTTTTCGACTTTTCTTAGAATAAGTGTTTGGGTAACGAAATCACCGGCAGTAAGCGCAAAAGAGCCCATGGAATTGCTGTCGCCGGTAAGAATCTGACCCAACATTTCCATGATTTCCTTTTCCGACTTTGCAGGGCTTGCAGTAAAGGTCGGGTTGAACTGGGAAATTGGCTGGTTCTGGGCGGCAAGGGTGATTGTTATTGAGTTGCCGTTTTCGTCGCGTTCACGGGTTTCTGCACGAACGGAAAGGATCGGGTCGAATTTAGCCTGGGTTTCGTTCAGCGAGATGCGACCTTCCTTGAGGTAGAAGTTCCTGCTGAAGTAAAAGACTTCTCCGCCCCGCAAGGCAACGTCCCCTTCCAAGGCCCACTGGCTGGATGACGTGTCCATTGTAAAGTGAATGGGTGTGTCCGGGGCAACAAGGCCTCTGATGAGCGGATTTATGAGGAAGTTTACCTTCTGGCCTATGAGCAGGTTCAAGTCTATGTTCATCTTGAGCTTTTCTGCAATTCCAGATGCCTCTGCTTCGCTTTCTTCTATATTCGCTTTATCCTTTTCATCGTCTTTTTTGCCGGTGAGGATTGCAAGCCCCTGTGAGCCTATGTCTTCCATAACCGTGATTTCGGAATTCTCAAGCCCAACGGAGCCCTGCAGGTTAAAGGAATTGTCTCCGTAGAGTATGTGGGTGTCCACGGCAGTGCGCCCCTTGAGTGTAACGAGGGGAAGCTTTATGTTGACGGGTATTCCGTCTTCCTCTGTCGCAACCGCAATGTCCAGGGAATCAAGGTGCAGGCTGTCAAGCACTACGGAAACGCCAAGCTGCATTACGCCGTCCTTTATTCTGAAAAGGGTGTCGCTCACGTCTATCTTGTTCTGGACCATCGTAACAAGCATCTCGTCTGCCGTTATGTGGTTGTCCACGAACATTGGCAGTATGAAGTCCAGCTTTGAGAACACGATGGAGCCGTCTATGTTGGGGTCTGATGAAAGCCCAGAAATTACCGCCTGGCCATTCAGGACGCCGCTGTAGACGGAAAGCATGGATGTGTCCACGAAGACTGCAAGCTTTGGAATGTCGCAGTAGAGGTTTGTAAGCACCAGGTTCAGGTACTTGCCCTTTACGTTTCCCGTCAGGTTAAAATGCAGGGGCTTTTTTTCGTCCACGGAAACGTTCAGCGTGCCCGCGTTGTACAGTACTGCCGACAGGCCCAGAGATTCATCAGACTTAAGGCTAAGATGCTCCGGCGTCTTTTCCATAATGAGGTGAATCGGAACGTATTTCTTCAGGAGGTCGCCGGATATTTTGTCCACGTCCAGCTTGATGGAGAGGGAATCCGGTATAAGGGACTTTTCTCCGTCTTCTTCCGCTTCAGGCGTCCCTGTCTTTTCTATTGCAACCTCAGCCTGTGCAAAAAGGTCCTTGCCGGCAATCTTGGCGGAAAGATCGGCATCCATCTGCCCAGAAAATGATGACAGGTCAAACGAAGCCGTTACGTTCCTGGCCTTTATGTTTCCCCAGTCCACGCTCATGCCAGGAACAGACAATGCGCCCTCAACAAAGGCAAGGGTTCCCGATGCATTCAGCTGGTTGCCCCCCGCCTTCATGGAAAGCCTTGTAAGTTCCAGCGAAACGTAGGGATTCTCTATTGTTCCGCTTGCAGTAACCGTTCCTGAAACGACGTTGCCCGCCTCCTGCCCCTTCATCACGCGGTAGAGAGGGAATTTTTCAATAAGGACGCGCGAATTGAAATAGCAGTTGCTCTTTAGCGCACTGCCTGAAAGCTCCCCGCCCAGAGGATTGGTCATGTCTGCCTCAATGGAAATTTTTTCCTCTGTTCCTGAGCTTGTCATGTTCATCGAAAGGTTTGCCGAATCAAAAACGCCGTCAATCATATTCCAAAGGAAGTAACCCTTTCCGTCCAGGGAGGAATACTCGTCCGTATAGCTGACCGTGTTAAGCACAGCCCCCTTTCCGTCTATCTGGCCGCTAACGGAAAGCCTTGGCATAACAGGAAGGCTGCCGCTCGTCTCCGCAAGGGCAAGTTCCTCTATGCTGACCAGAAGCCCGCTCTTGCTGCCGTAGGAAAACTGCATGTAGGTGGAAAGCGTGAGCATGAATTTTGAAAAGGAGACCGGGAAAGACTGCACCTGGAAGGAACCGAAGATGTCATCGTTAAAGTCAACCATAGCCTCAAGACCGTAGTCTCCCGTTACGTTCACCCAGTTGTCGAATGAATACACGCCGGAGAGGTTGTAGGGAATTTTGTTCACTTCCATTGACGATGAGAATTCAATCTGCCTTTTGGGCCTTGAAATGCCTGCGTCAACCGTTGCGTTCATGCTTATTCCGCCGTAGACAGCCTCAAGCCGCGAAATCTTAAGGCTTCTGTCGTTTCCTTCAAATTCTATGGTTACGCTCTGGTCTTCCCTGTCTGGATTCCTTACATAGACAGTCGGGGACGAAAAAGCAAAGGAGCTGAAATCGGTGGAAAAGGAAATCTCCGCGTCTGCAGCGTATGCGGCAAACTTGGGGGCAAGGCTTAGCATTGTCTCGGCACGCTTGTCCGGCATGAAGAAGGCTGCATATTCAACCACGGAGTCTGCAAAGAGACTGTCCACGTTCAGCTTGGTGGAAAGGTATTTTCTGCCCGAAAAGGATACGCTTCCGGTAAGGGAAAGGCTTGCGGGGCGGGAATAGTCCTGGGCATGGGCATTGTCCAATGCAGAAAATGAAAAGCTGTAGCCGCCTGCGTAGGGTCTGAGTCCTATCTGCACGGCTGAAAGGATTTTTCCGCCAAAGCTTACGGCCGGGGAGCTTACCGATATTCCATTACCGGAGGGGCGGACGTAGACGTTGCAGGAAAGCGAGTTGCCGTTTGGCAAGGTGTAGTGGGAAAGCCTTATGTCGGCAGAGGGAATCAGCGTTGCTATGTCCATGGAGCCGCTTACATTTACCCCCAGAGACCTGCCGCTTGCACTTACCGAATCCACGTAGACCGTGGAATTGTCACCATGGACGGAAAAAGTGATGTCTTCCTTTGATGAAAGGTAGCCGTCAGGCAGCACGAAGGAACCTTCCCCGCTCCAGCCGTATTTCTTGGTAATCAGGTTGCAGTCAAAGGAAAGGTCGGCGGTATACCCACTCTTGAGGAAAGAACTTACATGCTTGTTGTCCATAGGTATCGATATTATGGACGCAGGGCTAAGGTTCTTCATGGTAAACCTTGACTCTAGGCTTCCGCTGTAAAGGTTCAGGCTCGCAAAGAGGTCGTAGTGCTGAAGGACATTTGACGAACGCAAAACCGCAAGTCCGTTGGAATAGCGCGCAAGAAATTCCATCTTCCTTACCGTATAGTCAGCCCCCTTGTAGCCGTCAACCGATACAATCATGGAGCTTCCGTCCACGGAGGAAAGCACGTTGCCGCTTATGCCAAAATTCAGCCCGGCCATTGCACCCGATGAAAACTTTGCATAGGCGTAGCCGTCCAGGTTGGTCTCTACGGACATGCCGTTCTTCTGCCTCTTAAGCGAAAGAGAGCGGACGGCAGCAGTGTACTCCTTGCCGGAATACTTGTAGGAGGCCCTTACGTTTCTTGCATACACGTCAAAGGGAAGGAAGGAAACGGCAGTCTTTATCACCCCGATAAGGCTCTGATCCATGAAACCGTTTTTCTCTTCCTTTTCTTCCTTGCCACCCTTGCCCAGGGCTTTCAATTTTTCCAAGACTTGTGTATATTTTTCCTTGTCAAACTCAAAGTCAACGTCGTTTATGAGGACTTTTGTGAAGGCACCCTTGAAATTCTTGTTTATGAGCTGCCTGAGGCTGTATTTTACCGATGCCTTTTTTACGGTAAGAATCAGCTCCCCGCTTTCAATGTCGTAGACTTCTATGCCCTGAATGTGGATTCCGCTAAGAATCGAGGGCGAAAGGCTCTTGTAGCGCACGCCAAGGCCGGTCTTGTCCCGCAAAAGGTCCAGCGCCTGCGCCTCGTAGGTGCGCACCAGCCTTGTGACGGAGACATAGATTGGACGCAGCGCGGTCATTATGACCACAAAAATGAGGAGAAATATGCCAATTCCAATACAGTTTCTAACCCAAGTCTTCATCAGTGCCAGAGGGAAATAAAGATTCCCTTAATTAACGGTAAAACTAATTGTAACAAAAAGCGATAAATTAAGGAAGGTTTTTTATGATATTACAGAATTTTATTGTTTTTGAAGGAATAGACGGAGCCGGAACCTCCACCCAGATAGAAATGCTAAAAAACAGGCCGGAAGCAAGGGATTTCCTCTTTACCGCAGAACCAACTTCCGCCCCAACAGGCAAATTCCTTAGGCAAATGCTAAAGGGAGACTTTCCCCTGCAGAACGAAAGCGCAGCCTACCTCTTTGCAGCAGACAGGAACGAGCACGTAAACGGAAAGCTCCTTACCCAGGGCAACACACTGGTAACCGGCATAAAAGAAGCATGCCAGTCCGGCAAAAAAGTCGTAAGTGACCGCTACCTCTTTTCTAGCCTGGCCTACCAGTCAATAAACTGCCCGCCAGAAGTGCCCCGTCTCTTGAACAGCCTCTTTCCCCTGCCAAGCCTGCTCTTCTACTTTGAAATTTCCCCAAAAGACTCACTTTCCCGCCTGGATGACCGCAACTTCCGCGAAATCTACGAAAAAGAGGACTTTCTAAACAGAACCGTCCAGGAATACCACAATGTTTTAAGTGAATATTCAGAAAAGGCCAAAAACCAGGGTATGAAAATAGTCTTAATAGATGCAAAAAAAACAAAAGAAGAAATAAGCGCAAATATCTGGCAAGAAATAAAAAATCTGCCGATATATGATAAGTAAAATGTCTAAAAATAATTTTCTTATGCGGATTACAAACTTACTCAACAAGGCAATAAGCGCAAAATTTGCCCACGCAAAACTTGTGCACACAAAGATTGTGCTTGCACTGGCCACAGCCATTCTAACCGTCTCCATGGCAGCCCCAAGCGCACACGCATACGTGGTAAAGTACAAGGAAGACTACTACAGGCTCTACCACGTACACCACCAGCAGTTCCCGGAAGACTGCCTTGAAAACATCTACTGGCTGGAAAAAGCCGTAAGCGCAGACTTTGCAAACCCCTACTACGCCTTCACAAAAGTGGAAACCGAACGCGAGTGGGAAAAATACCGCTACCTCTTCCAAATGCACCTGAACCTAAAGCTAATAGAGCAGCACCTTAGAATGGCCCGCATATTCGACAAAAAGGCCGCATACTTCTACGACGCACCGTGGAAAGACGAATACCTGCGGAACCTAAAGCAGGCAAAGTCCTACTACCAGGCCGGCTACTACTACTGGCAGGAAGCAAAGCTCTGGGCAGAAAAGGCAAACACATCGCAGTTCAACTTCCTCTACATCACATCCCTGCAGAACTGGGAAGATGAACGCGAGCGCATCGTAACCGAGCAGCTGAACTACAAGGCCATACTGGACCGCGAACTTACCCGCCTCCAAAAAGTAATCGACGACCTTGAAGCCATGACCCAAAAAAGCTACTAAAACTCGATTTTCTTCTCTTTATTCTTGCGGCGCTTTCTTTTCTGGCCAAACGCTTAGTAAAAGAACATCTTGCCATTTTTCCTGTAAACTGATAGCGCCAAGGATGGCGCGTCTTTTGTTAGAATAAAAAACAGGTGAGTTTTCGCAGAAAACTCATGGTAAAAAATTGCACGGATGCAATTTTTTACCAACCGCCCCTCCAATCCCGGCCGTAGTTTTATATGCAAAAGTCTTACCGCACAGATGCCTCTTCGTCCCAAGAAAAATTTATCTTGTATTCCATTTTTTTTACATCCTACCACATTATACCACATTTTAGATTTCTTGCGTCAAGTTTTCATACATCTTGAACAGTTCTGCGACGCACTCGCTTTCCGTCATCTTGGTACTAAAGCCGTAAGCCTGCATGACGGCCTTATCGTTTTCTTGATGAGCCTTGCGCAAGTCTGGCGGCATGAGCGTTTCGTCGTACAAATCTGCAAGCGATGAATCTGGGTATTTTGCACGCGCATCAAGAATTGCCTGCGCGGTCTTTTCGATTTTGGCTTTCTGCTCGTCTGTGGGGGTAGGCCATGGAAAGTTGTTGTAGACGATAGTTGTAGAATAACTATAATCACTTTTCAATCGCCCGCAAACAGCACGCATCCATGCCATGTGGACGTTTGAAGTGAGAATACCAAAATGAAAAAGTGTCGCATTCGGAATTGTAAAAAGTTTATCTCCAGGAATTACATTATCAGTTAAAAAACCAAAAGGAACATATCTTCGTTGTTGGGAAGAAACTTTTGCAAACGCAATATATCGATTTGCCGGTGGTCGATATTGTCCAAAGCGAGTTGGTGTATCAGCAGATTGTCGTGTCTGCGTATTTTTACTTGACGCCCGAAATTCACGAACTTTCTGTACTCGTTCGTATATTCCTTTATGTTCTTTGATTTCTTTAGGCGAAATATTAGGAATCCATAAACAATAACGCTTTATATTATTTATAAATTCTCGTCCCATCATAAATTGCTTAAAATACTTTTCTGTGTTTGGATTATTTTTAATAAATTCATCCTTTTCTTCTTCTGTAAAAAGATATAACCCATCATCTGTTGCTTGACTTCCTCTCATTATTTGTGGAACAGGGCACAAAGGTTTTGAAACTTCTTCAATAAAAATTGTAGGAGCGTCAAGAAGATATTGATTTATGTTTTGTACAAAGCGACCACGCCCAGATTCATCAAATATAGTTTTTTTCTTTTTTGATGAAGTTTTATCGGAAAAACCAATAATTATACAATGAACATGAGCTTTTATGTTTGATTCACTATCCCAACGGAATGTTCTATGAGCGAAATCTATACTCATATTTAGACTAAATATTTTTTTCCACAGAGAAGTTGCCTGTTCCCCTTGAACAATTGAATTTGTTGAAACAAAAGCACATCTTATCTGTGTTCCACAGATTAACTCTGCAGCTTTTACATACCAACAAGAGACAAAATCAAGTTTTCCTCTATCCGATTCATTCCAAATCAAATCCATATCATCGCGTTGCGACTCAGAAAGATAATTTGTTCCCACAAACGGCGGATTTCCCATTATGTAGTTAAGCTCGTTTTTCGGCACAACGCTTTCCCAGTCTATGCGCAGGGCGTTTCCCTGAATAATGTTTGCATAGCTTTTGAGCGGAAGAAAGTTAAGGTTTCGTCCGACGATTTTGCTTGTTTCATCAAGCATCTGGCTCTCGGCAATCCACAGGGCGGTTTTTGCAACCACAACGGCAAAGTCGTTTATTTCAATTCCATAAAACTGGTGGATTTTTACTTTGACAAAATCATCATCAAAAGCCATCTGGTTTTGGTCGCCAATTTCAAGGCGTATGCACTCGTTTCCAAGCTTGCGCAAACTTATAAAGGTTTCTGTTAAAAAGTTTCCGCTTCCACAGGCAGGGTCAAGAAATTTCAGTGTCCCGATTTTTTCATGAAAAGCTTTTACTTTTTCTATTCTTGTCTTGGCAGTTTTAATCTGCTTTATTTCTTCAAGTTCAGCCTTTAAGTCATCCAAAAAGAGCGGGTCAATCACTTTATGAATGTTTTCAATGCTTGTGTAATGCATTCCACCAGAGCGGCGCGTTTCTGGGTTCAATGTTGACTCAAAGATTGCGCCAAAAATCGTTGGGCTTATTTCGCTCCAGTCAAATTCGCTTGAGGCGTGTTTTACCAAAAGGTCTTTTATTTCTTCTGTGATTGGCGGAATTGTTTTGTCTTCTTCTGTGAAAAGTCCGCCGTTCACATACGGAAAAGCTGCAAGCGATTCTTCAAGATACTCGTCGCGCTCTTCTTCTTTTTGGTCAAGCACAGCAAACAAATCAAGCAGAGCACGGCGCAAATCTTTTGCTTCAAACTGTTTTAGATAGTCGCCGAACATTGACTTGTGCCCGAAAATCCCTGCATCTTCGGCATAAAGGCAGAACACAATGCGCACGCAGAGCATGTTAAGGCTTTTGAGTGTTGCAGGGCTTGGTTTTTCGGCGTCTTTATACTGCTTTAGAATTGCGTCATAAATCTCGCCGATTATGTCTCCGGCTTTTTTGGAAATTTCAAGCTCTTTTTGCAGGTGTACGCTGCCGGTATCTGTTAAAAACGAAAGGCGGTAGTATTCCTTTTCAAGATTTTCGAGCAATATTTCTTCTGGCTCTCCGTTCGGCTGTTCCATGTCGTAGACAAGAAAGCTTTTAAAGTTGCAGGTTACAACCCAGCGCGGGTGCTGGCTTAGCGGAAGACCTGCTATGTATTTTCTAGCCTGCTGAAAGGGGTTTAGCAAAGTGCCGTCAGACTGCTTGATTGGTTCACGAAGGTCTTTGTCTATGCTTTTCTGTTCTATCATTACTTTTGTAGACGGAATGTAGATGTCTATAAAGTTGGTGATGGTTTTATCTGTGAATTTTTCTTTTATCTGGTTTTCAAAATAAACGAAGTTCGCAAAATTCTGCACACCAAAAACATTGCAAAGAAGGTCAAGCCAGAATTTTTGGCTCTCGCCTTTTTCGTAGCCTTTATCTTTCCAATCTTCCGCAAATTCTTTTGCCGCTTTCTGCTGTTCAATTTGTGTCATGTGCTTATTATAGCAGATTATCAGATAAAAATCAGCATTTTTTTACCCCTTCCGATATGACTATCCCAAAGCAACCTACGCCGCCATGGAGGGGCCCGCCGCAGGCGGGTTGCGAAACGAAGTGGAGCAATGGAGGGGTTGGGCTCCCGGAACCCCGGAACGGCGGTGACGAAAGAAAGCGTTCGGTCGAGTTAGCCAAAGAATAAAATCGTAGAGCAAGCAGGACTACCGTCCTAAAAACTACCGTCCAGACAAGTATTGCAAAAGAAAATGACTGCATACGCTCGTATTGAAAAAAAATCGAATTATCCATAGAATAGTGGCACTATGGACAGTAACGAATTTATTTTAAAGTATGCCGAGGATTCTGGCTTTGACAAGACCTGCATTTATTTTTACAGCGGGAGTCCCAACCTCAATAAAGTTTTCTATTCTACAAGTGACGGCCAAAGCACACAGCCCCGTCTTTTTGTAACGGACACCAGCATAGCAAGGCTTGACTCCATCAAAGATTTTATTTCCCTTTTTGAATGCGGTGAAGGTGCTTCTGCAAAGGGCAGCGGATGCTTAAAGGAAGGCTCGGTTTTACAATACGGAAACGACTACCTTCTTATTCTTGGCGCAGGAGAAAAATTCAAGACAATAGACAGCGTGCTTACCATCGTTAGAACTGCACTGGAAAGGAATTTTACAAGGAACTGCACCTTTGTTGCAATAGGTGGCGGCGTTCTTTCTGACATGACGGCTTTTGCGGCATCAATTTTTAAGCGGGGAATCAATGTTGAATTCGTTCCTACAACAGTGCTTTCCATGGTTGACGCATCTGTTGGGGGAAAGACAGGCTGCGACATAGAGGGCTTTAAAAACATGATTGGCTCTTTCTGGCCGGCATCAAAGCTTTACGTCTGGAGCAACTTTGCTCTCTCCCTTCCGGAAAATGAATACATTTCGGGTCTGGCAGAAGCTATAAAGACAGCCTTCCTTTTTGACAAGGAAATGCTAAGGCTCTTTGAAGAAGAAAAGGATGCCATACTCAAAAGGGACAGCGCAGTCCTGGAAAAGATAATAGGTGCATGCGTAAGGGCAAAGGCAAAGATTGTGCAGGAAGACCCGCGCGAAAAAGGCAGGAGGGCATTTCTTAACCTTGGGCACACTTTTGGCCACGCTCTTGAGGCAGCTGCAGGGCTCGGTTGCATAACCCACGGAGAAGCTGTTGCTTGGGGAATTGGAAGAGCCGCAGACCTTAGCCTTTTGATGGGGCTTTGTTCCAAGGACTTTGCAAAAAAGACAAAGGACATTATTGCTTCCTACGGCTACGACTCTGGCGAATACCCCAAGGTTCTTTCCGGAGAAGAAAAGTCTTTGGGCATAGAGAAGATGCTTCAGGCCATGAAGAAGGACAAAAAGAACACCAACCTTTCGCAAATCAGGCTTACCCTGCAAAAAGGCGAATGCGACACCATAATCACTACGGCAAAGGACAGCGACATTGAACAGGTCCTTGGCAAGACAGGAATCTAACCATGACAGAAAAAGAAGGCTACTTTGACTGGGCGGCAACGGCACCCGCAGACCAAGAGATTCAAAAGGAAGCACTCTCTACCGCACTTGAGCACTGGGGAAATCCTTCCAGCATACACCATGCAGGATGCGATGCAAGGGAAGCCCTTGAAAAAGCAAGGAAAAGCTGTGCAGAAAGCCTGGGTGTAAGTGAAAAAACAATCTTCTTTACATCCGGCGGAACAGAAAGCGACCACATTCCCCTTCTTTCCATGCTCACCCGGCCGCAAAAAGGCCACGTAGTGCTAAGTTCAATAGAACACCCGGCACTGCGCGAAATGGCAAAGTCAATGCAAGCTTGCGGATGGAGCGTAAGCAGCGTTCAGGCAGACAAGAACGGTTTTGTAAGTCCGGAGGCAGTAGCTGATGCTATAAGGCCAGACACAGCATTTGTTTCTGTAATGGCTGTAAACAACGAGACTGGAGCAATACAAGACGTAAGTGCAATAGCAGATGCCATAGAAAAAAAATGTCAGGGAAAAAGACAGCCCTTCTTTCACGTGGACTGTGTGCAGGCAGCAGGAAAAATACCGCTGGATTTTATTGGAAGCAAGACCTGCAACATACACGGAGCAGCCCTTAGCGCCCACAAGATAGGAGGCCCAAGGGGAGTCGGAATCCTCTACCTGAACAAAGACATAAACAGCTTCTTGCGCGGCGGCGGTCAGGAAAAAGGCGTAAGGAGCGGAACAGAAAACCTCTTTGGAGCAGCAGCAATGGCTCTCTGCCTAAAGAAATATCTTATTAGCGAAAAAAATCCTTCATCCATTGAACGCTTTAAAAAGCAAAAGGAATGGACAAAAGAATTCATCGGGCAAATCATGCAGATAAAGGGAGCTTCCATAATCCCCCACTGCCGCTTTGAAAACGCAGATGAATTTGCAGAAAAGTTTTCGCCATGGATTGTGCAGGCAGCCTTCCTCGGAATACCAGGGCAGGTAATGGAACGCGCACTAAGCCAAAAGGGATTCTGCATTTCCACAGGAAGCGCGTGTTCTTCCCAAAGCAAGGCAAGGCCAGTCTTGGACTCTTTGCATATAAGCGCAGCCGAAAAAGAAGCCGCCGTAAGGTTCAGCTTTGGCTTTTCCACCACAAAAGAAGCCATGGAGGATTTGGTAAAGGCCCTGCGAGAAGTGTGCGCAAACTTTGAGTAAGGGAGAACCCTTAAAAAGTAAAATGGTACATAAAGCGGTGGCTCCAGCTACGGTTATGGAGCCAGAGGCGGAAAGCTGCATGGTTTACATTCAGGGAAAATGCCAAGCAGTAAAACATGCAGCTTGCTCCAAATTGCTCCAAATAAATAAAAAAACACCACCCTATCCTGCCAATTTTAAAGTTTCATTTTACTTGCAACTTTGCCCACTTTATTCTATATTAATCCTTATGGAAAACGAGAAACTGATTCAGCCAAAGGTTTTAAAGGGCTTTAGAGATTTTATGCCGCAGGACGAGATTCTGCGCGCCAGATTGATAGAAAAACTTACCGCAACGTTCCGCTCCTACGGTTTTGTTCCAATAGACACACCCGTCCTTGAATATACGGAGATTCTCCTTAGAAAGAGTAACGGCGAGACGGAAAAGCAGGTATTCCGCTTTGAGGATAACGGTCACAGGGACGTTGCCATGCGCTTTGACCTTACCGTTCCTTTTGCACGCTTTACCGCAGAGCACAAAGAAGAGCTTTACTTCCCCTTTAAGCGCTACCACATCGCCAAGGTTTGGCGCGGAGAAAAGCCACAGGCCGGCCGCTACCGCGAATTTGTCCAGTGCGACTTTGACACGGTTGGAAGCGACAGTGCCACAAGCGACTTTGAAACCCTTGCGCTCATGAGGGCAGCCCTTAACGCAATCGGCGTAGAAAAGATAAAGATTCACCTTAACCACCGCGGAGTCTTCAACCGTTTCCTGCTTTCTTTGGGATGCCAGGACAAGTCGGAGGATATTCTTCGCATTGTGGACAAGCTTGCAAAAATTGGCGCAGAGGAAGTTACCAAGGAACTTGCGGAAGTTACAGGCGATGCAGAAAAGGCTTCCAAGATTCTTGAATACATAAAGCCTCTTTCTTCTTTTGAAGAGACGCTTGGCCACATTGAAGCCCTTGCAGGCGGTGAGGACGAGGACACAAAGCGCCTTAAAGACATTTTTGCCATGATGAAGGCTTCCGGCATAGAAAAGACTTATGTTCTTGACCCAAGCATAACACGCGGACTTGACTATTACACGGGCGTTGTCTACGAAACCTTCCTGGACGACCTTCCTTCCATTGGTTCCGTTTGTTCTGGAGGACGCTACAACAACCTTGCAGGCCTTTACACCAAGGAAAAGATTCCGGGCGTTGGCTCTTCAATAGGCCTTGACCGCCTTATTGCAGGCCTTACCGAGCTTGGTCTTACCAGTGCAAAAGGCAGCTACCTCGACGCGGAGATTTACAATAGCGGCGAAGGGCTTGAAGTTTACATGGAAAAGACGGCATCCCTCTTGCGTGAGCTTGGGGTTGCGGTTGAAGTTTTCCCGGATGCGGTAAAGATGGGTAAGCAGTACGCTCTTACGGAAAAGAAGGGTGTTCCCTTTGGCATTCTAATTGGAAAGGATGACGAAAAGAACGGAACTCTTACGCTAAAGAACCTTAAGACCCGCGAGCAGCAGGCAGGGCTTAGCGTTATGCAGGCAGCTTCTGTAATTCTTAAGGGCAGGGAATAGTTCTTATTTTTTCTCTTTTTGGAGCATACTTTTTTTGTTACTGTGCGTAAGGCTATGCCTTCCGCAGTGGCAAATGCTGTCCCCGCTTTCCAGGGTTCCGGCTCTCGCCTCCATTCCTACGCTGCGCTTCGGAACGGCTGCGCCGCCCTTCCAATCGGGGCTAGGCTCTTTGGCAAGTACATGGCCAACAGATGTGCCTTGTTTTTGCAAAAAGTTTAAGTTTTGCCCTCTATTTGTTTTCTGTGGCAAAAGCTTTTGCGGCGGCGTTTGCCTTTAGGCGGTTGTCGTAAAGTTTTATGGAAACGTTGTCCAACCAGCCGGAGTCAAACTGGTACCAGGCACTTACGCTGTTTATGTCGCGAACATTTGGTTCTATGTACTTGCCCTTAACTTCCAGCACATCCCCCTGCCTTGCATTGTGGATTACGTCGCTCTGGTAGTTGTGCTCCTTGTAGTAAGCAGCATAGGGAACGGTAACAACTGCCCACATGACACCCAGCTCAAGTGCGCTTTCGTCTGCGGGGTTAAAGACAACTTCCCTCTTGGCATTGCAGGCAGAAAAAGCCATGCATGAGCAAAGAAGTGCGGACAGGGCAAAAAATCTGGCAGGCCTTAAAATCTTAGCAGCATCAATCATCTTGCACCCTTTTCATACACAAATTTTCTTACTTCCGGGTACAAAAGCAGGTCTGAATCAACAAAATTCAGTTTTTTTATGTCGTCTATGCGAACCCACCTGTATTCGCTGTGCTCGGTAAGCTTGTACTTAAAAACAATGCCCTTATGGGGAACTTTTATAAGATAGGCATGGAGGGCTACAGTCTGGCCGTTGTGGACAAAATGGGCATTGGCTATGTTGGAAAAAACCTTTACCTTTATGCCAAATTCTTCCTTAAATTCCCTTACTACAGCCTCTGCATCGGACTCGCCGCTTTCAACCTTGCCGCCGGGAAATTCCCATCTTCCACCCATCTGGCCTACAGGGTTTCTCTTTGCAACAAGGACGCGGTCTCCGTCCAGTGCGATTCCGGTTATAGACGATGCAGCCATTCAAGACCCCTTAAAGCAGAATGACCTTTGGGAAAACAAAGTGCAGCACACCGGCCGCTACGCAGATAACGCCAATGTACTTGCGGGAGTCTATGAATATGGTCTGAATGTTGTCTGGAATGTAGATGCTGTCGCTTGAGCTTTCAAAGTATTCGATCAGCATGGAAGCACCGCCAAGGATTCCTGCAAAAGCCGGGAGAAAGTCGCCGATTATTGGCAGGTCGCCGGAGAATACGGAAAGAATCTTCATAAAGCCGATAAAGATTGCAAGAACGCCTATCACAAGGCGGAACACGGGGTTGTTAACTCCGCGCATGAGGGATGTCTTTGAAGCTTCGTCCCTGGATGAAGGCTCCGGGGAAGATGCAGGTGCAATGTCTGCAAACGGATCTTCGTCATCTATGTCCTCGGAAAAGTCCGTAGCCTGAGAAGCTACAGGAGCAAGACCATTCTTTTCCGTAAGGTTCATGCCGTAGACCAAAATAAGCCCCGCAATGATGTTAATCAGTACCGAAAGAAAATAAAACTGTACCATAAATTATTCCCCCTATCTTATTTTATCGGAATGAAAAGGCAAAAGCTTTAGTGCCGGGACACCTTGCTCTTGAGCTTTATTTCATTCCTGCTTGGCTGAACGGCCCCTTCACCCTCCGTAGAATCCGAAAGCGAAAGTATGCATTCTATTGAATCTATGTCGTAGTCTGTAAAGCTTGCCCTCAAGAACTGCTTTTTTTGCTCTTCATTTTCCTGGGACAAAGAAAAAAGGTACTCTTCCTTGGAGGAAGAAACAAGCTCTCCGTTTGCATCCAGAGCGTTCACTACCGCAAAGAAATGCCTTGGCCGGTTCGCATCAGCCTTTTCCCTTGCGGATTTGGTCATCTTTAGCGCAACGGAGACATATACGGTCTCTTCTATAGAAAAGGAGTCCATCTTGCAGCCCACGCCGTCGATTACCCCTTCGTTCTTTCTGCCGGAAAGTATGGAAAGCACAAAGATAAGCCCCATGCAGACAACAAGTGCCATAAAAATCATGCGGTTGCCCTTGGTTCCCACCAAAACGCCAAAAAAGCCCTTGGACTTAAATCCTTCGCCCTCTGCGAGTTCCCGGGTCTTTTTATCCTCAAGCTGGCGGAATTCTCCCCGCTTGTGGTGGAAGATTAAAGGTTCCTCCCCTTCCGCATAGCCGTCTATCATGTCGTCTCCGAATGCCATAGCCCCTCCCCTAGTTCTTGATTACGGCCTGAATCAGAGAATCCGTGCGCCACCAGCTCATCTGCGCCTTGTCGCCAAGGATGTTCAGGGAGCTAAGGATGCCCGTATTGCTAAGGTTAAAGGCCGTGTAAAGGATTTTTTTGCGGTCCATGGCAAGGTGCCTCCTCAAGACGCGCGAACCCGAGGCCTGAACCATCTGAATGTCGTAGCCGCCCTCGTTTGCAACCATAAAGAACATCCAGTCGTTGTCGGTAATGCCTATAAAATCATACGGAATGTTGTGAACCTCGCTGCCAAAGCCTTCCACAGTGCTTTCCCGGTAAGGCGGAATTATTATGGGCTCGCTGTACTTTCCGGTCTCCACGTCAAGTGCAAACAAAAGAGACTCGTCGTAGTCTATGCCAGCAAGCGAAGATATCTTTCCCTCCATGTGAGAGGATGAATAGTCAACCTTAAGGTAAAGAATGCGCCCGTCATAAGAAGGAATAACGTTTTCCAGAGTAACAAATCGCTCCACGGCCTTTCCCGAGTGCGGATCGGGTATGTTTTCCCTTGAAATAGGAACCTTGAACAGCAGGTAGCCGTCCGCATTGAACCAAAACACTTCGCAGCCGCTCTTTTTTATGCTCACAACGACAAGCTCGTTGCTGTCCGTAACGTAAATGCTCTTTATAAGCGGAAAGGGGGTACCGCCGGGGCCCTGCTGGCCAAGATAGTCTGCAAACGAACCGTCCTCGTTAAAGCGGAGCACAATCTGCGAAAGAACGGTGTCGTCCTTTTCGTCCAGTTCCTGCCTTTCCACAGGGAATTTGTCCACCACGTACAGCCTTTTCTGGGAGTCAACCGCAATAGAAGATATTTCGTTGAAGGGATAGGCTGTAGCCTTCCTGGTAGTGCTTACCACGTCCGCGCTGTTGGAAAATGACGGGCGGGGGTTTGCCTCTTCGTTGTAGTAGAGGCTCAGAAGGTCGCCGTAGCTGTTCATCTCCATGATTTTCTTGGCCTCTCCGTTGGCAATGAAAAAGAAACCGTCACGCATTGCAACGGAGGTGTTTATCTGGTTTGCCTGGTTCAGGTTGAACACGTTCAGTTCGTCCTCAAAAGTCCCGTATTCCAGGCTAAAAATCTTGTCTTCCTTAAGAGTTGAGACTGCGCCGTTTTCCCTGCAGGATGCAAGCAGCGAACACAAAAAGAGGCAGACGGCAAAGTTTTTTACAAAAAATTTGTTTTTTTTCATATAAAATAGAATATTAAATTAGTTTGTTAGTGTCAACATTGCAAAAGCCGGAACGGCGGTGGCGCATAGGCACGTCTTGCCGAATTAGCCAAGGAATAAAAGCGTAGAGCAGACAAAAGTACCGTCCAAAAGTACCGCCCGGGCTACCATTCAATAAGAAAAAAAATTGCCATACTAGACTAGAGCTTAAAAATTCGTTATATTTTATGAATCGCATTGGGAGTACAGACGTAAAACTCCTTTTTGGCGCATATTACTAAAACTATTAAAATGAGTGTTTGACTATGTTTGACAAGATTCTTACTTTCTTTTTCGGTTCTCAGAATGAGCGTGACGTAAAGGCGCTCAAACCGCAGCTTGAAGCGGTCCTTGCAAAAGATGAATGGGCTTCTTCCCTAAAGGACGAAGACTTTCCCCTTCAGACAAAGGCCCTCAAGGAACGCCTTGCCAATGGGGAGACACTGGACGACATTCTGCCAGAGGCATTTGCACTAGCCCGTGAAGCTGCATACCGCGTCCTTGGCGAAAAGGCCTATCCGGTCCAGCTGATGGGTTCACTCGTGCTTCATTCAGGCCGCATTACCGAAATGAAGACCGGTGAAGGTAAGACACTCATGTGCGTTGCCGCCGCCTACCTTAACTCACTTAGCGGAAAGGGCGTTCACATCGTAACAGTAAACGACTACCTTGCAGAGCGCGACAGCCAGTGGATGGGACGCGTATACAAGTTTCTTGGGCAGAGCGTAGGCTGCATCCTTAACAACATGGACAATGAGGCCCGCCGTGCAGCATACGAATGTGACCTTACTTACGGTACAAACAACGAGCTTGGCTTTGACTACCTCCGCGACAACATGCAGATAGACATAAAGCGCAAGGTTCAGAGGGGCTTCAACTTCTGTATCGTTGACGAAATAGACTCAATCCTTATTGATGAAGCCCGTACACCGCTCATCATTTCGGGCCAGGGCGAAGACGACACCTTCAAATACTTTGAAGTGGACAAGTACGTTGACCAGTTTACTGAGGTGGAAAAGGATCCAAAGACAGGCGACTACCCCGACGAAGTTGACATGCTTCCTGAAGACAGGGCAGCACTTAAGGGTGACTACAAGATAGACGAGAAGTCCAAGCGCGTTTCTTTTACCGACAAGGGTATGAACAAGATAAACGACATCCTTCTCTCCCACCGTCTTATCGAAAGCGGCACCACTGTTTTTGACGAGCAGAACTTTGAGTACGTGCACTACTTTACCCAGGCTGTAAGGGCCCACGTCCTCTACCATGCAGACGTTGACTATGTTGTAAAGGACAACCAGGTTCAGATTGTAGACGAATTTACAGGCCGCATTCTTGAGGGAAGGCGCTACGGTGACGGTTTGCACCAGGCAATTGAAGCTAAGGAGCACCTTAAGATTGCCCAGAGGAACCGCACACTTGCTACTATTACCTTCCAGAACTACTTCCGTATGTACGAGAAGCTTTCCGGTATGACCGGTACTGCCGCAACCGAAGCTGTTGAATTTGCAAAGATTTACGACCTTGACGTTGTTGCAATTCCTACCAACAAGCCTGTAGCCCGCAAGGACGAGGATGATGAGGTATACCTTAACGAAAGCGACAAATGGAATGCCATCGTAAAGGAAATTGACGAGACCCACAAGAAGGGGCAGCCTGTTCTTGTTGGTACGGTTTCTGTTGAAAAGTCTGAGCATTTGAGTGCCCTTCTTACACGCAAGGGAATAAGGCACGAGGTCTTGAACGCAAAGAACCATGCCCGCGAAGCCGTCATTATTGCTGAAGCCGGTGCCAAGGGTGCTGTAACTGTTGCTACAAACATGGCAGGCCGCGGTACAGATATTAAGCTTGGCGGAAACCCGGAGATGAGGGCAAGGAAGCGCGCAGGAACAGAGGCTACCCAGGAGCAGTACGAGGCAGCGCTTAAGATAGAAAAGGAGCAGTGGCTCAAGGACTACGATGAGGTAAAGAACCTAGGAGGACTTTACGTTATCGGTTCAGAACGCCACGAGTCACGCCGCATCGACAACCAGCTCCGTGGACGCTCTGGACGCCAGGGTGACCCGGGTCGCAGCAAATTCTACATCTCCATGGACGACGACCTGATGAGGCTCTTCGGCGGAGAGAAGATGAAGCGCATCATGAAGGCCATCGGTATGCAGGACGGTGAGCCAATCAACCACCGCATGCTTAACCGTTCTATAGAAAAGGCACAGAAGAAGGTTGAAGCCCGCAACTTTGAAATCCGCAAGAACCTCCTTGACTTTGACGACGTTTTGAACCAGCAGCGCGAATTCATCTACGAGCAGAGGGACGAAATCCTTGAAGACGACAACCTCAGCACACGCGTAATGGAGAACGCAAAGACTCTTGTGCAGAACATTTTTGCCGAATACGAGCACAAAGCCCGCCACACTAAGGGTGCAAACCTTCAGAGTGCCCTTGTTGACCAGATAAAGAACAAGTTTGGCCTTGTTGTTCCATACGACCGCCTTACAGAGGAAGCCGTAATATCCATCCTGCAGAACGACATCACCCAGAAGGAGATGCTTGTAGGAAAGCCAAGCTTTAACATGTTCATCCGTTACCAGTACATCCAGCTTATAGACAAGAAGTGGCTTGACCAGCTTGAATTCCTTGACGGCCTTAGGGAAGCTGTTTACCTGCGCTCATACGGCCAGAAGCAGCCTCTTACCGAGTACAAGATTGACGGCTTTAACCAGTTTGACGCCATGCTTGAAGAAATCCGCGACGCTGTTGCAAGCAGAATCTTTAAGGTAAAGGTTCAGATTCAGGGAGAGCCCCAGCCACGCAAGAGCCTTGCCCAGACGAACATGACAGCAACCCACCAGGAAGCCCAGTCGGCAATCACTCCGCCTTCTGGAATGAGCGCAGAGCAGAGGGCACAGCAGTCATTCAACGCAAGGCAGTCAATGCAGGGTGCCCAGAGGTCGGCAATGCAGAGCGGAAGACAGGGCCAGAACGTAACCGTAGTGCGCACAATGCCCAAAGTAGGCCGCAACGACCCCTGCCCCTGCGGAAGCGGAAAGAAATTTAAGAATTGCCACGGAAGAAATTCGTAGAATTTCTGGAGTGACAATTCGTAAAATATTGCGACCAAAGGGAGCAATTCCCTTGCATGGAAGAAATTCGTAGAATTTCTGGAGTGCTACGCCACATTCGCACGCACTTGCTACGAATGTGTGTAAAATATTGCGACCAAAGGGAGCAATTCCCTTGCATGGAAGAAATGCGTAACAAAAATACAAAGGAGGAACCGTATGGCACAGCTTCTTAACCTTGCGTCTGCACTAGAAATGCTCGGAGGCGAAAAGAATTTGCTAAAAGAGCTCCTTACAGACTTTGCCTGTGGCAAGCAATTTAAGAAAGAAGAGCTTGTGCGTCTTGAACAAATGGAAGACAAGACCGAAGCCGCGAAATACGTACATTACTTTAAGGGAGCAGCCCGCCAGATTGGAGCGGAACAGTTTGCAGCCTCTGCCCAGAAGCTGGAAGACACCCTCCGCGGAAGGGAAAGCGGCAGCCTTGAAGCATTAAACGAAGCCTTTGAGCAGGACCTAAAAGCCGCAAACGCAGCAATAAACCTAGCTCTAAAGGCAATGTAAACAAAATAATTTGTCCAAAACCGGCCATGGCATGTGGAAAGCCCAAGAATCCACCCTGTCAGTGCCGGTCAAAGACAAGAGAAAAATTCCTTTCAATAAAAGCACAGAGCTGGTCCAGGGGGCAATACCTAAGTTCAGAAGCCTTCTGGTAGACCAGCTTTATGTCACCAAGGGGAGTAAAACTTTCCCCCTTAAGAGTCTGGTAGGGCGCATCCGTTTCAAAAAGCAGCCTTTCAAACGGAAGTTCCGCCACACAAGCCATGCTCTTTTTGTTGCCGTTCAGCAATGCCTTTCCAAAAGAAAAATAAGCGTTTATGCCGTGATTCAATACAGAAAGAGCCTCTCTGGGGCCGAATGCAAATGAATGGAAGACCGCAGCGGGTATTTTCTTTAGCAAAGAAGCATCCCTAAAAATCAGGTCAAGGGCCTTACGGTCATGGATTGCCACAGGAAGCCCATAGCAAGAGGCAAGTTCAAGCGAAAGATGCCAAGCTTCATCCTGCCTCAAGCGGTCAGAGCGGAATTCACTCGTAAAAAAGTCAAAGCCAGTCTCCCCTATTGCGTCTATCCGTTTTTCCCGCACAAGCTTCTCCAAAAATGACGCAAGTGACAAGTCCGGATTCTGCGGATGAAGGCCAAATGCAAGCTTAAGGGACAAAGCCCCGCCAAATTCAGCGGCAAGTTCCTCCTGCCTAAGGAATTCCCCCTCGGAATGGGAACACGTACAACCCCGAAAACCATACACAGAAAAGGCCTCTGCAAAAGCAGAAAGGCTTTCATGGGAGCCGCATTGCACAAGATGAAAGTGGGCATCGCAATAGGTCAAATTTTCCTCCAGCTTTTTATTATAGCACGCCCCCGCCACGCAATCCAGAACTTTTGCACAGGAAGCCCCAGGACAATAATTTTTGCTTGACAAAAGAAGCCTGTCTCCTTATATTATAATTGTTAGCATAAGCTAACTAAAACTCAGGAGGTTTTATGTCAGATTTTTTCAGCAAGATTCCTTCCATCAAGTATGAAGGAAAAGACAGCAACAATCCGTGGGCATTCAAGTATTATGACCCGGAATTCATGATTATGGGCAAAAAGATGAAGGATCACCTTCCTTTTGCAATGGCCTGGTGGCACAACCTTGGGGCAAACGGAAGTGACATGTTCGGGCAGGGAACCATGGACAAATCCTTTGGGCAAAAGCTTGGCACCATGGAATGCGCAAAGGCAAAGGTGGATGCAGGAATAGAATTCATGAAGAAGCTTGGCATTGAATACTACTGCTGGCACGACGTTGACCTTGTACCGGAAGACCCGGAGGATATAAACGTTACAAACAGCCGTCTGGATGAAATTTCGGACTATATCCTTGAAAAGACCAAGGGGACAAACATCAAGTGCCTGTGGGGAACTGCAAACATGTTCGGGAACCCGCGCTTTATGAACGGAGCTGGCTCCACGAACTCGGCTGAGGTCTACTGCTTTGCGGCGGCACAGGTTCAAAAGGCACTTGAAATTACGGTAAAGCTCGGCGGACGGGGATACGTTTTCTGGGGAGGCCGGGAAGGCTACGAGACGCTCTTGAACACGGACGTAAAGCTGGAACAGGAAAACATAGCAAACCTCATGCGCATGGCTGTTGACTACGGGCGTTCAATCGGTTTTAAGGGTGACTTTTACATAGAGCCAAAGCCAAAGGAACCGATGACCCACCAGTACGACTTTGACGCTGCAACGGCAATAGGATTCCTTAGGCAGTACGGTCTTGACAAGGACTTCAAGCTGAACATAGAGGCAAACCACGCATCCCTTGCAAACCACACTTTCCAGCACGAGCTTTGCATTTCCCGCATCAACGGAATGCTGGGCAGCGTAGACGCAAACCAGGGCAACGGCATTCTGGGCTGGGACACCGACAACTTCCCCTGGAACGTATACGACGCTACCATGGCAATGTATGAAGTTCTAAAGGCCGGTGGACTAACAGGAGGATTTAACTTTGACTCCAAGAACCGAAGGCCAAGCAACACCTACGAAGACATGTTCCACGCCTACATCATGGGCATGGACACCTTTGCACTGGGACTCATCAAGGCAGCGGCACTAATCGAGGACGGTCGCATAGAAAGCTTTGTAAAAGAAAAATACTCAAGCTTTGAAAGCGGAATCGGAAAGAAAATCCGTGAAAAGAAGACCAGCCTTACCGAACTTGCGGCGGAAGCTTCCAAAATGAAAAAGCCAAGCGATCCAGGTTCCGGCAGAGAGGAATACCTAGAAGGCATAGTGAACAACGTATTGTTCCGCTAGCAGAAAGAATTCATGACTGTACGAAAGGTTTATTTCGTACGGTCGTGAGCCCCGGGGTACGGCAGGTTGCATATTAATGCACGGCAGGGATTGGAGCCCCGCCGGAGGCGTTCCGAACGAAGAGAGGAATGGAGCGTAAGCGGAAGGGCGGAAAGCGCCTAAAAAATGGCCTCCTTGCCATTTTTTAGGCCAGGTTTTCTGACGAAAACCTGCGGGACTTTATGCAAACATTTGACGCGCCCTCCTTGGCGCTATAGGTTCTTAAAAAATGGCAAGATGTTTTTTTGGGACGCGGGTCTACAGCAGGAAAAACCGCCGCAGAAAAATCAAAAAAGTCAAATAAGTCCAGTCCGATAGTCTTAATCTGTAAAAATACTAAAATCTTTTTTTGGGATTCCGACAATAAAGTATAAGCATTCTGCAATTCATTGAATTCAGATGTAAAAAATGGGGATAAAGTTACCTTGACAAACAAATTAAGGAGCTAAAAAATTATGGGTACTTACACATTAAGAAGCATTAACAATTCAAATGATTATATTACAATCGTACGCGAGCTTGACGACGGCTATGTTGTCCGCATCGTACGCGACAAAGACGGCTACAGCGACGTTACAACAGACTACATTTCAAAGACTCTGTTCGAAAGCTGCGTCCGCACAGGCTACCTTTCAAAGGTTGACACTGCAGAAGACCGCCTCGCCGCAAACGCATAAGGCAAACACAAAGCATTCAACGCCCAGCATGGCAGACGGCATGACGCAAAAGTTGTGCAAGCATACGGTGCAAAAGCATACAATGCAAAGCACACAGGCCATGCTACAGGCAAGTGCTTTATACAAAAGCCACATTCTTTTCTATAAGATCCAAAGCCTGGCTGTAGGCGGCATCCTTTGAGCCGTCCCTAGAAAGCCAGTGTATGTCCACACCCTTGCGCTCCATACCGCGGAACCAAGTTTCCTGCCTCTTTGCAAACTGGCAGATTGCATGGTAGAGGGTTTCAAAAAGCTCTTCAAAGGAAGCAATCTTGCCTTCCAAAAACTGGCTAATAAAGCGGTACTCAAGCCCAAGCTTTTCCAGCCGCTCCCATGAATATCCGTCCCGCTCGTGAAGTTGCCTAACTTCGTCTATCATTCCAAGGTCAAAGCGCTCCTTTAGCCTAATCTTTATATTCTGCCTAAGATTTTCCCTAGGCATGGTAAGCCCAAGTACAAAGGCCTTAACCTTCCTTTTTGCACGGTCAGCCTCCGCCAGTGCCTTTCCCTCTTGGCTCTGCATAAAAGTTTCTATCTCTATGGCGCGCAGAGTCCTTTCCCTGTCCAAAAGGTCAGTCTTGTTGTGAAGGTTGGGCCTCAAGCGCAAAAGCTGCCCGGCAAGCTCCTCAAGCGGTTTTTCAGAAAGCTCATTCCGCAAAGCCTCATTTCTTGGAACGTCAACAAAGCTGTAACCGCGCACAAGGGAATCCACATACATGCCGGTTCCGCCGCAAACAAAGGGCATCTTGCCGCAAGCAGAAAATTCATCAAAAAGGGAATAGAAGGCCTGTTGAAAATTAAATACGTTGTATTCACTTTGCAAAGTGGCAACGTCAAGAAGGTGGCAGCGGACACCCGCATCCGTGTATTCGCTCAAATCCTTGCCGCTGCCAAGATCAAGCCCCTTGTAGACCTGCCTGCTGTCCGCAGAAATAATGTCCCAGCCGTAGTGGGAGGCAATGCGCACAGCAAGAGAAGTCTTACCAACAGCCGTTGGCCCCAAGAGAACAATGCAATTGTAGGGAGAACCTTCCATACCGCTACAGAATCCTTCAATAAAATTCTTCTATAAATTCTTCCGCAAACCCGCCCTAAAGAACGCGGCAAACAGCACACTTAAGGTATTCGCTCTGGGGATAGCCCACAAGAACCGGATGGTCAGGGGCAGCTCCCCTCTTCTGAAGAACCTGTACGCTCTTGTGGCTGTCCTTAGCCGCATGCATGACCATTGAATAGAAGGTGTT
>JAILHV010000020.1 GCA_024695625.1 Treponema sp.
TGGATTCATCAAAGTCGGATGGCGCTATCCAGTGTATGTTTGTGTAGGTGAATCCTCCCTTGCAAGTTGGGGTTGCGCTGGAGACATAAATCATGGAGTATTCGGGGATGCCTGCTGCCTGTGCAATAAGGAATTCTTCCACAGGTTCCCTTGAATATTCATCCAAATTTTCCATGTAGGATATGACGGTTTCTATGGTGCGCTGGGGTTTTTCAAGAAAATTCGCTATCTGTCCGTTTACGTTTTCGACTTGCAGCTCGGTGACTTCGCTTATCTGCTTTTTGAGGGATGCCTTATGGGAAATAAAAATAGGAATAATCAGTACAAGTATTGCAAAGAGCGTGAGGGCTGCTTGGCTTAGCATGAGTTGGCGGCGAATTCTCATATTTTGTCTCCATTTTTGCAAATTAAGGCTACATGTTTCTATTGTACTATAACATTCTGGAAAAGCAACTACAAAAAAGGGTAGTTTTTGAAAAAAAAATTTGATATATTTGAATAATGAATTACAATGACAAGCCACTTAAGGTTTTTTTTAGCTATTACAGACCACACCTGGATCTTTTTGTTGCTGACATGATTTGTGCTTTTTTTATTGCCCTTATAGATGTTGGGTTTCCTTATGTTACCCGTTACCTTTTGACTTTCCTGATTCCACAGGGAGCCATGCGGCTTTTCTTTTGCATGATAGCCTTTATGCTTGGAGCCTATTGCATACGCTGGATTTGCGTTTGGTTTGTAAATTACTGGGGGCACTTTTTTGGCGTTGAGGTTGAGACTGACATGCGCCGCGATATTTTTGCCAAGCTTGAGGAGCAGAGCTTTTCTTTTTTTGACACCCACCTTACTGGCCACCTGATGAGCCGGGTTACAACCGATCTTTTTGAAGTTACCGAACTTGCCCACCATGGTCCTGAAGACATAATGACTTCTTTGCTTACACTGTTGGGAAGCTTTTTCATTCTTCTTAAAATCCGCTGGGAACTGGCGGTAGTCGTTTTTGCCTTTTTGCCCATTGTCATTTTTATTGCAATTAGAAACAGAAAAAAACTTTCTGAAAGTTCAAGGCTTGTAAAAGACAAAACTGCAGTCATAAATGGTGCCCTGGAAAATTCGCTCACAGGAATTCGGGTTACGCAAGGTTTTACGGCAGAGGCACTTGAAGTGGAAAAATTTGCGCAAAGCAATATAACTTATAAGGAAAGCAAAAAAGACTTTTACAAGGTAATGTCAACTTTTCACGCAAATGTGGATTTTTTTATGGCACTGCTTTCGCTTTTGGTTGTAACTCTTGGCGGATATTTTATTATGCAGGGAAAAATGACCCTTCCCGATTTAATTGCTGCGAATCTTTTTGTTGCAACTTTTACAAATCCCGTAAGAAAACTTGTCAATTTTAATGTTGAACAGTTTTCAACCGGAATGGCTGGCTTTAACAGGTTCCTGGAAATCATGAGGACAGACACTTCCATAAAAGAAGCTGATGATGCGGTGGAGCTTTTGAGTGCCAGGGGAAACATAAGTTTTAAGAATGTAAATTTTTCTTACAATGAAAAAACAAGTGTCCTGGAAAACATCAATCTGGAAATAAAGGCTGGTGAACATTTTGCCTTTGTTGGCGAAAGCGGCGGAGGCAAGACCACCATTTGCAACTTGATTCCTCGCTTTTACGAAGTTACTGGCGGTTCTATTTTTCTTGATGGAATTGATCTAAAGAGAATAAAGCTTGAAAATTTGCGCAGTCAGATTGGCCTTGTGCAGCAGGATGTATTTTTGTTTGCAGGAACAATAAAAGAAAACATCGCTTATGGAAAACCAAATGCCACTGATGATGAAATAATTACTGCAGCAAAACGTGCGGAGATTCATGACGACATAATGAAAATGCCAGAAGGTTACGATAGCCTGGTTGGGGAAAGAGGGCTAAAACTTTCTGGCGGTCAGAAGCAAAGAATTTCAATTGCCCGCTGCTTCCTAAAGAATCCACCAATTCTGATTCTTGACGAAGCAACAAGCGCTTTGGATTCGGCTACAGAGCTTAAAATCCAAAACGCTTTTGACGAGCTTTCAAAGGGAAGGACAACACTTGTGATTGCGCACAGGCTTTCCACCATAAAAAATGCCGACAAGATTGCTGTGGTGGAGGGTAAGAACATCACTGAATGCGGAAGCCACCAAGAGCTTATTTCTTTGGGAAGAAAATACGCGTCCCTGTGGAAGAACCAAAGTGTCTAGCCCTTTTTCCTACAGCAAGGATTTGATGCATTCCTCAACTTTGCTAATGTCTGCCGTTGGTTCAAACCTTGCAACTACATTTCCTGAGCGGTCAACTATGAACTTTGTAAAGTTCCACTTGATGTCCGGCTTTTTTGCCCAGTCAGGATCTGCTTCGGAAAACATTTTTTCAAGCAGAGGCTTGTACTGGTGTTCATCAAAACCTTCAAAACCCTTTTGTGACTTTAGGTAAGTGTAAAGGGGAAGTTCATTTGCACCGTTCACGTCTGATTTTTTCATCTGCTCAAAAGTAGTGTTGTAGTGGATTGAGCAAAACTCGTGGATTTCGTCATCGGTGCCTGGAGCTTGACCGCCAAACTGGTTGCATGGGATGTCCAGAATTTCAAGTCCCTTTCCGTGGTAGTCCTTGTAGAGTTTTTCAATTGGCTCGTATTGAGGTGTAAATCCACAGCCAGTTGCAGTGTTAACAACAAGGATAACCTTACCCTTGTATTCGGAAAGCTTTAATGTCTGACCCTTTCCTGTAGTCAATTCGTAATCGTAAATCATTTCTTCCTCCTTACTTGTATTGCCTTGCAAATTCGGCAATTGCTTTTATATCATCTTCATTTGGCCTTCCTTTGTGGAGCCATTTGAATTCACCCTTACAGTGGAATTCCTTTTCGTCTACTGGAATTCCAACTTTACTTGCTTCTGCCTTAACCTTCTTGTAGGTTGAATTTAGCATTGCCGCTGAACCAAAGTTTACGATTTTTCCAACCTTGTTTTTGTCTAGCGACTTTATGAATGCCTTTACCTCCGGGTCAATGTCAAAAGCATAGTAAGAATTTCCAAGGAACAGTATGTCTGTAGCTTCTGTTACCGGCTCGTTTAATGGCAGTGCTTCAACCCCCAGTTCTTGGGCAAGGGCTTCGGCAAGCTTTTTTGTGTTTCCCGTCTTTGTGTAGAATCTAACGGCGAATTTCACTTTAACCTCCTTATTCGTTTTCTTCTTCAAGGAATTTATACAGCAGTTCGTAGAGTTTTATAGCATCTTCCTTGCTTAAACACTTTGTTGTTTTTGCTATCTTTGCAGGAATGTCCTTGCACTTTTTTTTGAGTGCGTTCCCTTTTGCCGTGATGTTTAAGACTGTAATGCGTTCGTCTTCTTTTGAGCGTTCACGGGTGATGTAGCCGTCTTTTTCAAAACGTTTTAATAGGGGAGTGAGTGTTCCTGCATCCAAGTGAAGGATTGAGCCTAGCTGTCCTACGTTGACGCTCTCTTTTTCCCAGAGAACCATAAGCACTACGTATTGCGTGTAGGTTAGCCCCAGCGGTTTTAAATATGGAGTGTAAGCACTTACGATTTTGCGTCCGCAGGCATAGAGCGGAAAGCACAATTGATTTTTGAGTAGAAGTTGTTCGTATTCCTGTGCCATTATATTTGACCCCTTTAATGTATTTAGTTACATTATATCTGGTCAAATATAATTTGTCAATATATTTTTTTATTTTTTTATTTTGTGAGGCCACCGTGGAAATAACATTCGTAAACTTTTTCGCCCCGGCAGAATATTTCCTCGTAGCCCTGGAACCAGGAAAAGTCTCCGTTAACGCTGCTTTTGTAAAGGTACTCCCCGTCCTGATAGTATTCGGGTCCACGGTAGGGCATCTTTTTGTCTGCGTGCCTTAGTGCGTCTTTTAGAAAGTTTCCGCTAAAGTCTTTGCCAAGTACGCGCCCCATGTAATTCATGGCGTAGAGCGACTTTCCATTTTTCCAAACAGCTTCTTCCCCTGCAAACTGCTCACCGCCAACGTAGGTGTCGTGGTAAACGTAATCACCGTTTTGGTAGCGGAAGTCGTGGGAGTCAAGCCGTGTGGAGTCCACTTCGTTCATAAAGGCAGCGTAAGTGTGCACGTTGGCTTCGAGCCTGAATTCTATAAGCTCGTTAAGGTCTGCGTCTTTTCCCGGTGTAACATTCATCATACATTCACCGTCGCGCACTAGGTAATCCACTGTTACATTCATAAGGTCGCTGATTTGTATCAGGTTTGAAATATCCGGGTAAGCCTGTCCCGATTCCCACTTTGCTACGGCCTGCCTTGAAACGTTCAGCTTTTCGGAAAGGGCATCCTGCGTCATTCCCTTGTTCTTTCTTAATACTACAAGTTTTTCAGAGAAAATCATTTTTACCTCCAGATAGGTTCATGATAGCACATCCATCCCTTTTGAAGAACCAACTGCCGCTTGCTTTTTTGTTACTTTTAGTTGCGTAAAAGGATCTCTGTAAAGGCAGTTTTGCCCTATTCCAATTCGTCTTCCAAAAGTAATTTTTCCAATGCTTCGATCGGGCTGCTTATGCGCTTGTCCTTGTAGACAATCAGCTGGGAGTATATGGGGAAGTCAGCACCTTTCCATGCAAGTTGCTTGAGCTTTTTTGACGCGACTTCTTTGCGGGCTGTCATTTCCGGTATGAATGCAATTCCAAGTTTATTTATTGCAAACTGTTTTAAGATTTCCTTGCTGCTTGTTTCCAGAGCTACACTGGGGGAAACCGCATGTTTTTTCAAGTCCTCGAGAAGCATGTGCCTAAAGTTGCAGTTATGCGATGTTAGCAAAAGAGGTGTGTCCTTCAAGTCTTTTTCGGTTACGCTTGCTTGTTTTGCAAGCGGGTGGCTTGGGGTTGCAAAGAAGGCAAGGTGTTCTCTTTTCTTTTCCAAAAACAAAAGCCCTTCCTCTTCTATGATTGGATTGAGGGTGTATACCAAGTCTAGTGCACCGTTTTTTAGCATGAGTGGAAAAGTTCCGTGGTTTATAAACTGAATTTGAATGTCCACCTTGGGATATTGCTTGCGGTATTTTAAAAGCAGCTTTGGGAATCTGTCGTAGCAAAGTGATTCCGATATTCCGAGTTTTATGATTCCTGATGGTTCCTTTGATGGCGGAACTTCAAGAAAAATTTCACGCTTAAGTTGCAGCATTTTTTCTGCATAGCCACAAAGCTTTTCCCCCTCGGGGGTAAGTACTATAGATTTTCCAAGCCGCTCAAACAAAAGGCAGCCGAGTTCATCTTCCAACCCCTTTATCTGTGCTGTTACCGTTGACTGCGCGTATCCTAGAATGTTTCCTGCGGTGGTAAAATTTTTTGTTTCTGCAATCTTAAGGAATGTTTCCAACTGAAATATGTTCATAAAGCCTCCTTTTGGCTAACGGCGCCAATAATCGCTTGTGATTTATAATCATTAAAATCGATTGTTATGTTCAAAATAATTCATTTTGCTAATTGTTGCTTTTTTGCTATTATATAGAAAAACGGACGGAGGTTCTAGTGCTATGAGCGTGATTGCAAACAATTTGACAAAGGTTTATAAGCTCAAGAGAAAGGCATTCAAGACTGCAGTGGACAATGTCTCTTTTGAAATACCGGATGGGGAGATAACTGCCTTCGTCGGTCCAAACGGAGCCGGAAAGTCTACTACAATAAAGATGCTCACAGGCATTCTCACTCCCGACGGGGGCAGTGTTAGCATAAACGGCTTAGCTTATCCAAGAGACAGGAAGAAGATAATGCTTAGAATAGGAATTGTCTTTGGACAAAAGAGCGTCCTTTGCTGGGACATTCCCGTCCTTGATACCCTCAAGCTCTTTAAGGACATGTACGGCATTCCGGATGCGGTCTACAAGGAAAATATGGCTCTCTTTTCGGACATACTTGGCCTTGATGAGTTCATAAACCAGCCACCGCGCCTTTTGAGCCTTGGACAGAGAATGAAGGCAGACTTGGCGGCCTCTCTTTTGCACAATCCTGATATTCTCTTTTTGGATGAACCGACAATAGGTATTGATGTCCTTTCAAAGGAAAGAATCCGCAACTTCATCCTTAGAATAAATAGGGAAAGAAAAACAACGGTTATCCTGACTACACATGATGTTTCCGACATAGAAACTCTTTGCGAGAAGATGCTTGTAATCGACAAGGGGCTTTTGCTGTACGACGGAAATGTGTCTGAGCTTAAGGACTTGTACAAGAGTCAAAATCTTGAGGACATCATCAAGAATATTTATTTGAACGGCATGATTGACCGGAGGGCTTTGGGTAATGCGATGTAATTTTATTAGAAAGTATCTTGATTACATGGTAATAGGCATGAAGGAACATTTTGCCTACAGGAGTTCTGTCTGGGCTTTCTTCCTTTCAAAGTCTGCTTACCTATACATGCAGTTTTGCCTTTGGACCGCACTCTTTATGTCGCAGGCAAAAGTACCTCTTGCAATAACAAAAGAGGAAACTCTCCGCTACGTAATTGTCGCAACAGTTATCTCCAGCTTTATGGAGTGCGATGCGATTCAGTGGATAAACGGACAAATCCAAACCGGTAACATTGCAGTCCAGCTTATAAGGCCCATAAACTTTAGTGCGATGATTTTTTTCCGGCATGCAGGCGAAAGTGCCGTAAAGTTCATAACATGCAGCCTTCCTCTTGGAATTGCCGCAGTCCTGTTCTTTAGGATGCCCCTGGTATGCGAATCACAAATCGCATTGGGGCTTGTATCAGTTTTGCTGGCCTTTGCAATACAGTTTGTGTATTCGCTCATAATAGGCCTGATGGCTTTTTGGCTTATCGTTACCTGGCCGCTTAACATGCTTCTGGGGGCGATATATAAACTCTTGTCCGGCTCTTGGATTCCGTGCGCAATGTTTCCTGATTTTCTTAAATGGCTGAATGCATTCCTTCCATTCAGGGCCATGTATGAAATTCCCGTAACAATACTCACGCGCGAAATGAATGTGCAGTCTATCTATTCAGGACTTTTGGTCCAGAGTTTTTGGTTTTTATTTTTGTACTGCCTGATGAAAATAACATGGAAGGTTGGAACAAAAAAACTTGTGGTTCAGGGAGGCTGATATGGGCGCAATGAATCTGTTCAGAATGTACCGGCATTTTGTCGCGATATATGTTAAGGGGAAGATGGCCTATCACTTTTCGCTTGTCTTTGAGATGGTGGCAAACACAATTCTCATTGGTGTATACTTTGCGGGCTTTATGGTAATCTTCAGCAATTTTGACGGAATTGCGGGATGGAGCAGGGACCAGGTTCTTTTTATGTTCACAACCAGCTGGTTAAGCTACAGTTTGAGCTGCTTTTTCTTCTGGCGGCCAATGAAGGACATGGGGGAGCTTGTCCGTACAGGAAAATTTGACCTCTATCTTACCCGTCCAATAAATCCGCTTCTGTACATGGTGCTTCAGCAGTTTGAGTATACATTTCTTCCCCGTCTTGGTCTTGCGGCTTTCTTCTGGCTTCACAGCATGAGACAGCTTGGAATTGACTGGAACTGCCTGTCAGTTTTCTTCTATGCTCTGAACATGCTTTCTGCCTTTGTGATATTTTCGGCAATAACAATTTTCACGGGTACTTTAAGCTTTTGGACAGTCAAGAGTGAGGAAATAGTTTCCCTTTTGACAAACAACAATTATGGGCTCAAGAACTATACTGACTACCCGCTTCCCATATATTCAAAGGAAATTCAGGCTCTGCTTACCTTTGCCGTTCCCTATGCCTTTACCGGCTACTATCCGGTGGCACTTTTGTTGGGGAAGGCTGTTCCCTTTCCTGCCTTGCGCTTTGCAGCTCCGCTCGTTGCACTTGCAGCTGGATTCGGTTCTTGCGCTTTTTGGCGCTTTGGTTTAAAACATTATGGAAGTGCAGGGGCTTAATGGCTGTACTATGACTGGCTTGAATTTGTGTAAAGATGCTAACGCATGAGGAGAAAAAAATGGGTGAAAAAATATTGCCTCCATGGGCAGACAAAATTCCGCAGGGTGCTTTTATTTCTTGGGAACCAACATACAAGGTCGGGGAATACTTTAAGAACTTTCACAAAGGTCGCTTTGAGTGTGCCCCCTTTGGCCAGGAAAAATTTTCCCATCTTGACTATTACTTTTATGATCCAACGGAACATGGCTGGAGCAAGGCGGGAAAATATCCTCTCCTTGTTTTTATGCACGGCTACACAAATGCTCTGGAAGGGGATGTCTGCATAAACTATACCGGTGCCGAATTCTATTCCAAAGAAGAATATCAGAAGGCATTGGGCGGTGCCTATATCCTAATTCCAGTTGCGAACGAATACAAAAATGAGGAAGGAAAATGCGCTGGCAGTTGGGACTTGTCCTATATTGAACCAATTTTTGTCCTCGCAGAAGACTTCATGCAAAATCAGGCAGCCGGACGCATTTCTAAAAAGGCCGTAATAGGTTCTTCTCTCGGAGCCTATATGTGCTTTGAGCTTGAAAAAGCAAAACCGGATTTTTTTAACATAATGATAACAATCGGCAGCTCAGACATTCCCGATGACACAATCCTCGACCGCTACGAAAAAAATGGCATGGCATTTTTCTTTGCGATTGCAAGGCATGACGAACTTTCCGATTTTGAAAAGTCTGTCGCACCTAGGCTTGAGCGGCTTAAACGGATGAAGAAAACTTTTGTCTTCACTCCGGAATGGATTTACAACGGTGACCGTGGAATTGCATCAATCAACTTCGGCTTTGAAATGGGGCAGCACTGCCTCGTAAACCCCATGCACTGCAATTTAATGTACGACGACGGAAGTCCCATGTATAGCGAACTTCCGCTTGGGGTAACGGGCTGGCTTCGTTCGGTACTTTAACCCCGGCTTAATATCCCAGCCTCCTGTCAACAAGATAGTGCAAGGGCTTTCCCTCTGTAAAGTTCTTCAAATCTTCTATGAACATTTGCACGTTTTTATCTTTGGTGTAGGAGAGCGTCATGTTTCCGGCAACATGTGGTGTAATCAAAAGATTCTTTGTCTTCCAAAGCCTGTGGTTTTTCGGGAGCGGCTCTGTTTTGAATACGTCCAGGGCGGCTCCTGCAAGATGACCGCTTTCCAGGTTGTCGGCAAGGGCTTCTTCGTCAATCGCTGAACCCCGGCCAACGTTTACAATGTAGGCTCCTTCAGGCAAAAGGGCAAGCTTTTCTCGCGAAAGTATTCCGGCTGTTTCAGCTGTTGCAGGAAGGCTCATGGCAAGAAGATCTGTTTCCTGGAGAATGGAATCAAGCTCGCTTACAGGTAGGACTTTATCATAGACGCTTTCATTACTTTTTCCGCTACGACATACACCGATAATAGCGGCGGGTTCAAAGGCGAGTGCTCTTTTTGCAAAAGTAGTTCCGATATCGCCTGTTCCCAAAACTGTAATGCGGCAATCCTTTAGTGACTTCTGCGGGCGGGGGGAAAGCCAGAGCCCATTTTTTGTTTCAGTCATAAATTCATCAATGCGGCGCATCATAATAAGAGAAACCGCAATCATGTGCTCGGCAATGGAAACTCCGTAAGCGCCGGCGGAATTTGTCAGCAGGCATTCTTCGTTTGCAAAATATCCCGGCACCATAAGAGAATCAACTCCAGCCCAAGGCACGCAAAGCCATTTGAGCTTCTTGCTTGTCTTTACGATTGAGGGTGCAAATCCGTAGATGATGTCAGCATCATAATTGTTCTCTGGAATTTCAGCCTCATTTTTATAGAAGAAAATTTCTGCGTCAACTTCATCCGCATTTTTTTTAATCAGTTCCAAATGTTTTTTTTCGAGCATGTTGTTTATGACTAGTATTTTCATTTTTTCCGTCCTTTTGATTCTTGAGTAGCATTAAGCTTTTAGCATAATTTTAGTCTCATATCCAAATATTTTTGCTTTCTGTCTTCAAAGCCGATTTTTTTGTAGACAGGGTATCCATCCTGAGTTGCAACTAAATCTATGCGGCAGATGGCGTTGGCCTTTGCCCATTCTATCATGTTTTTCATAAGTTGGGTGCAGATTCCTTTTCCCCGGTAAGACTCTTCGGTAAAAACGCTCAAAACTTCGCTGTCAAGTCCGTTTGGCAAAAATGGGTTTGCTGGTTTTTCGATTATCAAAAGATGGGCCGCTGCAACAAGTCTTCCATCCGCCCGTGCTACAAATGCAACCAGCTCTTTTCCAAGGCTCCGCTCAAAATATTCCGGAAGCTGCTTTTCCATGCATTCACGCTCATAATCTGTAATGCTTCCAAAGTCATCAATTATGTAGGCAATCCGTAGCCTAACGAGTTCTGCAATGTCTTCTTTTGTTGCAGTGTCAAAAATGATACCGTCCATAAAAACTCCTGTTTACAATTTCTTTTCCCTGAGTTCAAAACGACCCTTGCGCCAGTCAGCATAGCCTGTAACTGTATAGCCGCACTTGTCATACAAACGCTGTGAATAAGGATTTTGAGTAAAGCAATCCAGGCGTATAGAATCGTATTTTTGATTGCGGCAAACTTCTTCGATGTGCTTCATCGTCTTGCCTGCGATTCCTTGGTTTTGAAATTCTGGATTTACACAAAGCCGGTGGATAACGCAAAAGTGTGAATCTGGACAAATCCATTTTCCATTTTTGTATTCTTCGTCATATTCTTCATTTAGGACAAAACATACTGCGGTTTTTCCATTCTTTTTTCCGATGTACATCTGGTTCTTTTTTATGTCGTCTTCAAGTGTCGTACGGTCGGGATAAACTTCGTCCCACTGAGGGATATTCTGCCCGTCCATTTTTGCTATCGCGCTTTTGTAAAGCTGAAAAATTTCTTCAAGGTCATCTTTTTTTGCCAGCTGAAATTTCAAAAGGGATTTCCACTCATCGCGGGTAATTGCATAAGCATAGGAAATCTCATTTTTGGGGTCGGCATATTTCTTTACTTTTTTCATGCCGTTTGCAAGTGCAGTTGAGTATGAACCGATGTTCGTGTATTTCATGTAGGAATAAATTGCATTGTAATCCGTGTTCTCAAATACCCAGTCGCGTACGCTTCGGGCTGCTTCCTTTGCAAAGCCTTGCCTCCAGTACTTTTTGTTTATGTGATAGCCGATTTCAGGAAGCATTTCGCCGTCAATGTTTTGCAGTGTGATTCCGCAGTCACCGATAAACTCGGCGGTTTCCTTTAATACAACAGCCCAAAGTCCCCAGCCGTATTTTTTATAGTTGTCGAGGTTCCATTCAATCCAGCCGCGTGTTTTTGCTTCATCAAATGGTGCAGGATAGTGCTGCATCGTTTCTGCGTCCGACATAATTTGGTAGAGCGCATCAAAGTCGTCCATCGTGTATTCACGTAAAATAAGACGTTCTGTTTCCAATATCATTTTTTGTTCCTTTGTTCAATATAGATTATGTGTTTTGCGGCGCATTATTCCTGTTCCTGCAATTTTTAGCTTCGTATAAATTTTTTGTCGGCTTCGTATTCGTCGCTTATGAACCGCTCAACTGTCATGTGCAGGTCATATTTTTCGCGAAGTTCCGCAAGCTGTTTCATCATGGGCGATGCATGGTGTGCGTCTATCGCGGCCTGGTCCTTCCAACTGTCTATTAGCAAAACGGTTTCTGGATCATTCATCGGAATAAAATACTGGTAGCGGATGTTTCCTTCTTCTGCCCGGATTGAATCAGCGATGCCCGATGCTTCCATTTCTTCTGCGAACGCCTTTGCAGCTCCGTCCTTTCCCTTGTAGTAAAGATTCACAGTAATCATTTTTTTCTCCATATTTATGCAAAGTTTTTATCAATATATTCCAGAAAATTTTTTTGCTTTACCTGGTCTTTGTTTTTTTTATACCATTCGAAGGATTCTTTTAAGCCATCCCTTATGTTTTTTGTTGCTGAAAGAAGTCCTTTTTGAAGCGTTACGTCAAGGGCATATTCATAGTTGTAAAAGGGAAAATAATTTCTTTGCTCAATGTTGCTTGGAACGTTTTTAATGCTAAGCTTTTCGCCGGCAACTTCGTAGCAGGTCTTTACCCAGTCAAGGATTGAAATGCATTCCTCGTTTCCTACATTTAAAATTTTGGGTGCAGATTCTGTCTTGATTATTGTCTCAATGATTTTGCAAAGGTCTTCGATGTAGAAAAACTGTAGCTTCATAGAACCTTCATTTGGAATGTAGAAAGGACGTTTCTTTTGTGCGCATTCAAAAACAAAGGCCTCCCGGTAAACATTGTTCATAGGGCCGTAAAGGTAGGGTGGCCTTAGTATATGAACATTGCTTTTTTTTGAAAGGAGGTATTCTTCGGCTTGTAATTTGTTCACGCCATAATCCTTCCAGATGATGTTTTTTCCGGTGGGACCGCTTTCCTTAAAGGGCTGGGGATTTGTTTCCGGATAAACTGCGCTTGAACTGATAAAAAAATATTTTTCTTTTCCGCAAAGTTCAGGAGAGACAAATGCACTTAAAAGATTTTCTATGTCTTCCTTTGTGTATGCGCTTACGTCTACCACGATGTCGAAAGAAAAACTTTTTAGAGCTGTGCCTAGATTCATCCTGTCGGCTTCAATTAATTTTGTTCCTTTTGGCTGGGGTTTTGTATTCCTGTTGAGGACAAAAACCTCAAAATCCCTTTTTGCAAAATATTCGGCGATGAACTTGCTTGCAAAAACACTTCCGCCAGTGACAAGCATTTTTTTCATCTTATTTTACTCCTTTAAAAAGGCTTACGTGTTTTTCAAGATTCGAAAAGCCGTTCTTGGTGTAAAACTTGAACGAAGGCTTGTCTATGTCGGTCTGAAGAAAAATTCCTGCGATGCCTTTTTTCTTTATGTCATCCTCTATCATTTTTATAAAGCGGCTTCCAATTCCCTTTCCGCGTAAGTCTTTTGATACGCAGAATTCGTCTATGTTGTAGTTTGCTCCTTCCCACCAGTGGCGGATTCCTCCGAGTGAAATGGCGACCAATTTCTTGTCAACCAAAAGACCGTAATTCAGTGCGTTGTAGGCACCAGAGACTTCCTTGATGTATTCTATTAGCATCTTCTGGTTACTCCAGTCATCATTCCATGGTTCGCCGGCAAAAGCATTCTTGTAAAGCTGGGCAGCTTCTTCAAGATAGCTTGAATCAAGTTTGATGAATTCTTCCATTTTTATTCTCCTGTCGGAATATCCGCATTTATTTTTTTAGTTAAGCCATGAAATAAGCAAATTTTCAAATAGCTCAGGTTTTTCAATCTGAAGGTTGTGACCTGCATTCTCAACAGCACAATATGTGGAGTTGACATAAACCTTCATCAGGTCAAACTGGTCCTTGTAGCCTACCACAGAATCTTCTTTTCCTGCAATAATCAGACAGGGGATTTTGCACGGAGAATCATACTTGTCGGGGTTAAATGAAAGCTCTCCCTTTAGGGTGTGGTTCAAAAAATCCCAGTCGGCTTTTTTTAGGGCTGGAAAAATGAATTCTTTGTAACGCGTCCAGACATCTTTAGTAAGGAGGACATTCATCATCGTGAAGTTTTTGTATTCATCTTCCGTAAGCGTTGCCAAAAGATTTTCATCTTTTTCTATAATTGTCACAGGTTCCACCCTGCCTTTTTTTACACCGGGGATGACGCATGGGCAAAGGAGAATCATTTTAAGAACCATGTCCTGATGCCTGTTTACAAAAGCCCTTGCAAGAAAACTTCCAAAAGATTGACCTGCTATTATGAATTTTTCCCTTATGACATTGACGGCAAAATCATAAAGAAGGGCAAGAATGTCATCCGCATTTTTAACATTTCCACACACGGAATTTCCCATGCCCGGCAAATCGATGTAATAGCGTTTGTAGCCTTCTAGTTTTGCAAATGCAGGTTCAAAGGCAGCTTTCATTGTAATTCTGCAAATTCCCCAGCCGTGGATGATGAGGACTGGGCACCCCTCACCTATGACTTCGTAATCAATTATTCCGTGTTTCAATCAATCATTCTCCTGTCGGAACGTTGGCGTTCAGACTTTTGTTGCGGTAATTGATATCCGTTCTGAGTGAATATCCTATCTTTTCCCAGAAACTATTAGCCTTGTCGTTGTCCTTAAATACGAGACCGAAAACTTTTGAGATTCCTTCTTTTTTTAGGGCTTCCTCTGCCTTTAAAACAAGAGATTTTGCAATTCCCATGTGCTGAAAATCAGGATGTACGCAAAGGTGATGAATGATTGCCCTCCGTCCGTCGTGGCCTGTCAGGATTGCACCGATGATTTTTCCATTGCTGGATGCCGCAAAGCATGTGGCAGAATTGCGGTCCATGTAGCGGGTGATTCCTTCGCGACTGTCGTCCACAGGATTCAAGGCGCGCTTTGTCTGTTCAACTTGATTCCATAATTCCCAAAGCTCGTCGTAGTCCGCGGGGCTAAGTGTCTTGTAACATATTTCGGTTGATCCCATATTTACTGCTCCTGTTTTTTAAAATCAATTCTTTCGAGGGCCTTTCCATTGGGGAGGGGCTCTGTCTTTTGCGACAACTTTTTGTAACCGATTTGCTCCATTGATGAAATTAGTTTTTCTGCTTCCATCTGACAATGAACTTCATCCAATCTGTCAAAGGCATGAAGATATGGCGAATCGGAAACCCACTGCTCTTCGTCCGTGTTGATTTGGATCACGCAGGAAAGGTATGTGGGTTCAACCTGTTTTATCACATTTTGAAAGGCATTGTATCCGATATATTCTATCAGAAGATTTGCAATGATCAATTTTGCCTTGGGAAGTTTTTGTGCTTCATTTGTCAAGTCGATATTCAATAGTTCCAGCGTGCCGGAAAGATTTGCATAGCGTTTTGAAACTGCGCGAAGATATTCGTCGTTTATATCAACGCCGTAGACAAGCCTGTATTTTTCTTTGCTAACATGCTCAAGGCCGTTTCCTCCGGCAATGCCAAGGACCATGGCTGTGTCAACTGGGAAATCAATAAACTGATTTTTCATCATTTCATTCATCATCTGCAGCTGCATGACGGAATCTAAACTCATGTGATTTTCATAATCAGAGAGACTGATGTCTTTCCAAGGGTTATCTTTTATTTTCTTTCTGAAAATTCCTGAATCCTTTCCCCAAACGCTTTTCATCTTTCCAACGAATTCAAAACCATATTTTTCGTACAGGCCTTTTTCATCTGAAGAAACATAAACATATTCTGATTCAGGGTAGAGGGCAGCGGCATTGTTCATGCAGTGTTCGATTATCCGTCCTGCAAGGTGATGACCACGATAGGCTGAGGAAGTGAATACAAATCCAATCCAAGGTTTGAGATTGCTTTCAATTTCATCTCTTTCGCAAAAAGTTAAAAAGGAGGCTAGGGTTGGTTTTCCACCGATAAGTTTTGCATCGTCAAGCAGGAGATATAGGCTTCCTTTTCCAAGTTTCTGGTGGAAGCTTCCCTCTTTTAAAAGCGAAAGCAAAAAGGAAATCGCGCCCCATTCTTTTGAAAGAGCCTGCAGTTGGGTAAGTATGCTTTCTTTGTCTTCGTAAGAAAAATAGTCTCTTAAAGTAAATGTGCTTTTCAATTCTGTATCCTTTTTGCCAATCAGTCCTGCCCACTTTTTTAGGACTTTGTAAAGTTCGTCAAAAGTGTTTGCGCAGTAATCGATATCATATTTTTTCATTTCATTTTCTATGCTTGAACAAGCTTCTGCTTGAGGCATGAACCAGACTGAATCAATGGAGGCATTCTTTGCTCCTGCCATGTCGGATGTGAGCGAGTCTCCTATGACAATGCATTCTTCCTTTTTTGCCCCGATTGAACTTAATACCCGGTCAAAGAATTCTTTTGCCGGCTTTGCAAGTCCCATCTCTTCGCTTACAAAAACTCTGTCAAGAAATGCATTGAGGCCTGTAGAATTTATTCTGCCTTTTGCATTGATGGTTGCTCCATTTGAGATGATGTAAATTTTGCAGCCTGCAATTGTGCTTTTGACTTGCTTTATGAATTCCAATGCACCATCCATTAGGACTCCGTTCTCTGCCATTGTCGCGATGAACTCATTGTTTATTGCAAGCGGGTCAAGTCCTAGGGACTCGCCCTTGCACTGTGCAATAAAATCTGTAAACCTGAGCCTGAATAAATCTGTTCGCGATATAATTCCTTTTTCAAGTTCCAGCCAAAGGGATTTGTTGTAATCTTTGAAATGACTGTATGTGTCTTTAGAGTAGGCAAGACCGTATTTTTTTGAGATTATTTCCAATGCCTTTTCTTCTGATGCATGGAAGTTCAGCAAGGTCTGGTCAAGGTCAAATAAAAAAATAGGATTCATCAGGCCTCCTTTTTAAAGCGAAAGATTCATTCCTGCACCGTTGTCATTGAAGCCAAGGCTTTTGTAGAGCGGATGACCCATCTGCGTGGCGTCCAGGCTGATTTCCGTTACGCCGCGGGACCTGGCTTCCTCAATCAAATATTCGACCATCATTTTTCCAACTCCGCGTCTGCGGAATTCTGCCCTTGTGTAGACGTTCATGAGGTGGGCACGCTTTCCGGTGGGGTGGTCGAAGGTCGGCATGACAGTGATGTAGCTCAGGCTTGCGCAGCCTGCAATCTTGTCGCCGTCCATCGCAAAAACAGTTGTCTGGTCGCCGTTCAAAAAATATTCGCGGCTACATTCAACTAGAGTTTTGTCAAAGTCATCTTCAACATTCATGTTGTTCACGATACGAAGCATTTCAAGGCGGATTTGCATCAAGGTCTCAATGTCGTTCTGGTTCGTTTTCTTTATCTGCATTTTGATTTACCTTCTGTCCTCTGTGATTTGTTATTTTACCTTTAGGAATTGCCTTAGCCTCTGCGCCTCGTTGGAGTCAAAGCCGAATTTTTTATAGAAGGGAATCTTATCCGGCATTGCGCAAAGTTCAACAAAAATATCCGTCCCCTTTATTCCGTTTTCGCTGATGAATTTCAAAATCTCGTTTATGAGCATCCGTCCAAGGCCCTTGCCCTGATACTCCGGTCTCACAACAACATCCTTTATATAATAATCAAGTCCCATGTCCCCGATTACGCGGGCCATTGCAATTATTTTATCACCGTCAAATATCGAAACTCTAAAAAGAGTGTGTTCCATGGCAAGCCGGGTCTGCTCCAGTGCAGGTCCCTCGCCCCAGCCAACTGCCTGCCAAAGTTCAATAAATTGCTCTGCTGTCAGCTCGTTGTATTTTACAATCAGTTCCTTCATCATTTTCTCCTTCATTTACAAATCAAGAAGCATAAAAATATCGGCCTTGTCGTTGTCGTTATAGCGTGCGGTTTCTCTAAAACCGAGCGAGCGGTACAAATGCAATGCCCTGTCGTATTTTTTCATTGAATCAAGGTAAATTTTTTTGTAGCCATTGTTTTTTGCAAAGTCGATGGCGGTCTTGGCCAGCTTGTAGCCCAGCTTCTTCCCCTGATAATTTTTGTTAAGATACATGGCCTTTAGTTCGCAGTTGAATTCATTCAGCTTGCAAAGGGCTACTGTTCCGATAATTTTGCTGCCGTTCTTCATGCAAAGAAAAAGTATGAAGTTGTTCTTTATGTCCTGATAAATCTTGTGCCGGGATTGAGGCTCGAATGTTTTTCCTGCCTGCACAAATTCCTCCGACAAAAATGCGTGAACATCTTCCTTCATCGTGTCAGAGTAATTTACGATTTCAAAGGGGCAAACCTTCATTCTCCCGGATGCGGAAAACTTGTTTTTCTCCCGGACCATGAATTCAGGAAATGTCATTCTTCTTTGTACTCCTTGTAGATATGGAATACTTCTTCCATTGAAAGAAATTTTTCTCCGTTAAATTCCATCTTCAGAATCCAGGGCATAAAGTCTACGATTTTCATAAAGCTTTCACCGTTAAAGCTTTTGTCATAGTAATTGATGATTGAAGACAGGGCAGTTCCATGAGTTCCGATGACGATGTTCTTTCCATTATATTGCTTAAGGATTTCTTTGACAGCCTCGATGTTCCTTTTTTGGACAGCACCAATGGATTCACCGTCTTCTTCGGCAAAAGAAAAATCTGCCCAGCGTTTTTTGAACATTTCGTGAGTGTTTCCACCTTTCCCTGCCTTGCGCTCATGAAGCCTCTCGTCCGTATGAATCTCCATGCCATAAGAGTCAGCAGCTTTTTTTATTGAATCATAGCTCCTTTTGTAGGGGCTTGAGATAAAGACATCGATTTTTTTGTCCCTGAGAATTTCCGCTACCTTGATTGAGTCTTCAAGGCCTTCTTCTGTTAACGGGCGGTTTCTGTCGTCCTTGATTTTTCCGTCTGGTTTGCAATGGCGTACAAAATAAATTCTTGTCATACCCTATATCGTATCATATTTGTTTTATGTTGTCATGCAGATTAAAAAGACACAGATTAAAACGATTCTTGTGCCTTCTGTGCAGTCAGCCTTCTTTTTTCCAATGTCCTTACAAACATTTCTTCCGCTGCCTTGGGAAACATGTTGTAGATGACTTTTGTCCCTTCTTCCGTGATGCCGCCTTTTGTTGCAACCCGTGAGACTACATCCTGGAATGACATCTGTTTTTCTGTCATCAGATTGCTTGTGGCTGCAACTGTCTTTAGAACCATCCGCGTGATCTGCTCCTTTGGAATGCTCGTGTGCTTTTGTGCCGCCTGACAGACTACATCGAACATTGAAGCGATTAAGCCCGGCATGCAGCTGACAAGCTCAGACCCCATGCCCATTTCGTTTTCGGGAAGTTCTATAACTTCGCCCATGCATTCAAGAAGCTTGCGCAAATTTTCTTTGTCTGAATCCAAGACCAAACTGTTGCAGCAAAGAAGAGTCTGCGAGCGGCTTATCTCTGCCGTGACGCTTGGAATTACTTTTGCAATCTTCCTCACTGCAATTTTTTCAAGCATCGCAAACGTGATGTTTCCGTTCAGCGAAACAAGAAGCGAATCTTTTTTTAGGGAAGAATTGATTTCTGTCACGACTTCTTTTATGTCACAAGGACGGACACAGACAAAAAGAATGTCGGCATTTTTGGCCGCGTCGGAATTTGAATCGCAAACCGTCGCCTTTTCCGCGATTTCGTTCAGGCGCTCTTTTGTCCTGTTTGAAATAAACAAGGTGTCTTTGCTTGCTCGCCCAGATTCAAGGAATTTTTGAGCGAGCATTTTTCCCATACTGCCGTAGCCGATTATTCCTATGTTCATTTTTTATCCTTGTATGCGTAGCCAAAGTTAATCGGAGGAGCGGTAACGGAAACATAAATAAACTCTCCGTCTCCGTCGTTCAAAAGTCCGTGAACGTCCTTGTCGGCAAAGCGGGCAACGTCCCCTGCCTTAAAATCCATTTCCTTGTCGTCGGCAAGAAGAAGCTTTCCTGTGCCTTTGGTTGCGTACCAGATCTGCTCAGAAGCGTCGTGAGTGTGGCGGGGCTGGCTTGCTCCAGGAACAAGGTGAACTTCGGTAATGGTCACGCGCTCGCTCCTTGAATTTTCCGGGTTCAGAAGCTGGCGGGAAACTACGCCGGGGTTTGACAGTTCTTTGATGCTGCTTGCACTGATGAATTCCATATTTTTTCCTCCTGCTTTATGTGATTATATATTACTGAATATTTATATGTAAGAAAATTATTAAATTTACATATTTTGATAACAATATTGCATGCTTAATATAAAATTGTTATAATATTTTGACCTTTGGAGGAAAAATGGCTGAAATAAAAAGAGGTTTTATTATAAAGCGAAGGGACGGCTCTGAAATCGTAAAGTATGACGATCCTTCGTTTCCCTCATACATTTTTGACGGCTACCTTGTAAAAGGTTGCGGCTGGGAGCGGGTTCCCCATTACCACGAAGACATTGAAATTGTTTCCGTAAAGGGCGGAGAGATGGCCTACATGGTTGAAGGCACTCTCATAAAGCTAAAAAGAGGCGACACGCTTTTTGTAAATTCCGGCAGCATCCATTATTCTCTTTCCACAACCAACAAGGTTTCTCGTTATATAATAGCAATTCTTCATCCAAAAATCATCTGTTCAAGTTTTTCGGTTGAAGAAAAAGCGGTAAAACCGATAGTTACTGACAAGACTGTTCCCTTTGTTCATTTTAAGGCTGCTGACTTTGACGCTCCGTCTATCTATCAGCTTATGCTGGAGATGGAGCACGACTGCAAGGGAAATGAATTCTTGATTACAAAATATTTTTTTGAAATCTGGGACATCATAATGCGCCGCTTTACCGAAGCTTACCGTCTTCACGTTCACAGCATGGAAGAAAGCACGGGGCACAATTCAAGGCTAAAGGCCATGATGCTTTTTATTGACGAGCATTACAAGGAGCGTATAATACTTTCCGACATCGCGGCTGCAGGGGGAGTGAGCCAAAGCCTCTGCAACCAAATCTTTAACAAGCTGACCGAAAAGTCTCCGATGGAATATTTGGCGCAATACCGCTGCCGCAAAGTGGCCGACCTTCTTGTTTCCAGCGGAATGTCCATGCCCGAAATTGCTGACATGACCGGCTTTACCGGCGCAAGCTACATGGCAGAAACATTCAAAAAATATTTTGGCCAGTCACCGCGCGAGTACAAAAAGCTCCAAGCGACAAAATAGCTTTTATGCCTGTTAATTCAGTTGCCCGTCATTCGTGCTTGCATTCGGGTAGTTGAAGAGCCAGGCGATAAAGCAAAATGCAAACAAGATGATTCCGACAATAAGGTTTCCGGTAATTATATATTGAATAAAGCCGAACAGGGCTGCGTTCTCTGCCAAGCCAAGCATCATTGCGAAAAGATTAAAGATGGTTTTCTTTTCATCAGAATTGGGTTTGGAAAGAAATGTCTTTACTATCTTGTTTTCATAAAAACTTTTTTTGTATATTTTTTTTGACAAGAGAATGCTGACCGTGCATGTGATGAATCCGAAGAGAAGCATTAATAAACTTACCGGTGAAAATGAATTGTTCACCTTTATTGGATTTGAATATGCAAGGTATGCATATACCGCTTTTGTCACTGGAAATGCAAACCAAATCAATTTAAAAACTGCACTGTTCATTTTAAACACCTTCCGTTTTGTTATAAATTCTTTTGTAAGTATATCATATCAACCAGCTGAATGCCAGCTTCAAAAATAGGATGGTCGTAATTTTCCGTAAAGAAATTCTTTACTGCATGGTGCCGCTTGAAGCCGCATTTTTCGTAGAAGGGAATGGTAAGCGGGCTGTCTCCCGTTCCTACTTGAAGCGTGGTGAAAGTTCCGTGAAATTTCTGGGAAACAAATTCAATGAGTTTTTTGCCGTAACCCTTGCCCTGGCTTTTGGAATCCGTTGCTATGTTCTTTATTTCCAAAAGACCATTTCCCTCATCGGTGACTACGCATTCAGCCTTAACTCCGCCATCGTCAAGAACGAACATTCTTCCCTTTTCAAGGTAACGGTCAACCATGTCTTCCTGTTCATCTGCAAGAAGCAAGAGTGCAAGAAAATCTTTTTTGTTTTTTACTATTTCTTTTATTTCCATTTTATTTCTCCAGTGCTTTGTTGGCTTGCCCGGCCCTTTTCAAGTTGAATTGAAAACTCATCAGATGAATTTTTGCTTGAAGAGAGGGGAGGTGAAGTTGAATTATGCTATTTGCATTGAGGTAATTTGTCAAGAAGGGATTTTTATATTTTTCCTACGCCGCCGTGGAGGGGCCCGCCGCAGGCGGGTTGCGCCAGCAATGGAGAGAGCTCTGCGAACGGAACCCCGGAAGGGCGGTGGCGATATGGCATGGCGGTCGAGTTAGAGAAAAAATGAATGGTAGAGCATAAAAAAGCATCCGTCCAGAAAATTCAGGTTGACAAGAATAAATTGTTGGGCTAAAATACAAGTACTATGTGGAAAACTTCAGTTTTATTGTTAGAAAAATGCTATATCTCTGCCCGTCGGTAGGGGTAGTGGGCCTTTTTCAGAAAACTGTGGTTTTGCAATAAAACAATCCGTTGATTTTGTAATTCCCTTTTCTAAAAAAATCAAAATACATTCAGCCACTTCCCTTTTTTGCATTTTATTTTGCCGATAGGGGGCTTACTATGTTTAACATTAAAAAACAGATTAATAGATTGTATTCGTCTTCGGTTTTTGGCCAGCTTTCGCTTTCGGGAGCCTGGGTTGCCATTCTTGCGTCCCGCGGATTTTCGCTTGCGCAGATTGGCTTTGCAGAGACGATTTTTCATATCGTGAGCATTTTGTTTGAGATTCCGTCGGGTGTTCTGGCGGATGTTTTTGGCCGGAAGAAGACGCTTGTGATTTCCTGCCTGATGCGGATTGCAGGTGACATTGTGATGATTTGCTCCAACAATTTTGCCATGGTCTGCATTTCGATTGGGCTTCATGCGCTCTGCTACAACTTTGCGTCCGGCTCGGGTGATGCTCTTGCATACGATTCGCTTAAGTCTGTGGGGGAGGCGGAAAAGTTTGACCGCTATGCTTCCAACCAGCTGGTGATTTACCGCGTGTGCGAGGGGCTTTCCACTTTGACGGCTGGCTTTGCGCTGGTGATTGGCTACAGGCTTGCTTATGCGACCGGCGTCTTTGCGTCCTTGATTCAGCTTGTGATTTTGTTTGGCCTTGTTGAAGTAAGGCTTGCACCGCTTGCTGCTGACTTTAATGTTTGGAGGGAAATTGGTTCCTGCTTTAAGAAAAGCTTTTTGTTCTTGAAGGAGGCCCGTAAGGCCATGCTTTTGATGTTCACGAATTCTTTTGTGGGTGCGCTGGACATTTTGCTTTTGTTCTTTTTGCAGGCAAAACTTCCGATGGCAGGAATTCCGAACTGGGCACTTGGGGCGGCACTTCTTGTGCTGCAGCTTGGGGGCATAATCGGCGCAAAGCTAATTCTTTTGGCGAAGAAGGTCCGCTACCGGGTTGTCTTTTTGCTTTCCACTGCGGTGATTCTTTTAGGCATTGTTCTTGAGCATTCGGGGCTTTACATGCTGATGACGCTGGGGGGCTTTATGGCTTCCATGGCGGATGATGCGCTGCAGGTTAGGACAAACACACGTTTGCAGGACATGTTCCCTTCGGAACAGAGGGCAACTTTGATTAGCATAGAGTCCTTTACCTTCTCTTGCATAATGATTGTGCTTTCACCTCTTGCGGGGCTCTTCTTTTCCTGGTGGTAAGGAAGATGAGGGGGCGGTTCTTCCGGCCTCTTCTCCATACCGCTTCCCCATGCGATTTTCCGTGCGGTTTTCCGTGCGGTTTTTTACATGGGGATTTTTTTGAAAAGAAAATAGCGGGAAAGTTACTTGTTACTGTTTATAAAAATAAAAAGTCGCGCTATAATTTAGCTATTGGGGTGCAGTAAATCAAAACAGGAGTGAATTATGGAGATGAAATTTTACAAATGCAAGGACTGCGGAAAAATTCTTGCTATGCCTTGCAGCAAAGCAGATGGGGTTGCTCCTTCTGCGGAGGGAAAGTCATGCTGCAGTGACGGTTCTCTTGTGGAAGTTAAGGCTAACACGACTGATGCCGCTGTAGAAAAGCATGTTCCGGTCGTTGCTAAAAGCGGAAGCTCCGTTCAGGTTACGGTAGGGGCTGTTATTCATCCTATGGAAGAAAAGCATTTTATTGAATGGATTGGCATTCAGACAAAATGCGGCTTTATGTTCAGGGAACTTGCTCCGGGAGCGGAACCAAAGGCTTCCTTTGTACTTTCCGAGGGCGATGAACTTGTTAGGGCTTACGCCTACTGTAACCTTCACGGACTTTGGGCGGACAGATAGATGGACAACAAGGCACTTTACAATATTTCCTACGGTCTCTTCGTGCTTGGCTCCAAGGGGCAGGGGAAGATTAACGCCTGCATAACCAACACCTGTATGCAGGTGGCATCAGACCCTGTTAGGATTGCAATTTCCGTTCTGAACCAGAACTATACCTGCGACTTGATTAAGGAAAGCGGAGTCTTTAGTCTTTCCGTCCTGGACAAGACGGCTGGCTTTGACCTTTTTAAGCATTTTGGCTACCAGAGTGGAAGGAATGTGGACAAGTTTGCAGACTTTGCCTACAAGACGGATGTGAACGGCTGCCCATGCCTTGTGGAGCATACCTGTTCCATTCTGAGCTGCAAGGTTCTTTCAAAGACGGATTTGGGTACACACACGCTTTTTGTGGCGGAAGTGGTTGACGCAGAGCTTACTGGCAGAGGTGCGCCCGTAACTTATGCCGACTACCAGAGCAGCATAAAGCCAAAGGTAAAGGTGGAAGAATCAAGGAAAATCATCGGCTGGAAGTGCAAGATTTGTGGCTACGAGTATATGAACCCTGAGCTTCCTGCAGACTACACATGCCCCTTGTGCGGACATCCTGCGGAGGATTTTGAACCGATTTACGAGAGCGCCTAGTGCGCCTGTAAAATAAGAACATTTTTTAGGAGAAATGTATGGCTAACAAATATGCGGGAACGCAGACAGAGAAGAATTTGCAGACGGCTTTTGCCGGTGAAAGCCAGGCGAGGAACAAGTACACCTATTTTGCATCCGTAGCAAAGAAGGAAGGCTTTGAGCAGATTAGTGCCCTTTTCCTCAAGACCGCTGACAACGAAAAGGAACACGCAAAGATGTGGTTCAAGGAGCTGGGTGAGCTTGGTGACACAAAGGCCAACCTTAACGCCGCCGCCGACGGTGAAAACTTTGAGTGGACCGACATGTACGAAGGCTTTGCAAAGACTGCCGAAAAAGAAGGTTTCCCCGAGCTTGCCGCAAAATTCCGCGGAGTTGCAGCAATAGAAAAGCATCACGAGGAAAGATACCGCGCCCTGCTCAAGAACGTGGAGTCCAAGGAAGTCTTTGAAAAGAGTTCCGTAAAGGTTTGGGAATGCAGGAATTGCGGCCACATCGTAGTGGGAACAAAGGCTCCCGAAGTTTGCCCTGTCTGCGCCCATCCCCAGAGCTACTTTGAGATAAGCGCAGAAAACTACTAGCTGAGCGTGAACTTTACCGGGTAGCGGTAGCGTACGGCACAGTTCTTTCCGTTTGCGTTTGCGGGGACACAGGTAATGCCGTCAAGGGCAGCAACTGCAGCCTGTGCAAAGCCGTGTCCCGGATCCTTGAGGACTTTTATCTTGCGGATGACACCGTTTGCATCGATGTAAAGCTCAAGGTAGACGACAGCCTCTATTCCCTGCTTTAGTGCCATTGGCGGGTATACGATGCGGGATAGGACTTCGCGGCTTGGAATAATCGGCACGGAAGAAATTTTGTGCTGGGGAAGGTATTCCTCTTGCTCCGATGATGAAGCATTTTGTTCAACCTGAACCTCTTCCTTTGTCTCTACAATCTTTTCCGAAGATTTTGGCTGGTTTGCAACCTTTACGACCTGCTTTTTTTCTACAGGCGGTGGCGGCGGAACGTATTCCTGAATGTCCACCAGCTTGAAAACCTCTGCCTCGCGGTAATCAACCGTCTCCACGGGCTTTTCCTTTGCAGTAAAATTGAAGGCATAAAAAGCGGCAACGTGAAGAAGCAGGGCAATTCCAAAGAGAAGAGGCCTTGCAAATTGTGCATATTTAGAAAGTCTGTCAACGCTCATTTTATTTTTCCCTCACAACAAAACTGACAACCCTGTGCTGAAGCGACTGCAGGACTGAAACAACCGAATTAACATGTTTGTAGGGTGTGTCCTTGTCTGCAATCACGTGAATACGCACGGAAGGATTTTTTGCGATTGCGCCTACGACTGCCCGCTCAAGGCCAACGTAGTCAAGCGTCTCTCCTTCTGCAGAAATCACGCCGTTCTTTTGCACCCAAATCTCAAAATTCGAATCAGCCTGGGTGCGCTCCAGAACCGTGCTCTCTGAATAGTTTATTTTTTCTTCGTAACGCTGGTTCATAAGCGAAATAAGCATGATAAAAATAAGCAGAAGAAAGCCGATGTCCGACATTGATGAAGTTGTTATCGACAGCTTCCGCCTTTTCATTCTAAGTTTGACCATAGTTCACTCCAAAGTTCACTCTGATTAGCCGCACTGTTTTTGCTGCGACGGATTACTGCCCCTCTTCCATCCTGAAGGAAAAATTCTCCACCTTAAGGCTTCTTATTGTGGAAATCACGTCAACGACCTTCTGGTAGGGTGTTTCGGAATTTATCGTAAGCAGGAAGGTAAGGTTTGGCCAGGTCCTTAGCTTTTCGCTGATTCTTACGGACAGGTCTTCCATTTTGATTTCGCTTCCGTCCATATAGATGCTTCCGTCTGCCGAAAGCGAACACTTTAAGATGTCCTGGGTGTTCACTACGATGGGCTTTTCCTTGGAAGGCAGGTTGAGCAGAAAGCCCTTGTTTACGTTGAATCCTGCAATCACGATAAAGAAAATTATCAGCAGGAAGGACAGGTCGTTAAGAGAGCCGGAACTTCCCGCATCCTCTAGGTTACGCCGTGTAAGTCTTTTTATCATAGCCAGCCTCAGCTGCAATTTGCGAATCAGGTTCAGCCTTTTCCATGTCGATAAGCTCCGGCACAAGGTCGTTGATGGCCTTTGTTGCCTCTGCCGCAAAGCGGTCAATCTTCTGAATCAAAAGGTTGTATGCAATCAGGGCGACGATTGCGATAATCAGACCGAATACAGTCGTAATCAGGGCCTCGTAGATTCCTCCTGCAACAAGCTGGGCGTTTACGTCGGTTGCCTGTGCGATTGACTGGAATGCCCCAATCATGCCGGAAACAGTTCCCAAAAAGCCTGTAAGCGGGGCAAGGGAAGAAAGTGCCGTAAGATAGTTGAATCCGTTTTCCATGCGGCGAAGTCTTTCCTGGGCTTCTGCCTCTGCCGCACGCTCCATCCTGCTTTCTCCGTACTTTGAATTCTGAAGGAGGGCAAGGAGGATTGATGCAACAGTCTGCTTGTGGTTGAACGAAGCAAGGTATTCCTCTGCCTCTGTCTTTTTGCCCTGCTGCAGGTAGCCAAGCACTTTGTCGCGTACCGGGGCAACCTTGCAGTTGTGCCAGGCAAGGTAAATGCAGCGTTCTATTACTATGGCTATGGTTGCCACGGAGAATGCAAGGAGAACCCACATGAAGGGACCGCCAAGTTTGAACAATTCGATTAAGCTGAATCCTTTTTCCATTTTTATACTCCTGAATGTTTTAATCGCTTCTATAAAATATAACACCCCGGACTTGCCGGAGTGTCACTTTTTTTTCGTGTTTTTTACTTATAATTTTATGCTGATAAAATCTGCTTTATGCTGATGAAATCTGCCTTTGCCTAGAAGTTGACCTTTAGCCCAAGCGAAGGAATCGGTATTCCCAGGTTAAAGTCAGCGCTCTCCCTTACGTCGCTCATTTCTCCAGTGTAGCGGTCGAATGACCTGTCGCCCTTTGGCGCGTATAGGTTCACGAAGGCATCCTGGAGGGCAAAGTAGAATTCCCAGCTGGTCTTGTCGTTGTTGGTCTTCCACTGGTAGGCAATCCTAAGGTCAACCGGGCAAGAAATCTGGTTCCTAAGGCTGTCGCTGTAGAAGGAACTGCGTGTGTAGCGCTGGATTACGCTTCCGTCGTCCAGCATTGCGGCATAGCAGCCCACGTCACCGGTCTTGTCCTTTGGCTCTCCGGTTGCAAGGGTTCCCTTTACGGTGAATGTCCAGCCCTTTGCAAAGTGCCAGTTTGAAACAAGGTTTACCGTGTGGAAGCGGTGGTAGCTTGGATAGTACCATTCGTCCAGCGGGTCTCCGTACATGGAGCTTGGTGCATACACTCCGTCCTTTATGTCTGCCGGGTTCATGAAGCGTGAATAGATGAATGAATATGAAAGGTAGCCGTCCCATGCGCCCCCGACTTTCTTTTCTATCATCGTGTCAACTCCGAACACGTGGCCCTTTCCGTCCGACTTTGCAGTAACGTCAATGTCCTGGTAGTTGCTGCTTGCGTCTGTTGCCGAGTAGGCGTAAATCCTTGAAAGGTAGTAGCGGTAGTATGACTCAAGCTTAAAGTTCCATCCGCCTTCAAGGTCAACGTCTGCACCGAGTACGGAGAAGATGGCCCTGTTTGGGTGCATGTCAAAGTTCTTTACGCCCATGTCCTTGGAAAGAATCATTGCCTCGCGGGGAATGGAGACAAAGAGGCCTGAGCCAGCAGTAAAGGAAACCTTTTCCACGCTGCCAAGATTGCGCCATGGGGTATAGGTTACGCTTGCGCGGGGGCATAGGTCAGGAAGAAAATTCACCCTAAAGTCGTCGTCGCTGTTCCAAAGGGTTATGAATTCTCCCCTCACGCCGACTTCTGCCTGAACGGGGTCATTTTCACCGCCGAATTCCCATGTGAGGAATGCCGCATTGTCAAGAATGCAGTTCCCCTTGGTTTCGCTTGAAAAATTCACCCTTCTAAAGAGCCAGTTGCCGTTGATTTCAAGGTCTGTCCAGCCGGCCTGCTTTTCCGTAGTCTTTGATGTGGAGAATGTCTCTTCCACGCCTGCGCAGATGTGGTTCCTCTCGTCAATTTCAATTTCACCTTCAACCCTTCCAGAAACAAGGTGGTTGTCGATTTTTTCTATCATGCTGGAATTGAGGTTTGGAATATCGTAAGATGCACCAGATGCAACGCCTGGAAGAAAGCCGTATTTGCTTACAAAATCATCGTTGTACTTGATGGAGCCGCTTTCCGTAAGGTTCATGTCCATGTCTTCGAACATGCCGTTGTAGGAAAGGTTGCCGCGGAAAAGCAGCTTGTCGCTTGCAAGGTATTTTACCCTTATTCCGCCAAGTGCCTGGTAGATATCGTAGTCCATTATGGCGCGAGTCTTTAGGCCGTCCTCTTCCTCTGTCTGGTCAATTTCAAGTCCGTCACTTCCAAAAAAGCCGATTACGGAAAATGAAAGCTCCGGGCTTGGGTTAAGGTCTGTCTTTACAAAAAAGTCGCGGATGTAGGGTGCCCTCTTAATAAAGTCAAGGTCGCCAACATCAGCCTTCTTGAATCCCCATACAACCGGGTCAAGGTAGCTTATGTGGGCTCCCACCAGCATTCCTCCCAGGTCCTTGCCAAAAGGAACTTGTGCAAAGGCATCCGCGCATGTTGTTGAAAGGCCTGCGTTCAAGTGGAAGTTTTCGTAGTCAGGGGTTATTGTGCTTGCTTCCAAAAGGCCTGCACTTGCCCTGCCGTAGCGGGAAGAAAATACGCCGTTTGAAAGCTTTATTGAATCCACCATCGACGGATTGAAGATTGAAACTCCGCCGCCCCAGTGCCAGGGGTAAACCGTGTACATTCCGTCCAGAAGGCAGGCTGCTTCCCTTGGGTCACCGCCACGGATAGAAGGCTCCGTTCCCCATGCGCCGCTGTATGAAACGCCAGGCAGCGTGCGGATTGAGGCCATGCAGTCTTCCACAAGACCTATGTTTGCAGTCGTGTGCATCTGCTCCTTTGTCATCACCTTTGCAACGCCGACTTTTTCCTCTGTCTTTTCCGGGGCAGCGCGGTTAACCACGAGCTCCTTTCCTTCAATTACATCTGCAAGGCTCATGTTGATTACAAGGGCTTTTCCTGTTCCCGAAAATTTTACGGAAACTTCCTTGTAGCCGGGAAGACTTGCCCTGATTGTGCCGGATGTTACGCTGTCGGGAAGATTGAGGACGGCATTTCCGTCTTCGTCCGCATAGCCCGTAATCCTAGGGTTTGCCTCCAGGGTAAGTTTTGCGCCCTCAAGCGGAAAGTCAAGGTCTTTGTCTATTACAGAAATTCTAAGTCCCGCCGCAAAAGCAAAGGCTGGAACAATTGTCATAAGCAAAGCAACTAATTTTTTCATTTTATAACCTCGTTATTCATTAGACACGCGAGGCTGAAAAATGTGTTACTTTTTAATTTTCTCTTTTTGGACGGCAGGCCAGCTTTTACTGTGCCTGGCACTCCGTGGCCAGTCAGGGCCATATTTTACCCCGCTTTGCGGGGTTCCGGCTTACGCCTCCATTGCTGTCGCAACGAGTTGCAAGCAACTCGCCCCTCCAATCGGGCGTAGGCTGGGGGGCAAGAAATGCGATTTAGTATTCCACGGTGATTCTTCAGTTCAATGAAAACTTTACGCCAAGCTCAAACTCTGGGTGAATCTTTAGATCTCCGGCATTTATCGTAAGGTTGTTGTCCAGATGGTCAAAGGCCTTTTTGTCTCCTTCGTATTCAAAGGAGAAGATTGCTCCGCCAAAAACCCTTAGGTGCTTTATTGGGCTAAAGCTTACCGAAATCCTTGATGAAGGGAAGAAGTGTGCCCCAAAGCTAAGCACTGTTTCATCGTCCTCTGCTTCGGCCTTGTCTTTTTCGTATTCCTCATCATCCTTTTCGTATGCAACAAAGTTTGCCATGCCCTCAACGTCCAAGTTGATTTTGCCAAATTCAAAGCGGGAACCGAGCCCTGCCATTGTGACCATGTTTGCTTCTGAAAAGCTCTTGTCGCTAAAGCAATTCTTTGCTTTTCCAGACACTCCAAGCGTTGTGTACAAGTGCTTGTTGCCGGAGCTTAATGTTACGCGTATGTTCTTGTCAGAAGTAAAGGATGTTCCAAATTCAAAGACACCGTTCTTGGAATAGTTTACAAGGCCAAGCTGGATTCCTTCTGCTTCTTTTGCAACGTTTACAAGTCCAATCTGAGCACTGCCCTTTTTGAGATTTCCTGTATAGTTGCATCCTGCCGACACCTGGCTTCCTTCAGTTTCCTCTGCCATGTTGAAAATTGCAGCTCCCTGGAAACCCTTAAGCTTTTGCGCAGTGTTGAAAATTCCTGCTAGCTGGCATCCGTGCACCTCTCCTGCCTTGTTGAAGATGCCTGTAACCTGGGCACCGGTCACATTGTCCGCAGTGTTGTAGATGCCGCTTACCTGTGCGCCTTTTATGTTTTCTGCGATGTTGAAGATGCCGCTTACCTGAGCACCCTTTGCGGATTTTGCAGTGTTGTAGATGTAGCTTACCTGGGCACCCGTAAGGTATTCGCTGTCGTTAACACCAATAGCAACCATGGCACCGTTTGTTTTGTAGACTTTGGAGCGCAGAAGTCCCAGTGAAAAGCTTGTTACGACTTTTTTGTGGAAGGGACGGGAAATTTCGTTGTTGAGGAGTGAGAATTCAACGGGGACACGCATTTCGCCGTTTGTACCTTCTGATTCCGCCTCATCTTCCCCGCTGTCGCCGCGAGTCCTGTTGAATGAAGATGCCACAGGGGAAAGAGAATCTGATGTCAGTTCGTAGCTTTTTCCAGCCTTTAGCGTGAAGTTTCCTGTCATGGTCACGTTTTTTGTAATCAGCGTTGCCGAATAGTCTCCGTTTTCAAGCGCAAGGTAGACGGGCTTTTTTTCCGTCTTGTTTATTTCGGACACGAGCTTGCCGTTTTTGTCACGGATTATTATGCGGCCTGTAAGACCTGGGGAAAGGGTTACTATGCTGTCTGAGCTTGAAATGTCGGAAAGCACCAGGTCGCCCGAGCCTACGAGCGTGATGTTGTAGTTGGGGTGCTGGGGCCCTGCGGAACTGTTTTCCGTTTTGGAAAGCGTCTCGTTGAATGCATAGGAATAGAGTTCATTCAGCGTAACCTTTTTGTCGCCTGAGCTGTCTGCTGCACCGCGGAGTCCTGTTACTACTGCGTTCGTGAAGAATGAAGATCCTATCTCGTCGGATTCCTGGGAGAACTCCTGGGAAGAGCTTGATGAAAGGTAGGCGTGCCCCTTTACTACGGATGAGTCGTCCATGAGGAAGGGCTTCTGTTTCTGGCCACCCTTTGTGCGGATGAAGTTGCCCGAATAGCATGAGTCAAGTATTACAACATGAACGTCGCTGGGCACGTTGCTGATGGAAGCCTTGAGGCTTGAATATCCGTAGCTTGTGTTTCCGAGCAGCAGGGCATTTTCGTCTGAATGGCCTGAATAGTAGAAGAGGAATTCGGAGCGTTTGGAATTAGCCTTGTTTTTGCTAATCATCCGGGAGACCGTCTGCATTGCCTCGTCAAGGTCTGATTTTGTCGGGTCAAGCAGGAGTATTCCGTTTGAGCGGGGAATTCCGCCTATTTCTGCCATGGTCTTTTGGAATGCTATTGCGTCTGTTCCCGCATAGAGGAGCTTCTGGTTTTTCTTGCCGCCGTTGTTCGAGCCTACAAAAATTGCGTAGCGTTCAACCCCCGCAGATTCACCTGCCAGTGCAAATGCGGCAAGCGGGGCCAGTGTGCTTTGTATAAATAAAAGTATAGGCAAGATATATTTTTTCATAGCGTTCATTTTCATAATTGTACCCTATTTCTTTTTCAGTATAAAGATGGAACCGTCGCAGTCTTTTGGAAGGTATGAGCCTTTCTTTAGGAAGCTTATGCTGTATTTGTCCCTGCTGATTTTTTCTATTTCCGAAAGGTTGAATTCTTTTTCTGAGGCTACAAAGATGAAGCACTCATAGTCAGGGGCATTGTCGAGCGAGTAGGAGAATGAAAGCGGCACTTCCTCACCGGTCTTTTCAAGCTTTGCCGCAGCCCAGCTGTTTTCCGGGAAGTGGCGGGTAACGTTGCCGTTTCCGTCCACGCTGAATATTACGCCGTAGTTGTATATGCCCGGCGTGTATGTAATCTGAATCAAGTCGTTTTCGCTTGCTTTTTCTCCGTTCTTGAGGAGCTGGGCATCATTTCCGTTCTGGCGGTAGAGCCTTATCTGGTGGTGGGCATTTCCCTTTATATGTATTGAACCTGTGACCGCTGTTTCCTTTGTGTTGCGCAAGGCAAGCGGAAGGGCAAATGCAAGGAGAAGAACTGCGGCTGCACAGTATTTCCAGACGGAAAGCCTTTGACCTTTTGATGCAGCTTCATTTTTTGCATAAGCCTTGGGCTGGTTTTTCTGCTCAAATCCCTTCTGCATGATTTTTGCGTGCATTTCATCAAGCGGGTATGCGGCAAGAATTTCCTCGTTTGACTTTCTGAGCTTTGCAAGCTCCGACTGAATGGCTTCCTTTCCGTATTTATCGTAATAGTCTTTTTCGTTTTTCTCGTCAAGAAGAATTTCTTCTAACAGCAACTGTGGAATCATAACTACCCCCTGTCCATAATTTGTGACGAATATTTTTTAAGTTCAGAAATCCTTTTCCTTACGCCCGAAACAGACATTCCGACCTGACCCGCCGTTTCTTCCAGCGTAAGACCGTCAACGAAATGCAGGGTTGCGATAAGGGCGTCCTTTTTGTCGCGGCCAGAGAAAATCTTCTCCAGAATGATTCCCGCTTCAATTTTGTCACGCTCGGCTTCAGAAAAACTGTCGGCAACCGTTTCGCTGATTACGTCAAAGTCAGGCCCGGAGCGAAGTTTGTCGGACCGGATCTTGTTAAGGCAAACTCTCGTGGCCGTTACGTAAAAAAGGCTTGAGCAAACTTCCTTGATTTTGCATTTGCTGTCCAGAATGCGCAGGAATACGTCCTGCATGGCATCCAGGGCCTTTTCTTCGTCTTTGAGAATTGCACGGCAGCGCCTCAGGACCATCGGGGCGTATTTTCTGTACACTTCGTCAAAATCACGGTTCGTTAAAGTTTTCATCTTGGTTAATTAACTCCGTCACTTTATTAGACACTTGGAAAGGCCAAATGTGTCACTTTTTTGAATCCAAATCTTTTACATTGAGAAGTCTTTGCCCAGGTAGATTTCGCGGGCCTTGGGGGAGGCCAGTATGTCCGCCTTGTTGCCCTGAACAATGAGTTCTCCTGTGGATATGATGATGGCACGGCTTGTGATTTCCAGCGTGTCGCGAACGTTGTGGTCTGTAATCAGTATGCCTATACCGCGCTTTGAAAGCTGTTTTATCATTTTTTTGATGTCGGCAACCGCAATCGGGTCTATTCCCGCAAAGGGTTCATCCAGTAGAAGGAATTTTGGTTCGATTGCAAGGGAGCGGGCAATTTCCGTGCGGCGGCGCTCACCTCCGGACAGGGTGTATGCCTGCTGCTTTCGTATACGGCTTATTGCAAATTCCTCTATGAGTTCCTCAAGCTTTTTCTTTTTCTGCTCTTTTGTAAGGTCCCGTCTTGTTTCAAGTATTGACCAGATGTTTTCTTCTACGGTTAGCTTTCTGAAAACCGAGGGTTCCTGGGGAAGGTAGGATATGCCGAGCTGGGCCCGCTTGAACATGGGAAGAACCGTAATCCTCTTGTCGTCAAGGAATATTTCTCCGCTTGTGGGCTTGTAGAATCCTACAATCATATAGAATGTCGTTGTCTTTCCGGCACCGTTTGGCCCCAAAAGTCCTACGACTTCTCCCGTCTGCATGGAAAATTCAACTCCCTTTACTACGTTTTTTTTTCCGAATGACTTGTGCAGGGAAGAGACTCTTAGCGAGTGTATGCCTGTCTGTGAAGGCTCGGAAAAGAGGTCGCCTGAATCATTGCTTTGCATCTTTTTCCTCCTTGCCTTTTTCCTTTACGTATTCATCTTTTTTTGGGTCTTCTTTTATGTCGTTTTCCTTTTTGTCATCTTTTGAAGCTTCTTCCTTTTTATTGCCATCAGCTTTGGAATCTTCCTTTTTGCCTTTATCGTCAGATTTGTCAGCTTCCTTTTGGTCCTTGTCATCAGCCTTGTCTGCCTGCTCTTCTTTTGACGGTGAATCCTTTGTGTCTTCAGAATCCTTGCTTTCCGCCTTGTCGCCGTCCTTTTTTTCACCGGAGTCCTTATTGGCGGAACTTGCTGAATCCTTTGTGGTGACGGAACCGCGAACGTGACCGTCCAGCGTGATTTCATCTGTCTTTAGGTTCAGTGAAATTTCCTGCGCCCTGAATACATCCTGGTTCTGCACGACCTGGGGATTGCCACTCATGTCTAGCAACTGCTGCTTTTTGTTGTAAACGGCATGTGCTGCAGTGCATGTGTTTTTGTCCTGCACCAGATATACGTTAATCTGCATAACCGCGACTTCCGTTTTCTGGTTGTATTCTATCAGCTCTGCATCCGCCGTGACATTGTTTTCCTTGTCGATGAGGTGGACTGCATTCCTAAGGACTGCAATTTTTGAGCTGCGGTCGTAGGTCATGGAACTGCAGGTGAAGTCCAGCTTGCTCTTTGAGTTTGTGCCCTTTATGTTTCCGCTTGCCTTCATGAAGCGGAAGTCGCTGCCGTAGAGCTCTATTGTGTCAGCAGAAATTTCCAGTTCATCGGCCTTTATGGTCGCGTTGCCGGTAAGCATTGTCCTGTCTGAATTTTTACCCGAGACTCCGCTCATTGAATCCGCGCTGAAAGTTATTTTTTCTGCACTTGCAAAAACAGCGGCTGCTGCAATAAGGAAAACAGCCGGAAGCATTTTGTACTTCATTCCGCCTCCTTAATATCATCCGTGAAAATTGCGCCTTCCACCGGGCCTTCAAATTCAAAGCGGCCGGAAACTCCGCTTGCAGAAAATCCCTTGCCCGTAAGCTCCAGGTCTCCGTGGACAAAATGAACCAGGTCATCCTTTGCAAATATCAGCTGTTCAGTCTGGTCGTTCCACTGCATGGTCTCCGCGCTTATTTTCATGTTCTGGGAATTGTTTTCTATTTGAACGCCCTTTAGCAGTGTGTATGTATTTTCCTTGGGCAGAATGCCTATAAGGCCGCAGCTGCCCTCCGTATCCAGATTGCCTTTTGAGTCCCACGTGCTGAATTCCGCGTTCTCTGCAAAATATGCACCGTCGCTTTTGTATTCTTCCAGCTTGGAAGATGTAAGGCTCAGCTTCTGGGTGTTCCTCTCGTAGCGGCTGAATTTTACGTTCGTGAAGATGATTTCGGGAACGCTGTCTTTTGTGTCCGTTGCCTTTTCATACTGTAGGGAACATGATGAGAGTGCTGCCATGATGAAAATTCCCAAGCCTCTTAAAAGCATTCTTTCAGATTTCATTCCCGTATACTTCTACAATCTGGTTTTGCCCGGAAAGCGGTATAAGCCTTGTAAGTGCAAATACAAGTGCTGCCGATGAGCAGAGAAAGGCCAGGGTGCAGAGGGCCTTGAATCCTTCCGTTGCAACTAGTCCCAGCAGTTTTGCAATCTTTCCGGAAAAGACAAATCCTGCGACTGCAAACAAAAAGGGCAGGAGGAGGGCAAAAATGCCCTGTATAGCCTCAGCCTTTTTTTCTGCCGTAATGCCGACGACCATTCCTTCCCTAAGCGGAATTGAATGGGGATTTGTCGCCATGTATGGCTCCCGAAGCTCTCCCCCGCGCTCGTTGCACTTGTGGCTGCAGGTGGCGCAGGCATCTTTTACGAAGGGCAGGACCGTTACCTGTTCGCTTTCTATTTTTACGACGATTCCTTTTCTGTACATTACTTCTTAAGCTCCTTCATGCGCAGGGCACAGGCCTTTGCTCCGGCTTCGTTGCCGAGTTCCGAGTAGGTGTCCCTTAGGTTGAACAGGGCATCATAGTAGTAGGGGTTTATGGAAAGTGCCTGTTCAAATGCTTCGCTTGCGCTTCCGTAGTCGGACTGGTTAAAGTAGAGGACTCCCAGAGTGTTCCACAGGTGGTAGTTTGCATCGTTTAAGCCAAGCCCTGCCGTGCAGTAGCGGAATGCCTCTTCAAAGCTTCCTGTGTTGAAGCATATTATTGCAAGCGATTCGATTACCTCTTCATCATAGGGGTTCATCACGAAGGCCTTGTGGATTGCGCTCTTTGCATCCTCCAGGTTTCCTGCATCGCGGTATGTAATGCCAAGGTTGAACCACAATAGGTAGTTCTGCCTTTCCATTGATATTGCCCTGATGAAGCAGGCGATTGCTTCCTTGTATTCACCCTTGGAGGCGAGTTCTATGGCCTGGTTGTTCAGTGTTTCAGAAGTTTCCCTCATGCAAAGCCTCCTTTTAGATGTTTGCCGGTACCATTGCCCGGAACAAGTCTTGTATCAAAAGCGCGTACTTGTTTGCGCTGCCGAAAATCCCTGCAAACTCTGCACATCCTTCTTCTATTAGCGAAACGCCCCTCTGCTTTGCCTGTGCAATGGAGCCTTCACCTTCAAGGATTCCGATTGCCTTTTCCACGCTGGGGCTGTTGATTCCGTCTTTTGCGGCAAGTTCAAAGCACTTCTCCAGTTCCTTGAATTCTATGGAAGAGTTACCCTTGCTTTGGGCAAAGAGCAGGACTGGAAGCGATTTTTTTCCTTCCACAATGTCGTCCCCGCGCTTTTTACCGGGGTTTCCTGTGCTAAGGTTTATTACGTCGTCTATTATCTGGAAACCGGCACCAATCTTTGCGGCTGTAGCACCGGCTTTTTTTGCAGTGGAGTCGTCTGCCTTGCATGCCATGCAGCCAAGTTTTACAGCAAGGGATGCCAGCGTTCCCGTCTTGCACTGAACCATGGCAAGGTATTCGTCGGGGCTGGGGATAAAGCCCTTGTTGCGGTGCCAAGCTATGTCCATTGCCTGTCCAAGGTGAAGCCTTCTAAGCTCCATGTTGTAGAGGGCGTAGATTTTTGCCTTTAGGGCTTCGTCTTTGCAGGGTAGCGTGTCTATGCAGCTTGTTGCGGCAAAGTAGAGCCATGAGCCTGCGTTTAGGGCTGTGTCCAAACCGTATGTGATGTATGCGGCGGGCTTTCCCCGGCGGGTGTCCGAAGAGTCTTCTATGTCGTCGTGGATGAGGCTTGCCGTGTGGGTGAATTCCACGAGGGGGGTCAGGTGGCAGGCTGTTTCAAACTGTGCGCCTTCATCTGCCTGCCTGCCGTCTTTTTCTGCAAGTGCCAGTGCCGTTAGCACGAGAAGCAGAGGCCTCCATCGCTTTCCGCCAAGGTCAACAAGTGAGCGGGTGGGGGTAATAAGGGGGCTTATGTGTTCGGCTGTAACGGCTGGGTATAGCTGGCCAAAAACAATATCCTGCCATTCCTTTCCCGAAGCCTGGGGAAGGGCCTTGTGAATTTCTTCTTCTATGCGTGCCAGATAGGGCTCAAATTCTTTCTTCATCTAATATATTATAATCTAAATTAGGGCTGTGGGCAAGCGTCGCGGGTTTTCAGGCGGATTTGTCTGGGAGCGGAATTCATTCACCGTAGCAAGTGCGTGCGGTGAACTCAAAATTGATTTCCATGCTTTTGGGGAGGTTAGGTCTGGTCGGGCGACTGGAACTTGCGCTTGAGGAAGTCTTCGTTTATGTAGACGGCGGTCTTTGTTGGCGGTGCAAATGCATTTTTTACCGACTGAATGAGGCTTGGCTTGTACATTTTTTTTAGGGCACGGTATTCCTTTTTCTTGCCCAGGTCGCTGAGTACAACTTTTGTTAGAAGTCTTCCGCAGGGCATCTGCATAAAGGGCTTGAATGTCTCGGGGTTGAACTGGTCCTTGTTTTTTCCGTATAGAACTGCGTACTTACGATTTTTGTCCGGCCAAGTGGAAAAAAGTTTTGCCGCCCGGGAAAGTATGTATAGTGCAACTATCCCTTGCGGCAGCAAAAACCATACCGAAATTTTGAATAGCGGTATGGCCATTGCGAGTATGCTCAAAAAAAGAAGCAAAAATGCGTAAGTATTCAGGTAGCAGTACCTGAAAAACTTATTTTTGGGCATTTTTACTTTGTGAGTGCTGCGTAGAATGAGTCTACGAGCTTCTGAGCTTCTTCGTCTGTTGTAACCTTAAGCAATACAGATGTTGTGTTTGTAAATGTTTCATAGTAAAGGTGATAAGCTGGGCAGAACAATCCGCAGTTAGCTTCTTTTGTAAAGCCGATTTCCTTTACGCTTGAAGGAAGCAGGTACTTTACTTCGTGTGCAACTTCGAACTTCCAGCACTGAATAAGGTTGGAAACTTCAACAACGCGTTTGTTTGTGATTACAACAAAGCCCTTCTTTTTGGTACCCAAAATACCGGAAACGATTCTCTGGAGGTTGCCCAATGCCTTTGCGATGGGGTTTGCGCTGGAAGCCCAGAGTTCTGCTTCGATTTCAGCTACGAGTTCTTCTCCATCATTCAAGACCAATCCAGATTTCAATTCTGCCATAATAAATGCTCCTCTCTGAACGAAAACGTTCAATTTAATGAATTTGTAAAGTATTAAAACTTAATGAATTAACACTTTAATTTTATTATAACTTAGATTTACAGTTTATCAAGAAAAATATTTGTTTTTTTTTGCAATTCTTGCGGGGCTTGTTTGGGTGTGTGGAAGATGGCTGTTTAGCTTATACAGACCCTGTGGTTCGACAAGCTCACCAACCAGCTCTGGGTGACGGGTTTTAGCTTGTACCGATGCTGTGTCTACTTACTTGCAAGTGCCTTCTGGGTGTCGCATGACGAAGGGTGGCAAATGCAAGTGCGGCAGGGATTGGAGCACCGCCGCAGGCGTTCTCGCAGAGCGAGAATGGAGCGATAGCGGAAGTGCGGAAAGCCCCTAAAAAAATGGTGAAATCTTCTTTTAGGACGCAAAAGTTTTGCAGGAAAAAGCGCCGCAAAAAGAGGATTATGCAAAAAATTAGAACTTAGCCGTTTGCGTGCTCGCGAACCAGACGGTTTATTTCGTCCGCCATGTTGTCCAGCGAAACCTGCTTCTGCACCGCACCGTTTTCCCAGCCGGCCTTTGGCATTCCGTAGACAACGGAGGAAGCCTCGTCCTGTCCGAGCGTCCATGCACCCTGCTTTCTCATTTCTGCAAGCTGTTCGGCACCATCGCGACCCATGCCCGTCATGATTACGCCCAGTGCGCGGTTCTGGTAGATTTTTGCGATGGACTCAAACATAACGTCTGCAGAAGGCCTGTGCCCGTTGCGGAGGTCGGCCTTGCTCAGCCTGATTACGTTGCAGAGGGTTGACTTTTCCACTACGATGTGGAAGTCTCCCGGCGCAACATAGACCATTCCCGGGTGAATCAGGTCGCCGTCTTCCGCTTCCTTTACTTCAAGCGGGCATATCCTGTTGAGGGAATTTGCAAATTCCTTTGTAAAGCCGGCGGGCATGTGCTGCACGATAAGAATTGGCCGTGAAAGCTTGGGGTCTATCTTTGCAAGCATCTCGCGGAGGGCGTTTGGGCCTCCTGTAGAAATGCCAATTGCTACGATTTCTATAGGGCCGGGGTTGCGCACAGGCTTTATTACCGCTGGCTCCTTTGGCTTTGCAGGCTTCCATACCGAGGCGGAGAATATCGGGTGCTCAGCCCTTGCATCGGTCCCGCTTAAAGGCATTCCGGCTGTAGTCTTTGCAGCGGGGGCAGGCTTTGCACCACCGGCAGCCGTAGTTGGAATTGGATGCTTCTTTGCGGAAAGCTCTGCTTCCTTGAATTTTGTCTGCTGTATAAAAAAGTCCGTCGGGTAGACGCTCTTTCCCTTTCGCCTTGCATAGCGCGAACCGTAGGATGCAATGCGCTCGATAAGGGCAGCGGAGACAGACATTATGTTGTTTGTTACCGAGCCTGACGGTTTTGTGATAAAGTCCACTGCTCCGAGCTCAAGGCACTGCATGGTAACAGCCGCACCCTTTGTTGCAACTGAGGAAAGTATAAGAACCGGGATGTCAATTCCCTGCATCTTGCGTTCTTTTAGGAATTCCACGCCGTTCATCTCGGGCATTTCTATGTCAAGGATGATAATGTCTGGATGGGACAGGGGAATCTTCTGCAGGCAGAAGCGTCCGTTCATTGCTGTTGCGCAGACTTTCATACCCTGAGTGCTGTCAACAACCCTGGAAATAAGGTTACGCATCAATGCTGAATCATCGCAAATCAAAACCTGTATGTCGTCCATATTTCTCTCTCTCCCTAGAGTTCGTTCTTTTCGTAAAGACAGGCCCAGTCGGTCTTTAGGAATTTGAATTTTGTTTCCATTCCAAAAAGGCTTTCTGAATGCCCAATAAACAGGTAGGAATGGTCGGACATTGACCTGTAGAAGCGGTCTATCGTAGCCTTTTGCGCCGCCTCGTCAAAGTATATGAGTACGTTGCGGCAGAATACAATGTCGTAGTCCTTTATGCCGCTTTCGTTGCGCAGGTTGTGGTAGTCAAAGTGCACACAGTTCATCAGCTCCTGCTTTACCTGGTAGCCTGAGTCCGTCTGCGTAAAAAAGCGTTCAAGGTATTCGTGGGGAATGCCGGTTATGCGGGGCAGGGGATAAAAGCCCTGCTGGCCAACGAGCAGTGACTTTAGCGAAATGTCCGATGCCTTTATCTCGTAGGTGTAGGGTGCGGGCAGCTTGTCCTGCAAAAGCATTGCAATCGTGTAGGGTTCTTCCCCGGTGGAACAGCCAGCGCTCCAGATGCGGATTTTTGTTTCCCCGGTCTTCTTCTTTTCTGCAATCACGTGTGGAATTACGTAATTTATCAGCGCGTCAAAATGCGGCTGGTTGCGGAAGAAGCGCGTCAAATTTGTGGTTATGCTGTCCAGGAATTTCTTGAATTCTTCCAGGTCGGTCGTAATCATCTTGTAATACTGCTGAACGTCGTCGATTTTCTTCTCGCGGAGGCGTTCTTTTAGGCGGCTGTCCAAGATGGAACGGTTTGTTTCCGAAAATGTAATACCACTTGTATCGTAAATGAGTTTGCGGAATTCATCAAACTGTAAATCTGTAAGCAAATCTGGCATACTAACCATTATATACCGCCATCAAGACTTTGTAAACATGAATTCAATGGGTATATATATGTAAATAATTTTTTGAATTTTATCTTTCTTCTTTTGGACGGAAGACTGCCCGGCTCTTCCATTTGCGGATTGGCTAACTCGAGCGGACCTGCCTCTGCGCCACCGCCCTCGCTTGAAACTTCGTTGCGAGAATCGGGGTTCCGGCTTTCGCCTTCATTGCTGCGCAACGACTTGCAAGCAAGTCGCCCCTCCACGGCGGCGTAGGTCTAATTTCCACGTATGTAAAAGCAAAAATGCCGTCTTTCACAGATCCCGAATCAAGTTCGGGATGACGGCCATCCCGCCACCCTGGGCTTTAGTTGGCTGTGCGGACCACGCGGAAGCCAAGATCGTTTTTGCGGCTGTACGGGCGGTCCAGGGGCCGGAACGCAACAGAACAGAAGTTAGTGCCATTGTCCCAGCTGCCACCACGATTTGTGCGGCCAGAACTGTACGAGCCACCGGTAGGATTCGTGGCTGCGCCTGTTTCTATGGGGTCAGCCCGGTCCCAGCACCATTCCCATACATTGCCGCTCATGTCGTAGAGGTTCAGGGCATTGGCCTTGCTTGTTGTTTTTACCTCATGGGTCGTTCTCCCGCTGTTTGTTGAATACCATGCGTAGTCCCCTAGGTTTGTGCTGTCATCCGTACCGGCCCAGTCAGTGGGGTTTTCTGCAGAGCATCCAGATTCACCGCCACGGGCTGCATATTCCCATTCTGCTTCTGTAGGCAGGCGGTAGCCGTTGGCTGTCCAGTTGCATGTTGCAGCATTCCATGACGCGTCATCGCTTGTAGGTACCGTAACGCTGCCAGAAAAATCCACCCCGCTGACGGTGTAGCATGGCGTAAGACCTTCTGCTATGCTCCTCTTATTGCAGTATGTTATTGCATCGTACCAACTTACAGTTTCCACAGGCTTGTTTGAACCAGAAAAATTGCTTGGGTTTGTTCCCATAACAGACTGGTATTCTGCCTGCGTTACCTCATGGTCGCTGATGTAGAATGATGAAAGAGTTACCGTGCGCCCGGCTATAAATGCCCCCTTGTAGTAGTTATCAGTCTGTCCTGCCAGAATAAACTTGTCGCCTCCGGTTACGGTTCTGCCCTGCACCAGGACAAATCCGCCTGATGCAGTCTCGTTTTCCGCCACAGGACAATTCTTGTCAAGTGGCATTCTTTGTTAAATTTTTCCATAACTCTCTCTCTAGTGCAATACTTTATAAAGAAAAAATAAAATGTGTCAAGTGTAAAAGTTTTCATGCCGTCTTTTACAGATCCCGAAACTAGTTCGGGATGACGGCTGTCTGGATGACGGGAAGTGCCGCGAAAATAAAAAAAAAGCCCCTAAAAGTTTACTTTTAAGGGCTTGCATTTGTATATAAAGGTTTGTTTTATGAAGTTTTTTTCTGCTTAGCGCTTTGCAAAGTTTACGACGTTTGTCGGGTTGATAGACTTGCCGTTCTGGTAAACTGTAAAGTGCAGGTGGGGGCCTGTACTTGCACCGGTGCTTCCTACAAGACCAATCTTTGTGGTTGTGTCAACAAAGCTTCCGTTTGAAGTAAGGATGCGGGTCATGTGGCCGTAAAGTGTCTTGTAGCCCTGGCCGTGGCTTACGATTACGTAGTTTCCGTAGACGTTGCTGTAGCCTGTGCTTACAACGCGTCCTGCCTTTGCAGAATAGATTGGTGTTCCCTTTGGACAAGCCATGTCTATACCGCCGTGGTAAGATCTTCTTCCTGTTCCAAATGGGTCAGGTCTCCAACCAAAGCGAGAAGAAATGTAGAAGTAGCTGTGGAGAGGCAGCTTGAAGAGGTCTCCGTTGATTTCAAGCTTTGTTTCCCAGTCCATTTCTGCACCAGGAACGAATACTGTTGTGCCCATCTTGAGCGGTGCATTAAGGTCTGTGTTGTTTACGAGAGCACAGCGTTCTGCATCTACTGAATATTTTTCTGCGATTGTTGAAGGTGTTTCGTTTTCTTTCTTTGTGGTGTAGAGGATTCCTGACATTGAAGGAATCTTTATGTACTGGCCCGGCTGTATAAGGCGGGAATTTGTGATTGTATTGTTTGCACTGTAGATTGTGTCGGTGGTAACGTTGTAGGCATCGGCGATAAGGCTTATCATGTCGCCTTTTTTTACTCTGTAGGAAGTGTATGTGAGCGTTGTGGATTCATTACCGCTGTCCGCAAGGCCCGCTGCGTTTTCATTAACGTCATGGTCTTCACCCATAAGGGCTGCAAGTCCAAGTGCTTCTGAGTCTGCTTCCATGTCGCTTCCGGTAAGCTTGCCGAATGAATCAGACTCGGACATAATCATAGAGAGCTTGGGGTCTGACCCGCCGCCCTGTCCGTTTGTATTGTTAACGTGGAGCACTGCCAGTGTTGAGCCGATTACAATGCCAGCCGTGCATACTATGCTTGCGGAGCATGTAATAAAAACTTTTGAATAATAGCTCATCTTGGACGGCATGCATGAGTTACGTTTTTTCTCGAAGACCATTTTTTTCATAAAACTTCCTATTGCTCCTTTATTATACAAAAAAATCATGTAAAAGTCTTGTGTTTTGCATGAATTTTTCTAAATTTTTTTATTAATTCCTATCAAATATGTTTCAAACGAGGTTGAACGGCATGCTTCCGGCTTAAAACCCTTGGCAGTCGTAAAAATTTCCCGCATTTTTTGCAATTCTTTCTGCTGGTCTCCGTTCTGGAAGATTTTTACGCAGAAATTTCCGCCTTTTTTTAGCATTGACTGGGCATACCAGATTGCCATGTCCACCAGAGCCTTGCTTCTTGCCGTGTCTATGGTGCGGTTTCCTGTTGTTAGTGGAGCTGCATCACAGACGACCAGGCTGTAGGGGCCGTTTTCCTGAATTTTGGTGCGGATTTCTTCGCTAAGAAGGTCTCCCTGGAAGAAGACCAGGTTTTCGCCCTTTACGCTTTTTGCAAGCGGGTTAAGGTCTACCGAAACAACCTTTCCGTTTCCTTCCAGCCGCCTTAAAAGCCATGTTGTCCAGCTTCCCGGCGCTGATCCCAAATCCAGTACCGTGCAGTTTTTAGTTACCATGCCGAATTTCTTGTCGATTTCCTCAAGTTTGTAGACACTTCTTGCTGGATAGCCTTCTTTAAAGGCTTTCTGCGACCAAAAATCTGGCTTGCTGTAACTGTTGTTTGCCGGCATACTTTGATTTTCGGAATATGAGTTTTAAATTTGAGTATATAATGGAGAGATTTTTTCAAGGGGGGGGCCTTGGACCCCGAAGTAAGGGGAGGGAAAACCCCCTACTCCGAAGCGAGGGTTTTCCCTCCCCTTAAACCCCTCCCTTTCCCGGCACGGCTTAGGGGCCATATCGCTCAACGTATCGCGATATGCCTAAGAACCCAGTTTTATTTTTTTACAAAAATTTTTTTTGTTGGCAGCTATGGATTTTGTAGGACATTTGTTTCTTGCCATGGTTTAAAAGCGCAGGGATGCGCGTTTTAGTAGCGCGTAGATTTGCTTGCAAATCTGCAATCCCCAGAAAAATCCAAGAAGGGATTTTTTTTTACTCATAAGTTAGGCCGGCATGGAGGGGCGGCGTAGCCGTTGCGACAGCAATGGAGGGGTTGGGGCCCCGGAACCCCGGAACGCCGTAATAAATGGCCGCCTTGCCATTTTTTTACCGGTTTGGGAAAACATTTCTTGCTCCGGCCAAGGGGCTACTGGTGGGAAGAATGAAAATGGCAAGGTGTTCCTTCATAAACCTTTGTCCGACAGAGAAATTGCCGTCCAAAATGAGAAAAATTAAGACTATTCAAAGAATGTGTACTGGTCAAAGTAGACAGCGCGGACTTTTCCCATTACAAGCTGGCTGTTTATTAGCTCAACTATGTCGGTTTTTACGGTTGCCTCTCCGCGTGCAAGAAGGTCTTCCTTGGTAAAGCGGGAGAAGTAGTTTGTTATGAGGGATTTTTCCTGCCTTTCCTTTTGCTGCAGCTCTTCAAAGAGGGCTGTGTCTGCAGAAGGGTATGTGAACCAGGGGGAAACTACCAGCAGTGCGCCCGGTGCGTTTTCTTCCGCACCCTTTGTGTTTATGCGGAGCTGACCCATTGCGGTGTATGCGTCTACGCTCTGGTCTGTCTTTTTGGAATTCTTTATGACCTTCTGGGGTTCGGGGTCTGAATGGCGGTAGTTGCTTCCTATGGCCGTGTCACGCGTTGCCAGGTTGATTATTGTTCCCAGCATGATTACTGCCGCAAGAGAGACAAGCACTATAAGAAGGACCTTGGGGAGGAAGTTGAATTTTTCGTCGTAGAAGTCCTGGTTCTGCCAGTCGTTCATGCTGCGGTTCTTGGGAAATGCCCTTGTAAATTTGTATCTCATTTTATTTCCTTTGCTTTTTTTCTGTCTTTTTAGACTGCGTATGGGTTGAGCAGCGCCATCGTTCTTGTGGTGGCGTTTCCGTTTTCTTCTATAATACCGGGTATTCTTGCTTCCAGGTGAATGCCGTCTTCCAGCCATTCCTCTTTTAGGATTGTTCCGTTTTTCCTTGCAAGTTCCACTAGGTTTGCATTTGCCATGGGAATTACGTAGCTTTTTAGGCTTCCCAATAGATTTTCGGTAATTTTTTGCGACAGTTCAGTAAAACCTTCTTTTGTTTTTGCGCTGATTTTTACTGCTCCGGGGAAGGCTGCGTTTAGGCTTGCGATTAGGGCTGAGTTGTCGGAAGATGCGGATTCTTCTGCTGATGGGCCGCTGTTTTCAAAAGTCGTGCTTTCTTCTGCTAATGAGCCGCTGTTTTCAAAAGCCGTGCTTTCTTCTGCCAACTGTCCGCCGTTTGCAAAAGCGTCGGATTGTTTTGCTAACTGTCCGCCATTTTCAGAAGCGTCAGCCTTTTCTGCTTTCGCCCCGCTTTCTCCCGCAGAAGATTCAATGCCGCCCATGCCGGTCTTCATCCCGGGACTGTAGCTTTTAACCGCATCCCACTTGTTAAGCAGTATAAGCCGGGGAATCTTGTCCGCCCCTATTTCTCCAAGAACCTTAATAACCTGCTCGTACTGCCTCTTGCAGTCAGGGTCTGATGCGTCCACCACAAGAAGCAGCAGGTCTGCAAAAGCGGCCTCTTCCAGCGTTGAGCGGAAAGCGTTTACAAGCGTGTGGGGAAGGTTTGCTATGAATCCAACCGTGTCCGTAAGGAGAATTGTGGAGCCTTCACCAAGGGAGAATTTCCTTGTCGTAGGGTCAAGCGTTGCAAAGAGCTTGTTTTCTACGAATACGTCTGCCCCGGTAAGCGCGTTAAGCAGGCTGGACTTTCCCGCGTTGGTATAGCCGACCAGTGCGCAGCTTTTAAATGAATTTCTTTCCCTCTGCTTCCGCTGGGTTCGCCTTGTCTGCTCCACCTGTTCAAGCTCTTTTTTTATCTGCACGATTTTGTCTTCGGTCTGGCGGCGGTCAAGTTCCAGCTGGGTTTCTCCTGAGCCCTTTGAGCCGTAGGAGCCGCCCCTCTGCCTTGCAAGATCTCCGTACATGTGGCTTAAGCGGGGAAGGGAATATGTTAGGCGGGCAAGCTCCACCTGAAGCACGGCCTCTTTTGTCTGCGCGCGGGATGCAAAGATTCGCAAAATCACTTCGTTCCTGTCAAAAACCGGAATTGAACAAAGCTTTTCCCAGTTGCGCTGCTTGGTGGGGTCAATCTCCCAGTCAAAAATTATGCAGTCCGCAAAAAGTTCCTTTGCCTTGGCTGCAATTTCCTTTGCCTTTCCAGTACCGATTCCGTATGCGGGGGTTGGCTCTATGCGGGCAAGAATTTCTATGCCAGCCGTTTCCATGCCAAGCGTCTTTACAAGGCCTTCAAGCTCAAGCGGCTTTGCTGCGGGACCTGCCCCATCTTTCTGCCCTGCATCCCATGCGGACTGCTGACTTGCAGACGGAGACTTTCTCTTTTGCGGTGCGCCAATTAAAAGTGCCCTGGCCTTCTTTTCCTCTTCCTGCTGAATTTCTACCATATTATAGCAGTATACTTTTAGGAAAAGACTTTTTCAAGGGCGGGAGTTTTTGGGGCTTTCTCTTTCTTTGTGCGGCAAATGTTTTGTTTTACCGTCAGTCGCAAAAAGAACCGTGAGTGCCTTGTGGGTGGGGCTTTCCGTACTTCGCCGTCTTGCGCGGCTCATCCCATCCTGCGGATGGGACTAAAGGTACTCCAATCCCTGCCGCGCTTTTTTATGCTACGTTTTTCCTCCAGCTGCAATACCTTCATTCCCCCACCTTTTGAAACTAAAAAAAATGAAAAAAAACTTAAACCTTGAATGCATTATTTTTTTATTATGGTATACTGGGATTGTAACAGGAGATTGCAGAATGGGAAAGAAGAATCAGTTTCGCGTGGCATTGCCGGTTAAACTTTTGGTAATGTTTTTGTCCGTTGTATTGATTGTAAGCTTTATGATAGGTGTCTTTTCCTACAAGACCGCGTCCCGGGGAATGACTAAGAGCGTATACAGTCACATTGATGCAGTTTCTACCGATGTTGTGAACCAAATTGATTCCATAAACAAAAAATACTTCCAGTTGATGCATGCCCTTGCAGAGCTTGACTTTATCAAGGACGAAAGCGTATCCCTGGAAGAAAAGCAGAGGCAGCTAAAAGGCCTTGCAAAAAGCATTGGTTCCAACTGCGAGAACGTTGCCTTCTATGATGCTGCGGGAAATGCCATCGTAGGCGACGGCCGCGTAATCAACTTTGCCCAGAGGCCATATTTTAAGGAATCTTTTGCCGGCAAGAACTTTGTCTCCGACCCCGCCTTCAGCACTGTTACAAATTCTGTCCTGCAGCATTACAGCGTACCGGTTTACAATGAGGAGCACAAGCCAATAGGGGCCATCGTAATGGTCATAATCGGCAACTCCGTCCTTGATACCATAAAGAAGATAGACATGGGCGGCGGAATGCATCCTTCCGTAATCAACTGGGCAACTTCCACTACTGTTGCGAATGTAAATGCAAACACCGACGAAAATGACAATGACTCCCGGGAGCTGGACAAAAGCAAGGGGCTTGGCAAGGTGCTTGCAAACATTGCCCAGGGAAAGGAAGCTACGGAGGATTTTGTTGACCCCAACATAAAAAAGCACCTTATCGTCTCCTACAAAAAGGTTCCCGACACCACGTGGACTGTCTTTGCCGTTGCCCCCTACGACATTTACTTTGCCTCTCTAAAGTCAATGCGCAACACGACAATCGTTATAGTGGTCCTTTCCGTGATTCTGGCGGTATTGGTAATTTCCTTCCTGCTAAGGCTTCTCATAAAGCCTCTCATCACCGTAAAGAAATCCATCACTACGATTGCAAGCGGAAACGCAGACCTTACCCAGAGAATCCCCGATGCAACTAATGACGAAATTGGTGACGTTGTAAAAGGCTTTAATGCCTTTGTGGAAAAGCTTCTGGAAATAGTCACCAACCTGCAAAGGTCAAAGGCCAGCCTCATTTCCGTGGACGCTGACCTCCAGGCAAGGACTCAGGAAACGTCCGCTTCCATTACGGAAATCATATCCAACATAGAAAGCGTCAACGGCCAGATTTTGGGACAGGCGGATTCCGTGCAGGAAACGGCGGGAGCTGTAAGGCAGGTCAGCTCCAACATAGAGTCCCTTGAGCGCATGATTGAATCCCAGGCTTCCTGCGTAACCGAGGCATCGGCGGCTGTTGAAGAGATGATCGGAAACATCAATTCGGTAAACAATTCCGTGGTAAAGATGATTTCCTCCTTCAACACCCTGCAGCAGAATTCAGATGACGGGCTCAAGACCCAGAAGAATGCCAACGAAAAAATCATCTGCATAGAAGAACAGTCCAAGATGCTCCAGGATGCAAACAAGGCCATTGCAAACATTGCAAGCCAGACCAACCTCCTTGCCATGAATGCTGCAATCGAAGCGGCCCACGCTGGGGATGCGGGAAAGGGCTTTGCCGTAGTTGCTGACGAAATCAGGAAGCTGTCCGAGACATCTGCCGTCCAGTCAAAGACAATCGGTTCAGAGCTTAAGAAGATTCAGCGGACCATCCACGATGTGGTAAGCGTTTCGGGAGAGATAAACACGTCCTTCTCTGCAATAGGAAGCAGCATTGCGGAGACCAGCCAGATTATAGAGATGATACGCGGCGCAATGGAAGAGCAGCAGAGCGGTTCCAAGCAAATCATTGACGCGCTAAAGTCCATGAACAATTCCACTTCGGAGGTTCGTTCCGCTTCCAACGAGATGACGGCAGGCAATGCCCATATTCTGAGCGAAATACAGAAGCTGCAGGTTGCCGCCGACACGATGAGGGGCAGCATCCAGGAGATGCATGTTGGTGCAGAGAGAATCAACAAGACCGGTTCCGAACTTTCCGACATTTCTGCCAAGGTTGCGGAAAACATAAAGCAGATTGGCTCCGAGATAGACTTGTTCAAGGTTTAAAAGCATGCGGCGGTTAGCAAAAGGAATTCTTGTTCCGGTTGCTAACCGCCGCAAAAAATCAAATCAATTCAATTCATTTCATTTTCCTGCTGCGTCAACTTGGCGTTGCAGTTCTGCAATTACTTTTTCTATTCCTGCCCTTTTGCAGGCACGGCGGAATTCCTGGACGTAGGCTTCCACGTCGTCTTCCCTTCCGTAGCAGATGTTGCCCATGTAGGTTCCCCAGACGTTGTTCAGTTCCGCAAGTTCCGGTCCTATGTTGGAAATGTCCCAGACAATCTTGGGGTAGGGGTAGTCAATTTTGACCTTGCCGTAGATGGCGTTCTTTTCTTCAAACTTGTCCCAGGCACCACTTTTGTCGCGGACTTCCAGGTTGTCGTTGCGTCCCCACCAGTAGTTTGTGGTGATTTTCTGGGTGGCAGGGTCGTAGCTTGGAGGCGTGTCGCGGTAACCGTCGCCGGTAAGAACGTACTGGACACCTTCGATTCCGTAGTTGAGCAGGCGGTAGCATTCGGGGTCGTTGCGCAAAAGGTCGTAAACCATGAGTGCCCTCTCCGGGTTTGGGGATGCGGCAGAAACAGCCATTGCTCCGTGGGTAACCGTCATAGCCGTAATGTTGCCCGCTTCTTCTCCGAACCAGAAGAATTCGCAGTCTGCTCCGGGAACATTTTTTGTAAGGGCAGGGCGCACTTCCGTGTACCAGGTCTGGGTGTGGTGCTCTTCTACGGCAACTTTTCCAATCTTAAATTCTTCGCGGTTTTTTGAGTGGACAGACTGATCAAGGTCTTTTGGCCAAACGCCTATCGCATTCCACTTTTTCATGAGCTTTGCGTATTCAACAAGTTCATTTCCTTCTATAAAAGGTGAGTAGACTTTTGTAAGGTTGTTCCTGTGGACGCCAAAGAAAAGGTTTGTGGAAATGCCTTCGAGTGGAACATAGTCGCTCTTGGACTGGATGTAGCCTTCCGGGTGGTAGGTGTCAAGTCCGCCGTCTGGATTCCAGGGGATAATGCCGGGCTTGCTCTTTGCAACGTATTCCAAATAGCTTGTAAGCTCTTCCCAGCTGTGCACACCGTTTGAAAGACCCGCTTCTTTTGCCCAGTCGCTCCTGTAGATAAAGCCGTGGTTAATCCACTGTGCGTAGTTGTCTTCCGGCAGCATGTAGAGCTTTCCGTTCATGCGGCACATTTCCCAGTGCTCGGGGCTTACGGATTCGTATGTCTTTGGCGCGTATTTTTTTACCATTTCGTCGCTCATGCCAAGGAAGGTTCCGTTCTTTACGTTGTTCCAGGCATCAAGCCAGTCGGAGGCAGTTCCAACAAGGTCTACAGAGCCGTCCAGCTGGGCAAGGCACATGTTGTAGTTTACCAAATAGTCATTCCACGGGATGTAGAAAATCTGGAGCTCAGCGTTCACTTTTTCTGTAAGAATCTTGTTCAGTTCCTTGAGCATCTTTTCCGTAGCACCGTTTGTGGGGCGGTCACCGGTAGTCATGTAGGTTATGATTACATGGTGGGAAAGGTCATCCTTCTGGTTCTTTGCACCGCTTTGCATGCATGAAGAAATGACTGGTACCATAAGAAAAGTTGCTGCCAATGTTGTTAGTGTATATAAAAACTTCTTCATAAATCTACTCTCCCTTAAATCTGGAACTGGTCAATCTGCAGTGCAATATCGTTGATGGATTCCTTCATCTTGCTTGAAACTTCGGTAAGCGTAGTGCCTGCTTCGTTAATCAGTGCTGCATCATTGTGCATCTTTTCCATGCTGTCTTTCATGCTCAGCGTTGCGTTCTGAAGTTCCCTTACTTCCGCAAGAATTGCCTTGTTGCCTTCCGACATTTCCGATGAAGCGGAGCGGACTTCACTTGTGGAATCGTTCATTTCGTGCAGGGCCTGGTTAATCTGCTTGCTGCCCGCCTGCTGTTCCGTCATGGCATCCTTTATCTGCCTTACAAGCTGGTCTGTTTCCTTGATTCCGTTTGCAACGTCCTGGAATGCACGGCTTGATTCCTCTGATGCGGAAACAACAGTGTCTATGGACTTTCCGATTTTCTTTAGCTCTTCACCGATTCTCTTACTCTGCGAAGTTGAAGTTTCGGAAAGCTTTCGTATTTCGTCCGCAACAACAGAGAAGCCCTTTCCTGCATCTCCAGCGTGGGCAGCCTCAATAGCCGCGTTCATTGCAAGAAGGTTTGTCTGGCTTGCTATGGAAGCGATGGCTGCATTTGCCTCGCGAAGTGCCTGTGATTCATTTTCTATTGCCTGTATCCTCTCGTTTACGCCCCTCTGCTTTGCCTCACCAAAAGTTGCGCTCTGCTCAAGGTTTGCAAAGGATTCTGCCATCTTTTCAACGGAAGTGTTTACCGACTCAATGTTGCCAATCATTTCTTCTATGGAAGATGATGCGCCTGAAACCCCCAGAGCCTGCTTTTCTATCATGCGCTCAAGGGATGCAATGTTGGAGGCAATCTGGTTGACCGCGCTGGCCGTTTCCTCTACGCCCGCAGACTGGTTTGTGATGCGGCTGCTCATGCCCTCTATGTTGTTCATAATCATCGTAATGGAATTTGCAGTGTCGCCCGTGCTTGAGTGGAGCTTTTCGCCCGCAAGGCCAAGCGTTTCCTTGGACTTCTTAAGTTCCTTTACGATAGACTGCATCTTGTCCGTAAACCTGTTGAATCCGTCAACGACTGCACCAATCTCGTTGTTTGACTGAACTTCTATGCGCTTTGTAAGGTCAGCGTTGCCGGAAGCAATCTGGGTAATTGCAGACTCAACTTTCTGAAGGGGACGAAGCTCCTTGTAGATAAGGAAGCCGGAGATAAGCACAAGGATTGCAATGCTTGCTATGCAGGACAAAACCAGCAGGAAAGAAATTTTCATTGCGGTTCCGTTAACCTGCGAGTTTGCAACAGAGAAGGCAAAAGACCATGGTGTGTTAGAAACAGGTGCGTATGTTACAAACTGCTTCTTTCCGTTAAGGTCGTTAACCCAAGCTGAACCTGTCTGGCCTGTGCACATCTTTTCTGCCACAGACTGAAGGTCCTTGTACTTTGATTCAAGCTTTAGGAAATTCTTCTTTAGTATAAGAGATGGATCCGGGTATTCGATTACAGTTCCGTCTCCTGCCAAAAGCCATGCGTTACCGGTTGCACCCAGGCGGATGTTGCCTACGATTTTCTGAACGGTGTCAAGGCTCATTACGCCTGCAAAAAAACCAACGGTCTTGCCGCGGATTTTTACAAGACGTCCAATGTGGATGATGGCCTTTTCCGTAAGCTTGTCCATAACCGGGTCGTCTATGTACTGGAATTTTCCGTCTTTTATAAGTGCCTTGTAGTAGGAGGTTCCAGAAATGTCTTCCTCTGAACCTGTGTCTGAATATGCAATTCCGTCTGGTGTACAGAAAATAACCTTGTCAAATTCTGGAATGCGGTATGATGAGCGGGTCTTTATCCACTCAATAATCTTTTTTTCATCCGCCGACTGAACCGCATCGCTCTTTGCGTACACGTTCATCTCTCGCAGATAGGTGTTCATTTTGTTTGTAAGTACAAGCGAATAGGCCTTTGTAATCTGGTCACAGTCATCTTCGTATGCGCTTCCTGCCGAAGACTTTACCAGGCTTAGAACCGCCGTGCTCTGTAATGCGTTAAGCACAGCAGAAAGCACTCCAATTGCAATAATGATTGTGAATACAAGATTCCTTTTTCCGCTTTTAATTGCGTTTTCCGACATAATCTGCTCTCCCTAGCTGTGGAAATTGTGTGAGGATTTTTTGATGCCACTTATTTTATAGAAAATATTTTACTTATTATTGTGAATGTTTGCAAGCCTAGCATTTTTTGAATTTTTCTTAATTTTTTTTACTTATTTGGAGCGCACTGAATCTTTAACTGTGCCCGGTCCTACGGCTCCGGTCAGACTCCGCAGCATTTTATCCAGTAAAACAAGCAGCGCCATGGAGGGCGCGTCAATTGTTGGCAGAATAAACAGGCAAGTTTTCGCCAGAAAACTTGCGGGATAAAATGCCACGGAGGGCATTTTATCCCGCTTTCCAGGGTTCCGCTTTCGCTCCAGCCCCCTCACTTCGTTGCGGTGGCCGGCTGCGCCGCCCTTCCAATCGGGGCTAGGCTTGGTTTTGTTCACGCCCTTTTTTTGAACATTACATGTTTACCTGCTCAGTAAGATAAAGTTCCGTCTCCGTCTCTGCAAAGTCATAAAACGCATATAGTCATCAACAAACCTGTCCTTGTCACACTCATTGGGGCAGGGCATATCGTGTTACAACCAGGTCAAAGGATTCCGCCTCAAAAGGAAATTCTATTCCGTCATAACTTACAAGGGTAAGGTTCATTATTCCTTCTGCATTTTCCCTTGAAAAACAAACATTGTTGTGTTACTATATACTAACTTTTATTAGTTGGAGCGTACAATGGAACTTACTTTGGGTGACGTGCAGACGACTGCGCTTATTCCCCTTGCAATCAAGGCAAATGAGACAAAAAGGTCAAATGCAAGAATTAAGGACGAAATGGCTGTTAAGATTATCGAGACAATCGGTGTAGACACAAAACCCTACGACAAATTCATGTCGCACGAAGGCGTTGTTGCCCGCACAATCATGCTGGACAAAAGCCTAAAAGAAATGATCCGCCAAAATCCTGATTGTGCAATTGTGAACATGGGCTGCGGCTTTGACAACCGTTTTGAGCGGGTGGACAACGGAAAGATTCTCTGGTTTGACCTTGACCTTCCCGATTCAATCGCCGTAAGAAAAAAGGCCTTTCCGCAAAGGGAGCGCGTTACGATGATAGCAGGAAGCGTACTTGACAGCGCATGGACAAAATTCATCCCTCAGGACAAAAAGCTGATTTTTATTGCAGAAGGGCTTTTCATGTACTTTACTATGGAAGAAATTAAGCAGCTTTTGACAGTCCTAAAAACTTCTTTTAAGCAGGGCACTCTTATTGCCGAGCAGAACTGCAAGATGATGGTAAAGCAGCAGAAGCACCACGACACCGTAAAGAATACAAATGCCGTCTTTAAAAGCGGAACTGATTCAGCCCAGGAGATTGCAGACCTTCTTCCCGGCATAAATCTTGTGGAAGAACACAGTTTTAACGAAGAGATGAAAAAGTATTCAATACGCGGAAAAATCTTTGCAGCCCTCTTTGGCAAATTCAACGACCGTTGGGCAACCTTTACATGGGGTGTCTGATGAAAAAAATAGTAAAAAGTAGCTTTGCATTTTTTTGCCTTGCTCTTTTTTCATGCGGTGGAAAAAGAACCTTCAGGGATGGAACTTGGACTGGAAGCGGTGAGGGTAGGAACGGACCACTGGAGGTTTCCGTTACAATTCAGGATGGCGAGGTTTGCGCAGCCGAACTTTTGTCTGAACAGGAAACGGAAGGCATTGGAAAGCCTGCCATTCAGCCTATTCTGGAGCAGTTCCTTCAAAGCGGCGGTGATACGGATGACGTTGATACTGTAAGCGGTGCAACCGTTACAAGTGATGGTCTGCTTGATGCCCTTGATGCAGCCCTTGATTCCAGTGCAGGAAAGGAAAAGAAGAAGTTTGCCTACAAAAACACAAAGTGCGACATAGTAATAATTGGTGCCGGAGGAGCAGGCCTTGTTGCAGCAACAGAAGCTGCCGGCAGGGGTGCCAATACAATCGTTCTGGAGAAAAGCCCCATTGTTGGTGGAAACACGAATTTTTCAACTGGCGGAATAAACGCTTCCTATACCAAGGAACAGAAGCGGCTTGGCATAGAGGATTCTCCGGAAGTTTTTTATCAGGACACGATGAAGGGTGGCAAAAACATGAACGACCCCGAGCTTGTAAAAACACTGGTGGACAATTCTGCTGCAATGGTTGAATGGCTTCAGTCCGACATTGTGGGAGCCGATTTGAGCGACGTTGGAATTTTTGGCGGTGCAAGCAACAAGCGCATTCACAGGCCACGCGGAGGCCAGGCAATTGGTGAGCACCTTGTTCCCCTTTTGCGGGAGGCAGCAGAAGAGCAGGGGGCAGACATACGCCTAAAGAACAGGGTTGTTGAAATCCTTATGGGAAAAGACGGTGAGGCTTGCGGGGTTAGGGTTTCCGCTGGTTCTAGCGAGTACACAATAAAGGCAAAGGCGGTAATCATTGCCACTGGCGGTTTTGGCGCAAACCCAAAGATGGTGGAGCAGTTCAGGCCCGACCTTGCAGGCTTTGGCACTACCAACCAGCGCGGTGCTACGGGAGACGCTTTTTCCATGGTGCAGAAGTTTGGCGCGGCAACAACACAAATGGATCAGATACAGACTCACCCGACCGTAGTTCCAAAAAACGGAAGCATGATTACGGAAGCTGTCCGGGGTAACGGTGCCATTTTGATCGACAGGAGAGGCATGCGTTTTGTGGACGAGATGCAGACCAGGGACCTTGTTTCAAAGGCTATTTTGGACTGCTCCGGAAAGACAGCTTTTCTTGTCTTTGACCAAGGTGTTAGGGAATCCCTAAAGGCAATCGAAAGCTATGCTGAGCATAATCTTCTTACGGAGGCACAAACGCTTGGCGAACTTGCGCAAAAGCTTGGGCTTGATCCTGTACAGGTTGAAAAATCGCTTGAAAGGTGGAATGCTTTTGTGGCGGCAAAGAAGGACAGTGATTTTGGCCGGAATCCAAAGAGCATGGACAGGGCCATTGCATCCCCTCCTTTTTATGCCATAGAAGTTGAACCTGCCATTCACCACACTATGGGCGGGCTTAAGATTAACAGCAGGGCACAGGTTCTGTCCGTTAGCGGAAAGGTCATACCCGGCTTGTATGCTGCAGGAGAAGTTACCGGCGGCGTTCACGGTGCAAACCGCTTGGGTGGAAATGCCGTTGCGGACATCTGCGTCTTTGGAAAGATAGCTGCCGACAGCGCATTGAATCAAATTGGAAAATAAAAAAAAGCGCCGTCCTTTTGAAGTAGCCTAAACTTTTGGGAAACTTCTTGGACGGCGCAATTCAATTTTATTTCTTCTTGTTCACAATTTCCCTTGCAAATTTACCATGTTCCAAAACGATGGTTCTCTCTGCGTATTCCGCAACTTCCGGGGCATGGGTAACAACTATTACCGTCCTGCCTTCCTTGTGCAGCTGCTTAAAAATGTCTATGACCATGTTTTCGTTTGCTTCGTCAAGGTTTCCTGTTGGTTCATCTGCCAGAATCAGCTGGGGGCAGTTTATGAGGGCTCTGGCTATGCAGACGCGCTGCTGCTCTCCGCCAGAAAGCTCGTGGGGAAGATGCTTTGCCCTTTGCGCAAGACCAACCCTTTCCAAAGCTTCCATGGCTTCCTTTTCATCCGGCATACTGTGGTAGTATTGTGAGACCATAACGTTTTCCACTGCGGTCAAATAATTTATCAGGTGGAACTGCTGGAAAATCAGTCCAATTTTGTCCCGCCTTATGTTTGTAAGGTTTGCAGAACTTTCCTTTGCTATGTTCCTGCCGTCCAGAAATACCTCTCCGCTTGTGGGCTTATCCATGCAGCCTATTATGTTCATCATGGTGCTCTTTCCCGAACCGGAAGGTCCCATAATGGCAACCCATTCTCCTTTTTCTACTTTCATGCTCACTTTGTGGAGGGCT
>JAILHV010000064.1 GCA_024695625.1 Treponema sp.
TCACGCTGCTTTGCCATTACGTTGTTTGTTCTTGTGGTAGACTTTGCAATTTCAATTTCCCTTGTGATTTTTACAAGGTACTTTGAAAGGTTTGCACCGCACCACTGGTTGTATACGAAATTCTTTTCAATGTCGCCGGCATCGGTGAACACACCCGGAGTTACGTCGTAGTCAAAGAGGCCACGCCTCCAGCCCACAACACGCTTGACTTTTCCGGATGCAAGGAGTTCCTTTGCCTTTGACACAAGCTCTTTTGTTAAATCTTCTTGCATCTTAAGTCCTCCAAGCGTTTGTTTTCGCCGAGTTCCGTAATCTGCTTTACGAATGAATTCATGATTCCTGCAAAGCGTACGCCTTCTGCGGCTGAGCACCATTCAACCCTTGTGCGTTCCTTTTCTATGCCAAGGTAATTCAGCATGGAGAAAAGAAGTGTCATGCGGCGGCGGGCAAAGTAGTTGCCGCTTGTGTAGTGGCAGTCTCCCGGGTGGCATCCGCAGAGGATTACTCCGTCGGCCCCCCTCTGGAATGCGCGCAGAACGAACATTGGGTTCAGGCGGCATGAGCAGGGAATGCGGATAATCTTTACGTTGGTGGGGTAGTCCAGGCGGTTGTTTCCCGCAAGGTCAGCCCCGGCGTAGGAACACCAGTTGCAGCAGAAAGCCACAATCTTGGGAACCCACTGTTTATTTTCAGTATTTGTTGTTTCTTCGCTCATAAGCATTTTGCGCTTTTAGCAAACAGCACATTTACTTGCATTCAAGACAAGTATAGGCTGCCTGCTAGTTTACCGCGTCTACCTCCGCTAAGATTTGATTGTTGCTGAATCCAAGCAGGTCCATTGCACCTGAAGGACAGGCTACGGTACAAGCACCACATCCCTGGCACATAGCTGTGTTTACCTGGGAAACATGGCGGGTAATCGTAGTGCGGTTTGGTCCGCGGAAGTCCTTGTCCACATAAGATATTGCTCCGTAAGGACAGACGTTTGCACACTGACCGCATCCGTTACACATGTTTTCGTCCGGGTGGGCGGTGCAAGGATTGTTCTGCAACTTGTCTTTGATAAGAAGAGTAATTGCTTTTGCGGCGGCACCAGAAGACTGTGCTACAGTTTCAGGAATATCCTTTGGTCCAAGACATGCGCCTGCAAGGAAGATACCGGCAGTCGGGCTTTCAACAGGGCGGAGCTTAACGTGGGCTTCAAGGAAGAAGTCGTTGTTGTCCATTGATGTTGTAAGCATTGTTGCAAGCGGACGGGCACTCTTGTTTGCTTCGAGAGAACCAGCAAGAACAACCATGTCTGCCTTTATGTGGAGCTGGCGGTTAAGGATAAGGTCGCTTCCCTGAACGTCAAGCGTTCCGTCAGAAAGAGGAGTTACCTTTCCAACCATACCCTTGATGTAGTGAACCCCGTACTGTTCAACTGCACGGCGGTAGAATTCATCAAATGCCTTTCCTGGGGTACGAACGTCTATATAGAATACATAGCATTCTGTATCCGGGTAGTGGTCGCGGGTAAGAATTGCCTGCTTTGCGGTATACATACAGCATACCTTTGAGCAGTATTCATTTCCCTTTTCTGCATTTGCAGCACAGCGGCTTCCCACGCACTGTACGAATACAATCTTCTTTGGCGGCTTACCGTCTGAAGGGCGGAGCAATACACCGCTTGTAGGACCGGAAGCATTGCAGAGACGTTCAAATTCAAGTGAAGAAACAACGTCCTTGCTCTGATTGTATGCAAATTCGTCATAAGGCTTAAGGTCAATCATGTCGTAACCGGTTGCAACTACGATGGCACCGTACTTTTCCTGAATGACTTCGTCCTTAGCGTTAAAGTTGATTGCTCCTGCACCACAAGTCTTTTCGCACATTCCACAAACATTGTCCTTGCCGTTCTTCATTGCCTTAAGGTGAAGACAATAATTTGCGTCAATAGTTGCAATCTTTGGAACAGCCTGTGCAAACGGAATGTAGACAGCAGTCTTGTTGTTCAGGTTGAAGTTAAAGTCGTTGGGGACTTTCTTCATTGGGCACTTTTCCGTACATTCGCCGCAGCCTGTACACTTTGCTTCGTCAACATAGCGGGCATGGCGCAGAATGTCTACGGTAAAGTTTCCGATGTAGCCTGTTACCTTTGAGACTTCGCTGTAGCTTAAAATGCGGATGTTCTTGTTCTGGCCAACTTCTGTCATACGCGGTGTTACGATACATGACGCGCAGTCCAAAGTTGGGAAGGTCTTGTCTAGCTGTGCCATCTTTCCGCCAACAGTAGGCTTGCGCTCAACAAGGTCAACCGGGAATCCAGCTTCGGCAATGTCGAGTGCAGCTGTAATACCGGCAATACCGCCGCCTATTACAAGGGCACGCTTTGTCATAGGAGTTTCACCAGGTGTAAGGGGAGTGTCAAGTATTGTCTTGGCAACGGCAGCCTTACCCAAAGCAATCGCCTTTTCCGTGGCAAGGGGCATGTCTTTTGTAACCCATGAGTCCTGTTCGCGGATGTTGGCAACTTCTACTTTATATGGGTTAAGTCCGGCTCTTTCTGCGCAACCGCGGAATGTCTTTTCGTGCATACGCGGTGAGCAGGAGCATAAGACTACGCCCGTAAGATGATCATTCTTTATGTGGTCTTCTATCATCTGCTGGCCGGCTGAAGAACACATATATGTGTAGTGGGTAGAGAAGACTACTTCTGGAATTTTTCCAAGTTCTTCTGCAACCTTTGCTACGTCAACCGTGCCTGCTATATTTGTGCCGCAGTGGCACACGAAAACACCAATTCTTTCCATATACCACTCCTTATTTCTTGTACTTTCTGAATGCGCTTACAATAGCCTGCTGTGGCATGTCGTCGTCAAGGGCAGCCGGTACATCCTCTGGATTCAGATGGAATGGACCTCTCTGGCGCTCAACATACATGCGTACTGCTTCTATGAGCTTTGCCGGTTCAACCTGACGCGGGCAGCGTTCAAGGCATGCAAAGCAAGAAAGGCATTTGTAAATTGACTTGGACTGCAAGAGCTTTTCAATCTCGCCGTTTTCAACCATCTGCACAAACTGGTGCGGGTGGTATTCCATTTCTTCATAATTAGGGCATGTGCCTGAACACTTACCGCAAATCATGCAGCTTTTTGGATTTACACCGCTGATTGAAAGAATCTGGGCCTTTGCTTCTTCAATTTCGCTCTTAAGCATTTACGGCCTCCTTCTGAACGGCATCCTTTACTCCAAGTGCCTCTGCAAGAAGCTCCGTAAAGTAAATTACGTCTGGCTGGCCTTCTGCCTTGTTTTTCATAAGGTTGTAGCGGCAGAGTGGGCAGGAAGTTACAAGAATGTCAGCACCCATGTCCTGTGCGTTGCCAAGGATTTTCTGGGCTCTGGCATGTGGAATAGACTTGTCTTCAAACATCGTGTAGGCACCGCAACATTCATTGCGCTCTGAATAAATTACAGGTGTGCCACCGATTGCCTTGATAAAGTCTTCAAGAATTTGCGGATTTTCCACGTCGTCAAACTGAAGGACTTTTCCCGGACGCAGCAAGAGGCATCCGTAGTAAGCGCCGATCTTCTTTCCCTTAAATGGGTTCTTAACGGCAGCCTTTACATTGTCCCAGCCAACAACATCGCGGAGAACTTCAAGGTAGTGGAGTACCTTTGCCTCTCCGTTGTACTGAATGTCGTCATTCTTAAGGTAGTTGTTGACTTTTGTGATGACATTCTGGTCATTCTGCATGTCTGCGTTAACCTGTTTGATTACGTTGTAGCATGCAGAGCAGATTGTTACCAAATCCTCTCCGGCATCCCTTGCGGCGGCGAGTGCGCGAACAGACGAAAGCTTGGAGGCAATTTCGTCCTTTGCAAGAGGATATGTTCCTCCGCAGCACTGCCATTCAGGAATTTCCTTGAGAGTGAAGCCTAAAGCTTCCGCGGATGCACGCGCATAGACGTCAAGGTCCTTTGCCTTGTTCTTGAGAGTACAACCGGGGAAGTAGGAATAGGTGATGTGTTCCATTCTATACATCCTCATATGTAATACTTGTGTATTACGCATAAGGACATAATACACAGCCACTTTTTTGAAATTATACAGACACAGTCTCTTCTACAGCTTTTGGCACGGCCAGCAAGAAGGTGCTTTCTTTGCATCCCCGTTTTTGAATGCATTTGGCCAAGCAAGCACCTTTTTTGCCTTTTAGAAAATCCGTAAAGTGGCAAAGCCAAATTACGAATCCAATAGCCGTTTTACCGCAAGCTGTAATTCAGCCTGTTCCTGTCTTATTTTTCCTTACACATTTCTTCCGGATGGAATACTTCGTCAAACTTTTCTGCTGTAAGGAAACCAAGCTGAACGCAGGCGTCCTTAAGGGAAATGTTCTTTTCGTATGCCAAGTGGGAAGTCTTTGCAGCATTCTCATAGCCAATGTAGGGGTTGAGAGCCGTAACCAGCATAAGGGAATTGTAAAGGTTAAAGTGCATCTTTTCTTTGTTTGCGGTGATGCCGACCGCGCAGTTGTTGTTAAAGCTAATCATAACTTCGGAAAGCAGCCTTACACTCTGCAGGAAGTTGTAAGCAATAACTGGCATGAATACGTTAAGCTCAAAGTTGCCCTGGCTTGCAGCAACGCCAACAGCTGTGTCGTTACCCATTACCTGGACTGCAACCATAGTCATGGCTTCACACTGGGTTGGGTTAACCTTACCCGGCATGATTGAAGAGCCCGGTTCGTTCTCCGGAATGTGGATTTCGCCAAGACCGTCGCGTGGACCAGATGCCAGCCAGCGTACGTCGTTGGCAATCTTCATAAGGTCTGCGGCAAGAGCCTTGAGTCCGCCGTGGGCAAAAGTAATCTCGTCCTTGCTAGAGAGGGCGTGGAATTTATTTGGAGCCGTAACAAAGTCCTTTCCTGTAAGTTCAGAAACCTTCTTTGCTACAAGAGTGTCAAAGCCTTTTGGAGCGTTAAGGCCAGTTCCTACGGCAGTTCCGCCAAGGGCAAGCTGCTTAAGGTAGGGAAGGGAAGATGCAATCATCTCCTTGTCGCGTTCCAAAGAAGATCTCCAGCCGGAAATTTCCTGGCTAAAAGAAATGGGAACAGCGTCCTGCAAGTGTGTACGACCGCTCTTTACAATGCCTTCGTTGTCTTTTTCAAGCTTTTTGAATGTGGCAACAAGAGTGTCTATTGCGGGGAAGAGCTTGTCTTCAATTTCCACGGTAGCCGCAATGTGCAATGCCGTTGGGAATGTGTCGTTGGAAGACTGGCTCATGTTAACGTCGTCATTCGGGTGGCAGAGCTTTTTGCCTGCAATCTGGTTGGCACGGTTTGCAATAACCTCGTTTGTGTTCATATTGCTCTGGGTGCCGCTACCTGTCTGCCATACAACGAGCGGGAAGTTGTCGTTCAAAGAACCGCTTATAACTTCATCGCAAGCCTTGCTGATGCAGTCCTTCTTTTCTGCAGTCATCTTTTCGCCCTTAAGCTCATTGTTTGCAAGGGCTGCTGCCTTCTTTAGATAACCAAAGGCCCTGGTAATTTCGCGGGGCATTGTTTCTATGCCCACTCCTATAAGGAAATTCTCATGGCTGCGTTCTGTCTGTGCTCCCCAAAGCTTGTCTGCGGGAACCTTTACTTCGCCCATGGAATCGTGCTCAATACGGTATTCCATACGTTTGCAACTCCAAAATACTATTAATTTTCAATTGGCAACCCCACCAAAAAGGCAGGGCTGGCTGCTTTTACAGCTTGTGTGTTTTTAAATGAATCAATTACAAGGTAAAGTCAAGCTGGTTGATTACTTCCTTAAGGCAGTCTGCGCTGTGCCTGAGGGATGCAACTTCGCTCTCTGGAAGCGGTGCTACGAGGCGGCTTGTAATACCGTTGTGTCCAACAATGGTCGGGATGCTAAGACAAACGTCGCTGATTCCGTATTCACCTGTAAGCATGGATGTGATTGTAAGAACAGAATCAGTGTCATAGGTAAGGGCTTCGCAAAGGTGTGCAGTTGTAATGCCGATTGCATAGTTTGTGCAGTGCTTTGCAGCGATGATGATGCCGCCGGACTTTCTGATGTAGTCTTCTACATTGTTGTGGTCAAATTCAGGGAGCTTTCCAGCCTCATAAGAAGCAGCGTACTTGTCTACAGGAATGCAGCCAATGTTTGCAAGTGACCACGGTACAAAAGAAGAGTCTCCGTGTTCACCGAATACGTAGCCGTGGACATTCTCCTGGGCAACCTTGTATGTCTCTGCAATGCGTGCGCGGAAGCGTGCTGTGTCAAGCATTGTACCTGTACCAAAGATGTGGTTTGCAGGAATACCGGAAGTCTTTACGAACTGGTAGGTAAGGATGTCTACTGGGTTTGCAACGATTACATAAAGTGCATCTGGAGCAACCTTTGTAATTTCCTTTATAACAGACTTTGTAATGTTAACGTTTGTCTGGGCAAGGTCAAGGCGGGTCTGACCAGGCTTGCGGGCAACACCGGATGTAAGGATGACGATGTCAGAATTCTTGGCATCTGCATATTCACCGTCATGAACATAGACCGGGCCAATAAAAGGAGTACCCTGGCGGATGTCCATTGCCTCGCCCATAGCCTTGTCCTTAACAACGTCAATAAGTACGATTTCTGATGCGAGTTCCTTTACCGTAAGCGCAAAAGCAACGGTTGAACCAACCTGACCGGCACCGATGATGGTGATTTTATTAGTATTTGCCATACAAATCTCCTGATAGCAGCAGCGCAAGGCCTTTCCGCTACCTCAATTTATTTTTCAGCCGCATGACCGTTAATTCCGGGCACACCTACTGCATTTTCTTAGGAATCATTATAACTGTAATATAAAAATTTGTTAAGTCTTTTTTTTCATAAAAGGGTGAATTTCTTTCATATTTAGTGTTTTTTTTTAGTCACTGTGATATTTTTTACACTGTATATCTCATACTGTGAATATTTTCACAGTTATTTATAATACTTAAGGTTGTACTTTCTCCAGTAGTCCATGTTTTGCGGCGGAACTATATACTGCTTAAAATCCGTAAGAACCTTGGGGCTAACGCGTTCAAGGCCGTTGTTAAGGTGCATTCCTATAAGGTTCAAGACCAGCTTCCTGTTCCTGGACTTTATTGCCTCCACAATGCGCGTATGGTCTTCCAAAGTCTGGGCATAATTCTTTGTGGCCGTAAAATCCAGCATCCTGAACCTTTGGTACTGAATCTTCTGGTCTTCGATAATGTTCCAGACGGAAAGGCAGTGGCCTCCGGTAAACCAAATCTTGTGCAGTTCGTTGTCCAGCTCGTAAAATTTGTTGTGGTCAACGTTTTTTTCGCCGGCAAGAATACCTTCAAGGCGCAGGTTGTGCTCAAGCTTTTCTATCTCAAAACCGTCGGGGCGGGAATTTATGTAGTCGCGTATGACGCTGCTTTCCACAAGAATCCTCATGTGGACAATCTCGTAAATCTGGTCAATGTTAAGAAGGGTGGCATAAATTCCGTAGTAGGGGCGGATGTCTACAAGTCCAATGTCGCTAAGGCGCTTTAGGGCTGTGCGTACCGGTGGCCTTGTAACCGAAAACCTCTTGCAGACAAGCGTCTCGTGAATCTCCTCGCCTGGCTTTATGGTAAGGTCCAGCAGTTCCTTCTTGAGAGTTTCAAAAATAATAGTACCCGGGTCCGAATGGGCGGCAAAATTTTCTTCCATCTAAAAACAAGTATACACAAAAATCGTAAACAAAGTAAGCACCTTACGCAAAAGTAACTGCATTTCTTCCATGTCTTTCTTGCGGCACTTTTTTCTGCAAAAGACCTGCGTCCCAAAAAAAACTCTTGCCATTTTTTAAGGGGCTTTCCGTGGCTTGCCCGCCTTACGGCGCGCGGTCCTTCGGACACCTTCGGTCCACTCCAATCCCTGCCGTGCATTTTTTTGCTAAGGGGGACTTTTCGCCAGAAAAATTTCTATACAAACCTGAAAATATATTGTAAAATAAAGAAAACAAAGCCCTATACATGGGGCATGTAGGAGAAGAGAAAATGAAAAAACTTTGGAGATTACTTTCTGTTTTTATTTTGTCAATAGGAATTGTTTCCTGCTCAAACGCAAACGACGACGCGTCACTTTCTATAGCATTCAACGGTGCAGATTTGGCAGCTCATTCCCCGGCAAGAAACATTTCTTTAGATGCCACTGCAGGCGGCTACTATATCATAGTTTCTGTTTTGGGCGACTACACGGAAACAAAAAGCCTGCATATCACAAGCAACGGAACTTATACGATAGAATTCAATTCAATTCCTGCGGGGGCCAGGGTTTACGTAGAGGCAAATGTTTACGACCAAGACCCAACAACTTTCTGCCACACATTTACAGGAAGCTCGGAAACGCAGACAGTTGGCTCTGGTGAGAACAGAATCAATCTTTCTTTGAATAATTTGCAAAGTGCTGTATCTATAAACAGTTTGTCGGGAGCTTTTAACAATAACTTGGCCGGATACGTTTTTAGGGTGTACAATAATGGAAAGTATCAGGTTAAAGACAGCAGTGGTGTGATTCTATCTGAAGGAATTTATAATGTAGAAGGAGTACTTGAAGCAGGTACGGTTGTAAGGATAAAAGAATGTGCCTACAGGACTTATTCAAGTACAGAAGTCAATGGAGTTAGCGATCCTTCAGAGTTAATGATTGTAGAAAGACCTGTTTGGACTACAATGACAGTAGGAGCAGATATTACAGGGGCGGGATGTTTAGATTTAGGAAGCACAAAAGTTTTCTAAACAGCAGGACCTTCCGCCAAGGCCATTTCCCTTGAATTTGCATGCATTGCGTTCAGGGGACGGCGGCCTTTTATTACCTTTTGTATGAAAGCTAAAACTTGCCCCTAGAAGCCTATCCAAACGTTGTCATTTTCAACATTGTTTACAGTTGGTGCGGGGTCCAGATTCCAGCCTGCATATTCCCTGTTGACCCTATCTATGCTAAAATTGCCGGTCTTTTTAAAAGTATTATCTTTTATTTCCACATTATCGCATTTTGCAAGGTTAACCATGCAGTCAGCGTCATGGGTTGCAAGGCATGTGTTTCCCTCAAAGTGCACGTTTTTTACCCATCCGCGTGAAGCTTCATAACCACCGCATGCAAAGAAGACTTCGCTGCAGTCAATTATTTCGTTTTTTCTTATCCAAATGTCATAAGTCGGATAATCGGCGTTCACTTCTTCTGCACCAGTTTCTATACCGCCCATGCAGTTTGCCACCTTGTTGCCAATAATCTGTATGTGCTGTCCACCGTCTGCATATATTCCGTAGCAGGTGTCGCGGTAAGTGTCACTTGTAGACTCGTTTACAACCGTGTTGTGGGCAATGTAGGCATATCGCGTGAACCTGCGGTCTGCATCGAGTTCGTCTACGTAGTTTCCGCCAACGTCTATGCCTATGTTGCCAGTGTCATCAATATAGTTGTCTATTATGCTTACGTACGTACAGTTTTCCGTAAGGGAAATACATTCGCCCCAGCCGGTTTCCATGTTGCGGCATGTGTTTTTGTAGACCAAGATACTGTGGATAGGGGCGGAATTGCTGTCCCCATAGCCTATTATTGCGTTTGCGGTGTACTGGAGGCTATCATCGTTTTTTGACTCTGGCGTAACCAGGCTTGCGGTCTTTATGTTGTTAAAATCGCAGTTGGAAATTATTATGTGGTGGGCCCCGTTTTCAAGCTGTATGCCTTTTGCGCCGTTTTCTGCCTTTAAGTCCTTGAAGACAAGTCCGTCTATCATGATATAATTTCCACTTATGGACATAAGGGCGTAGTCATTGTTTTTTGTCGTGTTGCCGCCAGATATTATGGCTTTTCCCTTGTTCTTTGCTTTTATTGTTGTAAAGGAACTGTATGATCCGTACTTGTTAACTTCCATGCCTTCATGACTGCCGTTCATAGTATAAGTGCCGTCCATTACTATGAGGGTGTCGCCTGCAATCATATAGCTTAAAGCATAGGAAAATGTCTCAAATGGTGATTGCTCAGACAGTCCGTTGTTTGAGTCACTTCCTGTTGGAGAGATATAATAAGTGTTGTAGTTTGAAGTAGGTTGGTAGCCTGCAAGGAAATCTTCTATGAGATCTGCAAAACCGGCTTCAAAGTATTCAGCATGATAAGCCCTAAAAGTACGGAATTCAGACTCTGTCAAAGAACTTCCAGGTTCAATATCGAATTCTTCTTCATCATCGCTACTACTGCCGCCGCCACCGCAGCCAAAAAAAAGTACGGAAGCTAATGCTAGCAACAAAAAAAAGACCGGCTTGTGGAAAACCTTACAAATCATAAACTCTCCTTGAATTGTTTGCAGTATTTTATAAATCTATAACCTTAATGTCAATATTAGTTACTATTACAACCATTTAATGTAAAAAGTGGTTACAGATTAAGCCTACGCCCGATTGTAAGGGCGGGCTTTAGCCCGTTACCGCAAAGCGGTAATGGAGCGGGAAGGGACCCGCGGAACCCTGGAAAGCGGGTAAAAATTGCATCCATGCAATTTCTACCCATGAGTTTTCTGCGAAAACTCACCAGTCATTCTGCTAACATCTAACGCGCCATCCGTGGCGCTATCGGTTTTAGAGTGGTAGAAATTGCATGGAGTTTGGCCGGTCACAGAGTGCCGGGCACAGTTAAAAGGGGCATATCGTCCAAATTCAAAAAAAAAATACAAAAATAAATTTGACTTTATGCTTTCTGGGCTTTATAATAGAAAACATAATATAACCCCTTGGGAGGCCAAAATTGGCAAAGGTAGAACTTAAGGGTATTGGTAAGATTTATGAAGGCAACGTGCGTGCCGTTCAGAACGCCAATATCACTATCGAGGACAAGGAATTCTGCGTATTCGTAGGTCCTTCCGGCTGCGGAAAGTCAACGACTCTCCGTATGGTAGCAGGTTTGGAAGATATTTCCGAAGGTGAGCTCTACATCGACGGCGAGTTGATGAACGATGTTCCGCCAAAAGACAGAAATATCGCTATGGTATTCCAGAATTATGCTTTGTATCCGCACATGTCCGTCTACGACAACATGGCTTTCGGTCTTAAAATCCGCAAAATGGATAAGGCAGAAATCCAGCGCCGCGTAGAAGAGGCTGCAAAGATTCTTGGTTTGTCCATTTACTTGGACCGCAAACCAAAGGCTCTTTCCGGTGGTCAGCGCCAGCGTGTTGCAGTAGGTCGCGCAATTGTTCGCAACCCCAAAGTATTCTTGTTCGACGAACCGCTGTCCAACTTGGACGCAAAACTCCGCGTTACAATGCGTGGTGAAATCTCTGCCTTGCACCAGAGACTTCAGGCTACAATGATTTATGTTACCCACGACCAGATCGAAGCTATGACGATGGGTACAAAGATTGTTGTAATGAAAGACGGTCACGTACAGCAGATTGGTGAACCTCTCTACTTGTACAACCACCCGATTAACAAATTTGTTGCAGGATTCATCGGTTCGCCGCCAATGAACTTTATGACTGTAACAATCAAGAAAGTTGGTGACAAGATTGTTGCTGACGAGGGAACTTTTGAACTTACCCCAACTGATGAACAGCAGGCTGCCCTTAAGAATTACGTCGGAAAGCAGGTATACTTCGGTGTACGTCCTGAAGACCTTTCTTACCAGGCAACTCCAGCTGCAGAAAACAACATGCAGATGAAGGTAGTTAACAAGGAACCTCTCGGTGCAGAAACACACTTGTTCCTTCAGTCAAAGGATCAGAGCATCGTCGCCCGTGTTCAGGCTTCAGCGAAGGAATCATTCAAGCTTGGAGAAACAGTAAACTTTAAGCCAGATATGACCCGCTGCAAGTTCTTTGTAAAGAACCCGGAAGACCTTGACGAAGAGCTTAACATCTGCGAAAAGATTGACGCTCCTTGGCTCAAGAATCCGCTTACAGGTGCAGTTGGTTACGACAAAGTACAACACTAAGTGTTGAAAAGCTACCTGCGTAAAATATGCAGGTAGTCAAGTGCCATGCACTAAAGCAAAGCCGCCTTGGTTTTTACCGGGGCGGTTTTTTTGTTGCATTTGATGATTTAATTTTGATGATTCGATGTGGAGAGGGGCAGTATAGGCTAAGGTATAGGCTCAAATAAAAAAAGCAGGAAAACCGTTTGTGCGGTAATCCTGCCTAATTACACTGTTTTGATGGTTAATTAGTACTTCTTGTCTGCGTAGCCGATCCAGCCTTCGTTTTCTATAAGGGCCTTCTCAAAGCCTTCCAGCTTGAAAGGATAGCTTTTGCTTAAGGAACCTGCAATGAGCTTTACCTTCCACGTACCGTCTTCTTTCTGCTCAATCTTGCACTGGCAGTCTTTGTCTGCAAAAGTACGGAACATGTCGTCTATGTCCTTTTTGCTCATGTCAAGCGCAAGGAGTCCACAGTTGTACATGTTCTGCCTGAAGATACGCGCAAAGTTCACCGCGATTACGCAGTAAATTCCGTTCACTTCAAGTGCCCACGGGGCATGCTCACGGCTTGAACCGCAGCCAAAGTTTTCACGTGTAATGATAACTTTTTTGCCTGCAACGTCACGCTTTGGATTAAAGCCGTCTAGCTTTAAGTCTTCCAACAGGTACGGCTGAAGCGCCTGCTTGGTGTTTTCCGTAAGATACTTTGCCGGAATGATTTCATCAGTGTTGATGTCCGAACGGTCCAAAAAGAGAACGTCTCCGCCAAACTGTTTCATTGCTTTCCTCTTGATTTCTTCTGTTTATTTTGCGGAAGAAAAAACCTCCGCCCATTTTTATTCTAATGCAAGATTTGCCTCTTGTCATTAGAAATTATTGTTATGTTACCCTCGGAAGAAGTGCACCTTGAAAGATGCAATCCTTCTTTGGCCCTTCCTTAGCCCTTGTAAAGCTCGGAATTTGTGATTGTTCCTGCTATTGCAGTTGCAGCTGCCGTTGCAGGGCTCATCAGGTGAACCATACCGCCTTTTCCCATGCGTCCGTTAAAGTTGCGGTTTGTTGTGGAAGCGCAAACTTCGCCTTCTGCAAGTACGCCGTTGCTCATTCCAAGACAAGCACCGCAGGTTGGATTTGTTACGCAGAAGCCAGCGTCCATAAAGATGCCCAAAAGGCCTTCGTCCATAGCATCCTTGTAGATTTTTGGTGTAGCGGGGGAAACGATACCCCTTACGCCTGCTGCAAGATGGTGTCCCTTAAGGATTTGTGCTGCAACGCGCAAGTCGCTCAGGCGGCCGTTTGTACAGCTTCCAATGTAAACCTGGTCAACCTTTGTTCCCTTCATTTCGGAAACTTTCTTAATCTGGTCTGGCTTGTAGTTGATTGTGCATACAGGCTCCAGGTTGGAAAGGTCAAATGTGTAGACTTTTTCGTAAGTTGCATCCTCGTCGTCAACCCACTTGCTGTATTCCTTGAGTGCCTCTTCTTTTGATGCAAATTCATCCTTTATGAATGGCCACAGGTATTCAACAGTCGTCATGTCCGGGAAGCAGATGCCGCTTGTAGCTCCAGCTTCTACAGCCATGTTGCAGATTGTCATCCTTTCTTCCATGCTGAATTTGTCTACCACCGGGCCTGTAAATTCAGCAACGCAGTTTGTTGCTCCGTTTACGCCAATCTCTCCGATAAGGAAAAGAATTACGTCTTTTGCGTATACGCCTGGCTTTAATGTGCCGTTCAAAACGAATTTGAGGGCCTTTGGCTCGCGGAAAGAGCATACTCCCTTTAAGATTCCAACTTCAAGGTCTGTGGTTCCAACGCCTGCCGCAAAAGCACCGAATGCTCCGTGGGTACAGGTGTGGCTGTCTCCCATGATTACTGTGTAACCGGGGCGGACATATCCCTTTTCCGGGAAGATTGCATGGCATACGCCGTTAGCACCAATGTCAAAAAAGTCCTTGATGTTGTTGCGGCCAGCCCAGTCGCGGAGGATTTTTTCCTGCATTGCGCACTTTGAGTCCTTTGCGGGAGTTACGTGGTCAATTACCGCCTTGATTTTTGTCGGGTCAAAAACACGGTCCTTGCCGCGCTCAATAAGGTCGTTGATTGCGATGGGTGTTGTAATTTCATGGCAGAAAACCCTGTCAAGCTTTAAGATGTTGGTGCCTTCAAACGGCTTGTCAACCAAATGGGCTTCAAAAATTTTCTGAGCGATTGTCTTTCCCATATTCATACCTCTGATTGAATTTTACTTTTACTAAAGTATATTCAGTATTGTTAAATATTTCAAGTGGTCGGAGAAAAAATCCATGTGAATCAGCTTACCACGTTCTGGGGCTTTCCTTCTATAAAACAGCGCAGGTTTTCTATGACTATGTTAAGAAGCCTCTGCCTTGTTTCTGTAGCTGCCCAAGCGATGTGGGGAGTTATAAGGCAGTTCTTTGCGCCAAGAAGGGGATTGGCCTTTGCCATGGGCTCTTCGCTAACCGTGTCTGCGGCATATCCAGCAATTCTGCCAGAATCCAGTGCTTTTCGCATGTCCGCTTCGTTTACAAAACCGCCTCTTGCCGTATTGATTAAGTAGGCTGTGGGCTTCATTAAGGCAATGGTTTCCTTATTGATTATACCCTTTGTTTTTTCCGTAAGAGGTGCGTGGAGCGAAAGAATGTCGGATTCCTTAAGGAGGGTCTCAAAGTCTACAGGATGCTCTATCTCTGCCTTTGGGGTCCTTGTGCATGCAATTACCTTCATTCCAAAGGCCTTTCCTATGGCAGCTACACGGCTTCCTATGTGCCCGTAGCCAAAAATGCCTAATGTCTTGCCTTCAAGTTCTGTAAGCGGGGCCTTCCAGTAGCAAAAGTTTGGAGCCTTGCACCAGTCTCCGGCCATAACGCTGTCTGAGTGCATTTTTGTGTGGCATGCAAATTCCGTGATGAATGCAAATGTAAGCTGGGCAACACCCGCAGTGGAATAAGAGGGCACGTTTGTTACCGTAACTCCGTGGCGGCGGCAGGCTTCCATGTCTATTACATTGTATCCTGTAGCCTGAACACCGATGTAGCGCAGTGAAGGGCAGGCAGCAAGGACGCTTTCAGTTATGTTGATTTTATTAAGCAAAATGGCGTCACTGTCCGCAATGCGTTCGATTACAAGTTCACTTGGAGTGCGGTCGTAAACCTTAAGCTCGCCAAATTCTTCCAATGGCTTCCAGGAAAGATCGCCCGGGTTGAGTGCGTGTCCATCTAATATTGTAATTTTCATATTTATTTAGTCTTAAATTGTTTAACCTACAACCGTTACGCCAACAGAACCGATGGCAGCGTTGATTGCATCCTCAATACCAGCTGTAGCTTCGTCAAAGTCTACGCAAACCTGGCATTTCATCGCGCTGGAAACAACATTTGTAACACCTGCAACGGCTTTTACCGCTGCGTCAACTTTTCCGGCTGCTGCATCATCATCCATTCCGACAACATATATCTTCTTCTGCATGGCTAACTCCTACTTGTTTTTTTATTATAATGGGTAGAGGTAAAATATGCAATATGAAAAATGGAATAATTTCAAAAGGGTTACAAATTTTGCTAATTTGCCAGTGAATTTCCCAGCTGACCGCATGCTCCGTTTATTCCTGCCCCCCTGCGAATCCTTAAATTTACATTAATATGTGCATTTTCCAGCATTTCCTTGAATTTGTAGCACTCACTGTTTGTAGGAGTGGAAAATTCAAGTCCTTCAACCGGGTTCCAGGGGATAAGGTTTATGTAAACGTCAAGCCCTGATGCAAAGTCAATCATCTGCTGGGCACTTTCACGGCCTGTGTTAACACCGGAAAGCAGGGCTGCCTCCAAAGTTACGCGCTTGCCAGTCTTTTTTATATAGTAGGAAATTGCTTCTTTTAGTTCCGGAAGGGGATTGCCCTTTGCAACAGGCATAAGTTCTTCCCTAAGCTTGCTGTCGGCAGTTGTAAGGGATATGGCAAGCCTTATCTTAGAGCCAGAATCTGCTAGCTCGCGGATTCCTTTTACAAGTCCGCATGTGCTCAAGGTGATTCTTCTGGAACTTAGGGCACGGCCTTTTGGGTCTGTAAGAATTTCAACCGCTTTTTGTATCGATTTAAGATTTTGTAAAGGTTCACCCATACCCATAAAGACTATGTTGTCCAGAGTTCCGGCTTCCTTTTCCAAAAAAAGAAATTCTTCTACAATTTCTGCTGCGGTAAGGTTCCTTCCAAGTCCAAGGGTTCCCGTCTTGCAAAAAAGACAGCCCATTGCACATCCGGCCTGGCAGCTTACGCATGCAGTTTTTCTTCCTTCCCTGTCCGTTAGCAGTACGGTTTCTACGGCGCGGGAATCTTCCAGTATAATTTGAAGCTTTATAGTCCCGTCTGAATCTCGCAAGACTTTCCCAACTTTTGAGGAACGAAGGACAGCTTTTTCGTTTAGCAGGGCAATAGTGGACTTGTCGAGGTTCTTCATCTCTTCAAATGACGTAACCCCCTTTGCAATCCAGCCAAAAATCTGTTTGCCCCTAAAAGATGGAGAGATAGCTAAATTTTCGCAAATTTCCTGCGGGTTCAAACCGCAAACGGCAATTTTTCCGGCCATTTTGTATTAGAAATGGTTGCCTTCCAGCTTGTCCAGCATTTCGTTTACAGCCTGGCTTCTTATTCCGTATTTCTGGAAAGAGGTGAGCACGTCTATAGCTTTCTGCTTTTGGTTCATCTTAACGTAGCAGTCGGCAAGGTCTATGTAGAGCCTGTAATTCTTTTCGTCGTTGCGGATAAGGCTGGAAAGACGTTCCACTGCCTCTTCGTATTTTCCTTCTCCCTTGCAGATAAGGGCAAGACCAAGTGCCGCATAAATGTCAAAGTCAATGTCCATGGCACGGTTGTAGTATTCGGTTGCGGTCTTGTAGTCGCCTGTATTCCTGTATGCATCGCCTGCGCGGGTAAGGATTACCTTGTTGTTTGCGTCCATCTCCAGAATCTTGTTCCAGTATTCGATGGATCTGAACTGCTGGTTAAGTCCGCGGTAGCAGTCAGCAAGTCCAAAAAGGGCATAGAAATTCTTTGGGTCCATCTCAAGGGCACGCTCAAAATATGTAAGTCCCTGGTCAAAGGTCTTTAGCTTGCGGTGGCAGTTTCCAATTGAAGTAAGGACGCGGATGTCCACGTTCTGGGGGTTCACCTCCAGCATCTTTGTCCAGTAGTAGAGAGCATCCTTGTATTCCTTAAAGTCGTAGTGCAGGTGTCCAAGACCTATAAGTGCATAGGCATTGTTCTCTTCCATATCAAGAACCTGCAGGTAGAGCTGCTTTGACTTCTTAAAGTCATGAATCTTGCGGTAAGCGTCTGCAACGCGGGTCAAAACCGTAATGTTGCGGTCATCATGGACAAGGTACTGCTCCCAGATGTCTATAGCTTTGATGAACTGGTTCATGGCCTTGTAGCAGTCGGCAAGTCCGAAAAGTGCGTAGTTGTTCCCCGGATGATAGGACAGGCACTTTGAATAGAAGTCAACAGCTTCCTTGAAATTTCCCCGCTTCCTCTCGCAGTCACCAAGGCCTACAAGGGCATAATTGTTGTTGTCTTCTATATTAAGTATTTCCTTGAACGAATCTATTGCATAGTTGATTTTATTTTCTTTTAGGAAGGAATATCCTTTTTTTGACAATTCGCTTATTTCCTTTGAGATTCCTTCTTCTGCAACGATGAGAGAGGGGTCTGCCAAAGCATCCTCAAAATCAGGTACGTCCATACTCATTTTTTTTACATCCATAACTTTTTTACTCCTCGTCTTTCAGCATCATTGAAACCAAGCCAGACATTTTTTCTATCAGCGGACCGGACTTTCTTTTGTTGTGGGCCAACAGATACATTCTAAGCGCCTTTAGCCACTCATTTTTTTTGGCATAAGCATCGCCAACACGCGTAAGCCCGTCTGAATATCCGGTTGTAATGAATATTCTTTCCGCCATGTCAATCCGGCCTTCGTTGAACAGGGCGTTTGCCTTGCGGTTTAAAGCGACTTTTTGCTGGTCATTCAGGTCTTGCACAGGATTGTCAGTGACCTTTATGAATCCTTGAGAGCCTTGCTTGCTTTCGATTTGCTTTTTTAAATCATCTGTCATTAAATATCCCTGCAACAGTACTAAATTAATTTTACCCTGTTATTTTTATTTGTCAAGTTTCTATTGTTGATTTATTATTAATTTTTTGAAAAAAATCCACATTTGAGCGGCCGTAGACCCTGTGGTCGGTTCTGCAAAGTTCCCCAATCGCTTCAGGCAGGGGATCTTCATGCGGATAATGGATTATCGCAGTTCCACCTTCATTCAGCAAATTCCTTGAACTGATGGTCTCTATAAGCTCCTGGCGGAATTTATAGGGGAAGGGCGGGTCCAAAAAAATGTAGTCGTAGCTTTTCTTACATCTTTTGAGGAAAAGCTCCACCGCCATAAAGTGGCAGTCAATGCGGACTCCTGCTTCTTCTGCCATGGCCACGTTTTGTATTACAATCTTTGCCTTGGATTTGTCCATCTCGCAGAGTGAAACTTCACTTGCCCCATGGGAAACAGCCTCCAGAGCAATGGTGCCTGAACCGCTAAAAAGGTCAAGGAAGGACTTACCCGCAAGCTTTGTGCCCAGTATGTTGAACACGGATTCCCGCATCTTGTCCATAGCCGGCCTTATAGCCATCTTACCATCCGGCACCTGAGTGTGTCTTCCTTTTAGTATTCCGCCGGTAATGCGCATCAGTTGGCCCTACTTGTTAAGAGACCAGAATATGTCATCATGAGACAGTTGTGCATTGGATTCAGCATAGTCAAAAGCTGTCTTTCCGTCGGAATCCTTTACAAGAGTCTTTGCGCCGCCGTCAAGAAGCACCTTCAGCGTTGAAGTTGAAGTGCAGTACTGGCATGCGTAGATGAGCGGAGTTTTTCCGTTCCAGATTCTGTTTATCGGGATGCCCATGTCAATAAAGAGCCTGAGTTTTTCTTCTTTTACGCTGGCAGAGCCTGCCGTAGAAGTTATGGCAAGTATGAAGGCATTAAAGACTTCATTCTCTGATGCAGAACGGTCCCTTAGCATGTAGTCCAGAACCTGAGGGTTTTCAGAATATTCTGCCGCCAAAAGAAGGGGAGTCGTGTTGTACTTGTTGCGTATGCGTACGGGGGCTCCGTTGTCCACGAGAAGCTGGATGCAGTTCATGTTGTTCTGGTAGCGGACTGCGTACATAAGTGCGCTCCATCCGTCATTGTCACGCTTCTTTACGTTTGCACCGGCCTTTATGAGCCTCTGCATCTCGCTGTAGTTTCCGGCCTTTGCAGCCCTCATCAGCTTGGTAATGCCGTGCACGTCGGCAAGGTCAATGTCTGCGGAGGCAAGGCCCGAAGCATCGTTTTCATCGCTTCCATAAGGCATTTCGTCTTCCGCATAGTCATAAAGGCTTGTGGGGGAATAGTCATCCGCACTCTTTATCGGTTCCTTCGTTTCTGTATAGCCCGGGTCTTCCGGTTCAGCTACAACTATTGCGGGTGGCTCTTCCTCGACAACAGGCTTCTTGCCTGCATTTCCTGTAGCGCGAACCTGCGGCTTGAACCTGTCAACCGCACTTATCATTTCCGTGTTTGGGTTTTCAAGTGCATAATCGTAAACAGACTTTCCGCTTTTGTCCAGGGCAGAAACACGCCCCTGCGTACCTGCATTGAATATGGTACCATCCTTTATGAGCCTTGAGAAAAGCTCTGGCTTGGTTCCGTACTGGGCACAGTACATTGCCGGAGTCCTTCCGTCTTCTGCAGTAGCGTCTATTGAGCAGCCTTCGTATACGGCACGGCCAACTTCGCTCCATTCGCGGTCATTTTTCAAAAGCAGCATGAGGAAAGTTTCCTTGTTTTCCCCGAATCTTGTGCGGGCAAGGGCAGGGTATGTGTAGAAGGCTTCCCTTATTTCCTTTTCGCTTCCTTTTTCCGCAAGGCCTATGTAGTATTTTTCAAGTGAAATCCTAGCTTCTTCCCCGCCGCTTGAAAGTGCGTATTCAGGCGCATATTTCTGGAGAATCTCGGTAATTCCGCTTGCAGAATTCAGCTTTGCATAGTCAAAGGCTGTCTTTCCGCTCTTGTCCTTTCTGGTAACGCGCTGCTTCCTGCTTGAAATGGTTGAGGCATTGTAGGTGATTATCGTTTCAACAACTTCCGGGCTGGACGAGTACTGGGCCGCATACATAATGGGAGTCCTCTTGTCCTTAGCCTTGGTGTTAAGCATGGCACCCTTTTTGAGCAGAGTCTTTATGATTGAAATGTCGCGGTCGTTCTTGAGCGCGAGCATGATAAACGTTTCTTTGTTTGAACCGAATGTCATTTCCGGCAGGGTCGGCGTTTTGGCTATAGCCTTCTCAATCTCGGCCTTGGAACCGTCCTTTGCAAGTGCTGCAAGGTCATCGTTCTTTGAAGCTGCAAATACAGATATAAATGAGGCTGCTAATACTGCCAGTAAAAAAAGCTTTTTGAATTTTCCTGTCTGTTTCATTCTTTAATTATATGTTCAACTTGGAATTCCGTCAAGCCATTATGCCCCAAACATCAAATACATGTCATTTTTTCAGTATTTTTTAATATTGCGGCACCTTCAATTTTTTACAGGAATGCATCAAAATAACACCTTTGCCTTTTTCGAGGACAAGCAGTGCCATGGGTTCATTCTTTGCATTGTAAAGTGACTACCTTGACTTCTTTTTTGCGATTTGATAATATAACATACCCCTTGGAACTGCGCATGCAGTTCCCATTTTATGGCCGTAAGGAGATCATACAAAATGAAAAAGTATGAACTTATGACAATTTATCCCCTCGAGGATGAAAAGTACAATGCAGGTCTTGAGACATTGCGTGCAGACCTCGCAAAATTCGGTGCGGAAATCGAAAAGGAAGAGCCTTTCGGAGACCGCGATCTTACTTATGAAGTAAAAAAGCAGAAGAGAGGTCGTTTCCTCCTTGTCCACATCAAGGCAAATCCTGCAAAAATTACGGAATTGGACGCACAGTTCAAGTTCAACACAAACCTTCTTAAGTATCTCTTTGTTGCAAAAGAAGAAGAAAAAGAAGCATAAGCTTTTTGAGGTTGGGTACCAATGGCAACATCTGATTTAAATAGCGTGGTTTTAATAGGTCGCCTTACGCGAGACGCCGAATTGTCATACCTTCAGAGCGGAAGTCCGGTCTGCAAGCTGGGCATAGCTGTTAACCGCAGCCGCAAGGACGGTGAACAGTGGATAAGCGAGGCCAACTTTTTTGACGTTACGCTGTTCGGCAAGTCAGGGGAAAGCTTAAAGCAGTATCTTACCAAAGGAAAGCAGATAGCAGTTCAGGGAGCACTCAAGCAGGACCGTTGGGAAAAAGACGGCCAGAAATTCAGCAAGGTGCAGATAGTCGCAAGCAACGTACAGCTTCTGGGTGGAAAGTCCGATGGACCATCCTCCTATTCAGGTCAGGGCGGCAGCGGCTACGCTTCACAAGGTCAGGGCGGATTTGCCCCAAGGCCAGCAGCTTCAGGCTATGTTCCCCAGGATGATTCTTCCATGGCGGGCAGCGAGTTCCCTGAAGACATTCCGTTCTAATCAGCGGGATGAATAAAAATTTGACATTTTAAGGAGAATAATATGTCAGACGAAATGAACGAAACAGAAGTAAAAGCAGAAGATATGGGTAAGGCAACACAGGGCCGCGAAGACGAAGGCCGCAATCCACGCGCAAAGGGCAAGGCATTCTTCCACAAGAAGGTCTGCCGCTTCTGTGGCAACAAGACAAAGATTGACTACAAGGATGCAGACGGACTCCGCCGCTTCACAACAGAGCGCGGTAAGATTCTTCCTCGCCGCATCACAGGAACATGTGCAAAGCACCAGAGAGAGCTCGCAAGGGCAATCAAGCGTGCACGCGCAATCTGCCTCCTGCCATACGTAGCAGACTAAATCAAAACAAATCTGCCTGTCCGCGATCCGACTCCTGGTGACGCGCAGGCAGTAAATTTAATAGGAGCTAGAAATGAAAGTTATCCTTAATGATGATGTAAAGCATCTTGGTGAAATGGGTGACGTAAAGAACGTTGCCAATGGTTATGCAAGGAACTATTTGTTCCCCCGCATGCTCGCAGTTCCCTACAATGTGGACACTGTAGCCTACTTTGAAGGCAAAAAGGCAGAAATCGAAGCCCGCAAGGAACAGAAGAGACAGGACAGCAAGTCCCTCAAGGAAAAGCTTGAGGCTCTTTCCATTGAACTCGTTGTTCCGGCAGGTGCAAACGGAAAGCTCTTCGGTGCAGTTACAAGCCAGACTCTTTCCGACTACTTCAAGAACAATGGTTTTGAGATTGAGCGCAAGAAGATTGAAATTCCTGGCCTCACAATCAAGAACATCGGTGCATACACTTTCAAGGTTCACCTTTACGAAGCATCCCTTGCAGAAGTAAAGCTCGAAGTAAAGGCACAGCCAATGGAAGACACTTCAAAGTCTTCTGCAAAGAAGGATTCAAAGAAGCAGGAAAAGGCTGCCGCAAAGGAAGCCCCTGCTGAAAGCGAAAAGTCAGAAGACAATGCTTCTGCAGAAAAGAACAACTAAGTTCATCATAGAATAGCAATATTCAGACTTTAAACCCGTGGGAGGGCTGCAAATGCTGTCTTTTCCACGGGTTTTGGCGTAAAAGAGGCTTGCAATGGATTTTAAGGACAAAGTTCCTCCTCATAATCTGGAAGCAGAAAAGGCTACGCTCGGAGCCATTCTTTTGGACTGGGGTTCAATCGGCGACGTAATAACCTATCTAAGGAGCGACAATTTTTACAGCCAGCAGAACCAGATTATTTTCGAAGCGATGACAGGCCTCTTTTCAAAGGGCATCCGTGGCGACATGCTTACCCTCATCGACGACCTTACAAAATCAGGAAACCTGGAAAAAGCTGGGGGGACGGCATACGTATCAACCCTTACGGACACAGTGCCCACAAGTTCCAACGTTGACTATTACGCAAAAATCGTCCTTGACAATTCAACAAGGCGCAACCTCATAAAAATATCCTCCGACATAAAATCCGAAAGCTTTGACGAAACTAAGGAAAGCCGAAAAATTCTCGAGGAAGCAGAGCAAAAAATATTCAAGCTTACCGACGTAAATCAGGCCAACCAGGTCTTTTCAATGAAGGATGTCGTTCCCAAGACAATCCAGCTTATAGACTACCATTACAAGAACAAAGATTCCTGTTCGGGAATTTCAACCGGATTTACAAAGCTTGACTCCATGACTAGCGGATTCCAAAACAGCGAAATGATAATAATCGGTGCGCGCCCCTCCATGGGTAAGACCGCAATGGCCCTTTCCATGATGCAGCACATAGCAGTAGAAAAAAAGATTCCATGCGGCTTTTTTAGCCTTGAAATGTCAGCCGAACAGATAGGACAGCGTCTTTTGTCCCAGGTGGCCCGAATTCCTGGAACAAAGCTCAGGAGCGGCATGCTAAAAACCGAAGACTTCAAGAAACTACAGGATGCCGCAAATGTCTGCTTTGATGCCCCCCTCTACATCGTGGACACCCCAAACATGAAGCTTCTTGACCTCCGCGCAATGGCCCGCCGCATGAGGGTAAACCAGAAAGTTCAAATTATATTTATAGACTACATAGGCCTTATTACAAGCGAGCACGAGGAAGCCCCTGTGTATGAGCAGCAGTCGGCTATCTCAAAGTCGCTGAAGAGCCTTGCCCGCGAACTTGAAATTCCAGTGGTTGTCTTGTGCCAGGTAGCCAGAAACGCAGAGGGTGACGAGCCAAACCTTGCCCAACTGCGTGGTTCCGGTTCAATTGAACAGGATGCCGATATGGTTATGTTCATTCATGGAGACCGAAAAAAGCAGCAGGAAGGGGAGGAATTCAACCCTGTTATGGACAGAAAGCTTATAGTTGCAAAGCAGCGTAACGGTCCAATCGGTGATGTAGAACTTCTTTTCCTTTCTTCATACACAAAATTCGAAAACAAGTCCAGGGAAGAAAGCTAGTCTCCTTCTTTTGGACTACATGCCATTTATTACTGTGCCTAGGCGTAAGCTTTATATGCAAAAAGGCTGACTGTATCTTCTACAGCCAGCCTTTCTGTTAGGAGTTTAGCTTTTTTTCTAGATTTTACCTATTTTGCAGGTGTAATCGTAGCTTTTGCAGTATTTTCGTTTACAATGCCTGTAAGAGTTGCAGGTCCTGCAGTAACCTGTGACAAATCCTTAAGGTTCAGAAGAACAACCGGTCCTTCTGCAGACATTACAACAAGTCCCTTTGGTGTTACGGTAATAGGTGTGTTGCTGATTACCGGAACCGGGCTCTTAAGAAGCAGGTTAACCTGGCTGTCATACTTTGCTACAACCCACTTGCCACCGTCCTTTATTACACAGTAGAAGTTTGTTCCGTCTGTAGTAAGAACAGAATCTTCTGCTACAACTTCGTTGCTTTCCTTCTGGATTTCCATCCTCTTTGAGTCGATAAGGCAAAGCTTTACGGCTGCATTGTTGGTGCTCAGTGTCTCACCGCAAACAGCAAGGTACATTACTGGAGTTGCAAGGGCGTCGCTGTCCATAGAAAGTGCGCTTGTTCCGTCTGCTTCAATGGCTACCGGGTAGATTGACCTTCCGCGGATTACGTTTACAGGAGATTCCCTAAGGATTACGCCGCTTGTGGTGTCGATGCGGATCATCTTGCTAAGGAGAGTCTCTTCGTCCGTAAGCTTAAGGCCGATAACGGAATTCTTGTTGTCAAGGTCTTCAAGTTCCGCTGCAAGGAGGCGCTGCTGGTCTTTTGCAATCTCTGTGCGCTCCTTCTGGGCTTCTGCCTGCTTCTTGTCGGAAATTGACTGCTGGTCGCTTGCCTTTTTCTGTGCATCTGCAACAGCCTTTGACTGGTCGGCAGTCTTCTTGGATTCTGTTTCTGCTGCTGACTTCTTAGAGTCTGCGTCTTTCTGCTTCTGGTCTGCTGCCTTCTGCTTTTCGTCTGCAGCCTGTTTTGCAGCCTGAGCCTTCTTTTCGGCTTCTTCAGCCTTCTTCTTTGCATTTTCTGCGGCCTGCTGCTTCTGCTTGTTGTCTGGATCGTTCTTTGCGTCGTTGGCAGCCTTTTCTGAGTTCTTCTTTGCAGCATCAGCGTCTTTCTGTGCCTTGTCTGCATTCTTCTTTGCGTCTTCAGATGCCTTCTTTGCGTTGCTTGCGTCTTTCTGTGCCTGGTTTGCGTCCTTGTTTGCAGCGTCAGACTTCTTCTTCTGCTCTTCAAGCTGCTTGTTTTTCTGGGCGGCATCTTCTGCGGACTTCTGGGCCTTGTTTGAATAGTCCTCAGCCTCACGCTCCTTAATGTCAACCATGTTCTTGCGCTCGTCAATACCACGGTCGTCCTTTTCGCGCATAGAGTCAATTACGCGCTTGTCGCTGATTGCTGAAGTATCAACGGCAGAAAGGCTGGAGTTCATGTCGAAGAGAGGAATTACAATCTGTGAGTTTCCAGGCCATTCATCCCACTTTGTGGAAAGACCGCACTTGTCTGCGGTAAGGTTCTGCACGACTACATTCTTGTAGCGTTCTGTAAATACCTTTATGTTCTTGCGGTAGACAGCGTTGTATACAGTTACGAAGGTGGAAATTGTGGCTGCATCATTGCTGTTGTAGCCGTATGCCCCCATGAGGTAGCCCTGGATGATTCTGCGGAGGTTACGAACGTGGTCAACCTGGGCGTTTTCATTGATAAAAAGGATGTCCGCATCAAATTTTGATTTTTCGGAAGGGTCTATGGCATGTATTACGGAATACTTTGCGCCTTTTCCGTAGGTTGCGGCGGAATTAAGGTTTGCGGCAACCTGTCTTCCAAGTCCAGTTCCTATAGAACGGATTGCGTCTACAGTCTCAATGTAGGCGTGCGGTCCCATATAGTTTTCAAATGTAACGACTTCGTTTCCTATGCTTCGGATTTCATCTTCATCAACTTCAAGTGCAGATATCGTAGTCAGCAATGTAAGTGCAACTACGGCAGCCATTGATGCTAATTTATAAATTTTCATAAATCCTCCAAAAATAACTTTATATAATCATTATAACACTATTTGTTTTAAAACAAAAGTGTCTTGTTGCAAAATTTATTCATTTAAAAGCCGATTTCAATGAATTTTTCAAGAGTTTTCCGCGCATATTCCCTTGTAGCCTTGCCGTACTGGGGGCTAAGAAGCCTTGTTATGGTTGCTTTTCCCTTTGCAAAGAAGGCCGGACGCCCCATAAAGCGGCAAATTTCAAAGGTTGCGTCACAAATGGCTATGTGGACGCTTTCGTTGGAATTCTTTAGGGAATACTTTTTTGCAATCGCCTCCATTGCACTCAGCATCCTTGCATCCGGGTCGTAGGCGGAAATTCCCGCGCTTTTTATGACTTCGGCAAGAACAACCGGATCCCTTACCTTTTCCAGCAGTTCTGCAAAGTATTTCTGGTACATTCCGGTGCCGGAATTTGCCGCAAGCGAAAGGACCGTCCTTGTATAGTCAAAATCCTTGCAAAAGAAGGGCTGCTCCGTGTTCTGCTGGGAATTAAGGGTTGTCCACGCCAGTATCATTTCCGAAAGCTCGTTTTTTAGCACAGGAATCCAATCCTTTTCGCGGGTGCCGAATTTTCCTTCGCCGAATGAATTCAGTATGTCTTCCGCATGCTCTGGGCTTATGACGGGCCCCGAAACATTCGTGGAGTGAAGGTCGGTCTTTTCGTAGAAAGTGTTGTAGTCCCTGTTATTCTTTGGATGATAAGAACTTATGTCTGGCGAAAAGCCTATGTTCTGCCTTATTCTGTAGCCTTCTATAACCCAGTCCCTCATGCAAAGGCCTATGTTGCCGGAATCAGTGGGGAAAAAATAAGTCCACTTCTTTGACGGATTGAAGGTGGCTTTCCACAAGGGCTCTCCTTCCGGCATGTAGCAGCAGGCATGGCTACCGTCTGCAAGCACAAGCCCCTGCAGGGTTCGACCGGCGTAGGTTAGGGCATTCGGACTAAAATCTGTCTTGTAGACATGCTTCTGGCTTCCGTCCAAAACGCCTATCTGTATTGCCGTAGCGGGGCTTCCCGTAAGAAGAAGGGCAGTTGAAGGTGAAAATCCTTCCGTTATAATCCTTGTTGGGGCAGAAAGTCCCTGCTGTCCTGCCATTACAGCCCATTTTGAATAGGGTTTGCCGTCTTTTTCCGCACAAAGTCCTGTTGCACCGTCCGCAAAAGAGACCAAGGCTCCAAAAAAGCACTGTTCAACCTGGACAACCTTTCCGGAAAAGCAGAATTCATCGCTTACTTCGCCAAAAGGAGTGACCGTAACCGCAACGCTCTTTCCGTCAACCTCTTTGTTAATGAATACAAGAACAGACCCCTCGTTAAGCTCAACTATAGGCAGAGAAGTGTTCTGCTCAGGAAGGGGAATGTTCCAGCGGCAGATTCCCTTTATGCCAAAGCAGGCAATGTCCGAGTCACCGCGGACGTAAATGCGCCCGTCGCGCCCGGGAAGGGGTGCCTCCGTTACGGAAAAGCCTGAATGGGCAGTCCAAACCAAAAGTCCCCCCGGGTTCATCATGTTAAGGTCGCCGTCTTTGCTTATTATGTAAATCATGTCGGATGCGCCAACGGAAATAAGCGGTTTTAGGCGAGCGTTAATTCCGCGCTCCCACATTATCTTTCCGTCGTGGTCAAAGGCACAGACCATCTTTCCTTCTTCTACGGCAGCATAGCCAAAGCTGTTCCGTACGGGCTGGCAAAGAATGCTCCCCCCAGTAACAGTAACCCAGCTTGGAAGGGTGTACTTTAGGTCTACAACCTGAACTGTTGGCGAAAGATCCTCTTCTTCTGCCTCTTTTTGGGAAGGCAGGTCTTTTTCCGCCTTTTTTGCCGCTTGTCCAAAGGAAAATCCGGCCACAAAAAGAAATGCAAGTGAGGATACAAAAACTTTTTTTATAATTGCTTCTATATACATTTGCTTGTATTGCTAAGCTGTAAGCTTTCTCCTATCTTTCCAACAACGCAAGGCTCTCAATGTTGCATGTTTGGGGATAAAAATCCAAAAGATAAAGCGATTTTAGCTTGTAGCCGCTCTTTACAAGCCTGCCAACGTCCCTGGCGTGGGTTGCAATGTCGCAGGAAAGGCTCCTTATTTGCTTTATGCCCGAAGAGCAAAGCCATGAACAGACTTCCTTTTCCATGCCGCTCCTGGGTGGGTCTATTACAACCGCATCAAAATTGCCGTTGCGCTCAATGCAGGAAGATGCATGATACTTTACCCAGACGGCTCCGCTAAGGCCAAAGCTTTCGTGGGAAGTGCCAAAAAGATTCTGCTCCGCATATACAATGGCAGACTTATTGTGCTCAACCAAGGTCACTTTGCTGAAGAGATCTGCAAGGAATACGCTGAAAGTTCCCGCCCCGGCATACATGTCAAGTACGTGCTTACCGCCAAGGCCTTCTGTAATCAGGGGAATTGTCTTTTCTAAAACCTGCATGTTGGACTGGAAAAAGCCCTGGACGTCAAAAGTAATCTTCTTGCCCAGAATGTCCACTGTACAAAGGTTCTCTTCCTTTACGCTTGCACCCTCGTAGCGCGGCTGAACCTTCTTGATTTTCTTCGTAGGCCGGCCGTTTCTTACTGTACGCTTGCCAATAACGCGGCCTTCCTTCTTTGAATCCTCGTTGCAGACAATTATCTTGTCAAAACCATCAGGAATCGAAACGATTTTTTCCGTACCGAATACGTGAACCCGACCCTTGGGCCTCTGTTCAAAGGGCATTTCCGCAAGATACTTGTTCACCTCCGGTGTGGCGCAGGGGCAGTTCTGTATGGGGAGTACCTTGTTGCTCCTTTTTTCCATTAAACCGCCGTCGTGCAGCTGGAACCTGGCCCGGTAGCCTGTGGGGCTTGCGCTTACAACGTTGATTTGGCCAAGTTCAACTCCCTCGCGCTCAAAGGCATCCTTTAATATGGAAGAACGCAGCTCCGTCTGGAAATCCGTGGCAATGTGCTGCATGTTGCAGCCGCCGCATTTAGTGTATAATGGGCAAAATGGGGTAGCCCTGTTGGAGGAAGGCTCAAGCACCTCCACAATCCGCGCGGTCGAATAGTCCCGCATTTCCCTCTCAATCTGAATTTTTAGACTTTCCCCCGGCAGTGCATAGGGAACAAAAACGGTCTTCCCGTCAATCTTGGAGATGCAGTCGCCTCCGCTAACCATTTTTTCTGCCTTGATAATCGCCTCTTCCATAACCTAATTATAACAAAAAATCCAAAGGCTAACAATCAGGCAAAAGCGAAAGTCACGGTTCATAATAAAAATTCCAAATTTGCTTACATCAAATTTACGGGGTCTACGTCTACTTCTATGTATACGTTTTTGGGAGCGCTGTAGCCGTAGACTAGGACTTCTGCCATTTTTTGCATGGGGACAATCTGCTTGCCCCGGAGGATTATCTGCTGCCTAAAGTTTAGGCTTATCATGCTTAGGGGGCATTCTGCAGGGCCAAGTATGTCTACGCCGGGCTGTAAGTTTGCCTTTAGGATGTGGTAGGCTCCGTTTGCGGCTGTTTTTGCGGCTTCCGGTACTGACGAGCGGAATACGAAGCGCAGCAGCCTTGAATATGGGGGAAAACAGAGAATTTGGCGGCTTTCCAGTTCCCTTGTGTAGAATTCTTCCGTCTGTGCGCTTACGGCAAGTGCAATGGGTTCTCTGTCCGGGCTGTAGCTTTGCACGATTACCCTACCGTCCGGGAAGAATCTTCCTGCCCTGCCTGCAACCTGGGTGATTAGTGCGAAGGTTCTTTCTGCTGCCCTAAAGTCCGGCATGTGGAGCCCTGTGTCTGCAAGGACAACTCCTGCAAGTTTTAGGCGGGGAAAGTTTAGCCCCTTTGCAATCATCTGGGTTCCAAGGAGAATGTCGTATTCGCCGCTTTTGAATAGATTCAGCTTTTCCTGCAGCTCTCCTTTTTTTGTTAGGGAATCAGTGTCTATCCTCATCACTTTTGCAGACGGAAACTTTGACTTAACTTCTGCCTCTATGAATTCCGTGCCAAATCCAGAGTAGCCTACGTCCAGTGAACCGCATTCCGGGCATTGGGCTGGCGGTTGGATTGAATATCCGCAGTAGTGGCAGCGTAGGCGGTTTTCCGTTTTGTGGTAGGTGAGGGGAACGGAACAGTTTTTGCACTTCATCTCAAAACCGCAGCTGTTGCACCTAAAAAAATGGGTGAAGCCCCGCCTGTTAAGGAAGAGTATTGTCTGCCGCTTTTGGTCAAGTGCGGAGCGGATTTCGTCTTCCAGCTCACGGGAAAGGCAGCCCCCCTGCGAAGGTTCAAGGCTTAGGTTTACGGCCTTTATGCTTGGCATTGCTCCACCGGCAAGTCTTCTGGTAAGGGTGTGGCGTATTATGGTCTTGTCTTCCATGGCCTTCCATGATTCTACGGAAGGGGTTGCAGAACCCATTACAAGCGGAATTCCAAGCTTTGCTGCCCTGTGCATGGCAACTTGCCTTGCGTGGTAGCGGGGTGCAGAGCCAGACTTGTAGGATCCGTCGTGCTCTTCGTCTATTATTATTAGCCCCAGTTTTTTTACAGGAGCAAATATGGCGCTTCTTGCCCCAACAACAATCCTTGCCTCTTCGTGAAGAATCCGCTTCCATTCATTAAGCCTTTGGCTTGGGGTAAGCCCTGAATGCAGTACGGCTGCAACCTTTCCAAACCTTTGCACTACGGCTTCCACAACCTGAGGGGTAAGGCCTATTTCCGGGACAAGGTATATTACCCCCATTCCCTTTTGAAGGGTTCTTTCTGCTACGGTAAGAAAGACTTCTGTTTTTCCGCTGCCTGTGGTTCCGTAGAGGTAGTGGAAGAGGCTTTCGTTTTGGGTAAGGATTCCTTCTACAGCGGCTGTCTGTTCGCTGCTTAGTTCTTTTTTTTCAAAGCTAAGGTCGTCTTCCGTAAAGGAAAAAGAAGAGCTGTCTGTTTCCCTGCGGCCAGATGGAATCATTGCAAAGACTGTTTCTCCGATTGACGAGAGGTAGTACTTTTGCATCCAGAGTGCGGTGGCGTAGAGTTCCTGGGTTAGGATAGGCTCTTTGTCTATGTAGCGCAGGGCAGTCCTTATTTTTGTTTTGTCCACGGGGCAGTTTGCCGGTATGCCGTCGTGAATGGCAGCCACAATGCCTGTTAGCTTTCTGTTTCCAAAGCGCACTTCAACCCTGCAGCCAAAGGGGTTTTCCGGATTGCCTTTTCCTTCTTCTGATGAATCTTCCGGTTCCAGGTAGGTGAATGTCTGGTTAAGAGGAACGTTTACTATTACTTCCAGGTAACGCTGCTTGCTTGTCATTTATTGTAGTCCGGACAAATTTGGAGCAGCCTTGCCTTGAATGCCTTTAAGTCTTCCCATGCCGGTCTTTTTAGGCTTTCGTCCCTGAGCAGGGCTGAGGGGTGGTAGGTTGGCATTAGGGGGATTCCGTTAAGGTCAAAGAATTTTCCGCGGGCAGAATTTATTCCCTCCGTGGTTTTAAGAAGGTTCTGAAATGCTGTTCTTCCCATTGCAAGAATCATCTTGGGCTTTAGTAGGTGGATTTGAGCCTGGAGGAAGCCTGAACATGCCTCTGCTTCTTCCGGCTGGGGTGTTCTGTTTGCAGGCGGGCGGCATTTTACTATGTTTGCTATGTAGCAGTTCTTTGTGCGGTCAAGTTCTATGGCGGAAAGCATTTTATCCAAAAGCTGGCCTGCTTTGCCAACGAATGGCCTTCCTGTCTTGTCTTCGTCTTCTCCAGGGCCTTCTCCTACAACGAGTACCACTGGGTTTTCTACGCCTTCTCCGGGGACTACATTGTTCCTTGTTGCAGCGAGGGAGCAGTTTTTGCAGGCTTGGATTTTATGTGCTATGGAGCCTATGGAAAGAGGGCTTTTTGCTTCTGCAACAGCCGCTTCTTTTGCTTGTGTTTGAGGAAGTGCCGGGTCGTCCGTAAAGCTTGGGGCTGTTTTGAATGCCTTTGCCGTATAGCCCAGGTTGCAGGAAGATGCCGCTTTGAGTAGGTTGAAGATGTCTTCTTTTTGTGCTCCTGTCATAAAAGCCCCTTTTGTTTTAATAAAAAAGCGTCCTTAAAGCCTTACTTGCCATAAAGCCTAGCCCCGATTGTAAGGGCGGCGAAGCCGTTGCCACCCGGCAATGGAGGCGAATGCCGGAACCCTGGAAAGCGGGGATCTTGCTATGGACTGCCCGGATGCGAAGCGCAGGGCACAGTTGAACTATGCATGCGCTCCAAGTCGTACATATTAAATATATCAAATACTTGCCCATTCATCAAGAATAGGGTATAATGCCCAAGTTATGAAAGTAGTTATGTTTACGGACGCATATTATCCTCGCATCAACGGTGTTGCCGTTTCCGTAAAGTCTTTTGCAGATTCTCTTGCAATTTTGGGGCACAAGGTTTTAATTGTGGCCTCTGACTATACAAATAACCATATAGACGAAAACGAGAGGGAGACTTTTTTTAAGCATTTCCGCTACGAAGATGATCCAAATGGCAACAAGAACCTTTCTATTTTAAGGCTGCCGGCAGACAAAATTATTTTTTCCAAGGAAGATCGCACCGTCCGTCTTAACCAGTGGTATATCATAAAGGCGGAGGTGGACAAATTTGGCCCGGATGTTGTTCACGTTAACTCTGAATTTGCAATGGGCTGGTTTGGCGTTACCTATGCCCGGCACAGGCATGTGGCCCTTATTTTTACCTTTCACACGCTTTGGGAAGACTATCTTGCAAACTACGTGCATTTTCTTCCTTCTTCATGGTCGCAGAAGCTTGGCAAGAATCTGGTTAAGTTTTACCTTAAGAGGGCAGACGAAATTATTGTTCCCACGGCCCGTATTGGCGGTGTAATAGGAGAGTACGGCGTTTCCAGGCCATACGACATTCTGCCTACGGGGATTCCTTCCAGCGTGGTTTCTTTTAACAAGAAGAAGTCTGTAGATTTTTACAAGAAGCTTTACGAGGAATTTCCACAGCTTGAAGGGAAGCGGATTCTTCTTTATATTGGCCGTGTGGTTAAGGAAAAGAACCTTCCATTCCTTTTTGACGTCCTTGAAAGGGTTTTGCCTTCCGTTCCAGATGCAGTGCTGCTTTTTGTTGGCGGTGGGCCTGAGCTTGAGGCTTTAAAAGCGGCTGCTTCTGAGAGGGGGCTTTCTGACCGCGCCATATTTGCAGGCTACAGGGAAAGGGGCGACCTTGTCTACTTTTACAAGATGGCAAGTGTCTTTACCTTTCCAAGCGTTACGGAGACCCAGGGGCTTGTTACCGTGGAGGCCATGCTTACGGGACTGCCGGTTGTTGCAATTGGAGAGATGGGAACCCTTGACGTAATGCAGGGGGACAACGGCGGCTTTATGGTAGGGAACGACGCTGACGAATTTGCCCGGCGTACCATTGAGCTTCTTAGCGATTCAAAGCTGCATTCCAAGAAGTCCAAGGAGGCTTTTGAGTGGGCGCAGAAGTGGTCCATGAAGTTCCTTGCTCCGCGGCTTGTTGCTTTATATAAGAAAGGAATTAAAAATCATAAAAAAGGAAACAGATAGAAATGAAGTGTAGAATGATGCGTTTTTCTTTGTGCTTGATAGCCTTGACATTTTTTTCTTTGACTCTTCATGCAAGGGGCAAGCAGGGGCTTGTAAATTGTGGCAGCTGGATTTATGACGCTATGACCGAGATTGCCATGGAGGAGGGGCGTGTTGACTTTAGCGACCAGGCACCCCTTTCCATTGCGGAGATTGAGCTTTATCTTTCCGAGGCTGACTATGATTCGCTTAGCGAGGCAGGAAAGAAGAACTATGACAGGATTGTGGACTATATAGCATACGAGCCGCCTGCTTTTAAGGCTGATATTTTTTCTATAAGCGTAGAGCCGGAGATGAATGTAGAAGGCTTTTACAAGACCAATGATGACATTGACTGGGTGTACGACCGCTACTGTAGGCAACCGCTTTTGACAACGCCGCTTAATGTCCAGGGCGGGGACTATTTTACGCTTTCCATGGATGTTACCCTCCGCGAGTACGACGGGGCTGCAATTCTTGACAACAACTATTCAAACTTTATCTATGCGGACAGCAAGCTTACCCCGGACATAAACTTTCCGCATACGGCATACGGAAGCGTGGGCTACAAGTTCAACGACAATGCAGGGGTTAACCTTCAGGTTGGCATGGGACCCCAGAGCGTGGGACGGAGCCTTAGCGGTAGCATAATCTGGAGCGAATATTTTACGGGTGCAAGCTATGCAAACCTGGACGTCTTCTCTAAGAATTTCCGCTACAACATGAACGTTACCGAATTCAACGTGGACAAATACATGTATACCCACCGGCTGGAAGTAAGGCTATTCAAGAAGCTTCAGTTTTCCATTATGGAGTCAATGCTTGTAAATTCATCACTTGAACTTCGCTTTATGAATCCCTTTACAATGTTCCACGGAATGGCACCCTGGCGCGACTATGGCGATGAGGACGGAGACCTTGACCACAGCGACCCGGAAAGCCATACCTGTGACTACCTTGCACTAAAGCTTGTCTATGTTCCTGTAAAGAATTTGCGTCTTTACGGATTTTTTGCCATGAACCAGTACCAAACTTTTTACGAGCGCAAGAACTGGGAGAACGACACCACTCCTAATTCCATGGCATTCCAGGCAGGTGCTGAATCCTACATTCCATTTAAGGGCGGCAATTTCCATTTCTGGCTTGAAGGAACTTACACCCAGCCCTACATGTATGTAAAGGAAGACCCCAACTGGAGCCTTGTGCGCACCTACAGCGAAAACCTTGGCGACAAGGCAATTTTCTATGAATGGGTTGGTAGCCCCTTTGGACCGGACACTGTTGCAGGCGAGCTTAACATGGGCTATGAGGTTCCGGGAAAGTGGGACGTAACTGCAAGCTATCTCTTTAAGGCGGCAGGCGAGTATTCTGGGACCAAGCTTTTTACAGATGATTTGGACTGGGGTGGGCAGGATAAGGTTCCCAACCGTGAGAACTGGGCATATCCGGACAGCGACAAGGAGGGTGGACAGGATAGGGCAAAGAAGCAGCAGGGCTTTAGCACACCCCACGGCACTCCTGAATACCTTAACAGGGTTGCGCTTAGGGCAAGCTTTTCTCCTTCTCCCTTGTTCACCATAAGCGCGCAGCCGGCATTCGTTTTTATATTCAACAAAGACAATATCGATGGAGAGTTTGCTTCCGGCGGGGAATTCGCAGTTTCCGCAAAAATCAATTTGAGCAGGTTGTTCTAGTATGAAAAAAAAGTTACTTTCGTTTTTTGTTTTTGCAGCAGTTTTGGCGTCTGCATTCGCACAGGTTTCTGTTGACCCCGACGACTATTTCTACACCCTCTCCCAGGGCTGGGAAATACGCGGTCTTACAAAGGCAGCCCCCCCAATGAGGCCTTATCCACTTGCAAACATAAAGCAGATTCTTGAGGATGTAATAGAAAACGGCACTCCCACAGACGTTGAGCGCGCCAAGTATTATATGGAAAAAATAACTGGTAAGCCTTGGACTGTAGAAGTTGGTGGCCATGGAACTGCAAAGTTCACCTTTGAGACTGAATACGACGAGGAAGAGGAAGAGGGCAAGTCCAGCTTTGACGGCTGCGAAAAGAGCCACGGCATGTTTATCCTTGCAAACCCAAAAGTCTATGGAGACATTTCCTTCCTTAACGGCCTTGTTTCCATGGGCTACAGTGCAGGTTTTGCAGCATACAAGGGGCACGAGGACGAATTTGTTCCACTCTACACAAACTCCAAGCACGACACCCGCACGGACGCAATAGAAGCAGGCCCACTGGATGTTTACCTTGACGTAAACGATGCCATCGCAGTAGGAAAGACCCGCATTTTTGCCCAGGCTGGAATTTACCGCACTGGCTACGGCGACTTTTTTGACGAATGCCCTGCAATGAATGACGATGCCTTCCACAGCGCAAATTTCTCCTTCTCCGTCTTTAGCGACAAGGTTGCCTACACCCAGATTCTCTCTGCAATCGGTGCTTCAAGCGCTTACGACGGTGAGGAACTTTTCCCGGATAAGTATTTTGCCTTCCACGCAATAGAAATCAAGCCCAGCCGCAAGTTCTCCGTCACGTATTACGAATCTTGCGTATTTGGACAGCGCATGGACCTTACTTATTTTATCCCCGCACCCTACATGATTGGCGAGGAGCTTTCGGGCTTTGGCGACAACGTTCAGATGGGGCTAAAATTCAAGATTATTCCTTTTGACAACTTTATGTGGGTAACGGACATCTATTCTGACGACACGGACTTGGAGAGCGCACTAAAGCTGGACTTAGACTCCAAGAACCGCTTTGTTCTGCAGAACGGCTTTATCTATACACCGGAAAATTCTTTCTGCACAAGGCTTGGCTTTAACTATACCGTAATCACTCCATACACCTATTCCCACTGGGAGTATGCGGATGGTTCCTCCGGCGCAATCACCGCGGGAACTCCAAGCTACCAGAACTACACGAACAACGGTCTTAGCATGGGGCTTTCCATTCCGCCGAACAGCGACCGCTTTAGCCTTTCTGTAGACATGATGCCCAAACCCAACATGAAGATAAAGCTCTTTTCTTCATTCATGAGGCATGGCAATGTCTGCGAAAGCCTTGAAAACGACGAGGCCCTTGTCTACCTTTCTGCGGACAAAGGCGTCTATTCAACGGACGGCAGCTTGTTCACGCACTCAATGTTCTCCGATCCCGACAACGACATCGGTGAGCATGTTGACACGGCATGGAACCACCTTAACTTCCTTACCCAGGACCACAAGATGTATGCCGCAAAGGCTGGCTTTGACCTTAACTATGAATTTCCCAAGCAGAAGTGGGGGCAGTTTACGCTCAAATTTGGCTATGCCTTTGAGTACGTTCACAATAAGGGCGTAGACAATCCTATGTACGAACCGGTTTCTGGCCTTAAGTTCAACAAGTCTTCAGGCAAGTACGAGATTAACGATGTTGAGCAGACGGATGCAGAGCTAGAGCAGATTGTGGAAAATTCCAAGGAAGACTGGCTAAGGAATCTTCACGACGAGATGAACCATTACATTACGGTGGGCGGTTCATTTAGGTTCTAGGCTGGGGATATTTTTCTTTTTAATTTGGACGGCATGTCCTGTTTAACTGAGCCCGCCCCTAGGGGGCGGTCAAAATTCATGGTGTTCCCCGCTTTCCGGGGTTCCGTGGGTCCCTGCCCACTCCATTGCTGTCGCAACCCGCCTTCGGCGGGCCCCTACAATCGGGCGTAGGATAAAAATCAAGTACCCTGTATAACACAAGAGGAGAAAGCTATTTATGTATTCAGAAATATACCTTGGAAAAGTCGGTGAGCTTAGCCTTAAGCGCAGTAACATCCGCGTATTTGAAAAGCAGCTTGTTACCAATGCCCGTACCGCTCTTGAAACTGTTGACGCAAAAATCCACACCCAGTCTGGAAGGCTTTACGTTTCATGCACGCCACAGTCATGCCAGGCGGTTGAGTACATGCTGGACCGCCTTATTGGCATTACAGGCTGGGCAAAGGTTGTAAAGACCCAGAAGGACATTGGAGCCATAACGGATGCAGTTACCGAACTTGCAAAGAAGGCAAGGGATGCAGGTGCCAAGACCTTTAAGATAGATGCAAGGCGCGAAGACAAGTCTTTCCCCCTAAACTCATACGAAATTTGCACCCAGGCTGCAAGCGGGGCCTTTGACTCTGGAATTCTTGCGGTAGACGTTCACAAGCCGGACGTTGTTATAAGCGTGGAAGTTCGTGACGAATGTTTTGTTTATTCAACTCAGAAAAGAACTTGCCGTGGACTGCCTGTTGGCGTTAGCGGAAAGGGGCTTTTGCTTCTTAGCGGAGGCTTGGACAGTCCTGTTGCCGGTTACCGCATGATGAGGAGGGGAATGAAGGTTGAATGCGTATACTTCCATTCATACCCGTACACTTCCGAAGAAGCGCAAAAAAAGGTTGAGGACTTGGCGGAAGTTTTGAGCGGCTATGGCTGCGACACCCACCTTAACATAATTCCCTTTACAGACGTTCAGATGAAGATAAAGTCAAAGTCTCCACAGGACTACACAACCCTTATGCTTCGCCTCTGCATGATGAAGTGTGCCAACATGCTTGCCCAAAGAATAAATGCCCAGTGCCTTATTACAGGAGAAAGCCTTGGCCAGGTTGCAAGCCAGACCATGGAGAACATGGCGGTTACGGAAAACTTTGCAGAATACCCGCTTTTGCGCCCCCTTGTAGGTTTGGACAAGGAAGAAATTACAGACACAGCCATCCAGATTGGAAGCTATGACATTTCTATCCTTCCCTACGAGGACTGCTGCGTTCTCTTTAGCCCCCGCCATCCTGTCCTAAAGGCAAATGTGGAAGAAGCCAAAAAGATTTACGAAAGCCTTGAAGTTGACCAGCTTGTAGAAGAAGCCTTTAACAACCGCAAGATTATCCGCTATGCCCTTAGGGACACCATAGGCAAGAAGTGGGCCACAAAGCCTTACCGCGTACAGGCGGGGAATGTGGTGCAGGGTAGCGATGTGCGCAGTGGCAATGCAGAAGGAACTGAATAAATTTGCTTACCGTGGTCTTTCCCTAATAAAAGGCTCTTTTTATGCCGATACTCAAAAAGTGAAAAACCGTCCTGAATTTTATAAGAAATTTATGCCCTTAAAAGGCATTTTACTCATATTTGCAGGCCTCTGCCTCGTGCAGGGGACTATTTTGACCGCACAGGAAAGTGCTGCCCCTGCCACTAATGCTGCCACAGCAGTAGAAGTTGTTGCAGACGACAGCGTTCCTCTTTTGCTTGAAGGAATCTGGGAGAATTCCAACCGCTACGTTGTCTTTGACACAGACTACATTGCTTCGGACAACCGTGCAATTCCCAACATTGTGCTAAAGACCTTCTACCAGTGGTACGACGACCGCGCCGCAGAAAGCCCAGAATACTCTGCAAAGAACAAGCGCGACAGGAACAACACGACGCCTGCAAACCCGGAGCGCATCCTTTTGCATTTTACGCCCCTTACCGATGAGCTTTTTACTCCTGAATACAAAATAAACGTTACCCAGGACGACGGCGACATTCTTACCGCAGACGGTGAGTGCAGCGGTGCCTGGGACATGCAGATTACCTATTCAAGCCACAAGCTTGGCGGAAAAAACACCTACCACGTGCCCATTGCCGTTATTGGAAACAAGCTCTACCTAAAATTCCGCGTTAAGGCGGAAAACAGCGATTCTGTGGATGTTTCAACTGTCTTGGACGGAAGCGTAAACGACGTTGCAAGCAAAGAGGCAGGTTATTGGCTGGATGCAGGAAATGCAAACGGCATATTGGTAAGCCCGCCTGTTTCCAGCGAAGAACTTTTGTCCTACCTCGTTACTGATTCTGCCGTCTACCCGGTACGCTACTGGGAGACAGACATGGAGTACGATGCCAACGCAAGGGCAAGACTTGACGACGGGGAAAATTCATATTACGTTCCAAAGCATTTGCTTGTTGGTGGCCTTGTCTACACATGCACACTAGGAAGAAGGACACAGATACGCAACGTGCAGAAAAGAGAAAAGCTTCCTGAGCCTTACTCCATGAACAGCGTGCTGGTGGAAAAGCATGCCGTTACGGAAGAGGACAAGCCCATAACATACAGGGTGCGCACTTCTACGATACTTGTATTTGGAGAGCCATACCTTACGCTTACGGATGGAACCCGTACCTTGGAAGAGATTGTCCAGGCCGCCAACAGCAGAAAGAAGCCGCCTAGAAAGCCGCTCTTCCCGCCCCACGGCGTACTTGACTTTGACTGGAGCATTATTGAAGACCCGCCAAAAGACTACAACCGCCGCATGCTGGACTTGGGTAAATAATTATTTGTTCACTTTTACAATCTGAATGTAATCTAGGCATAGCGGCTTATAGCCCTTTGCATTTTTTACGGTAGGAAAATAAAGTTCCATGCTTACTGTCTGCTTTTCTTCCAGCGTGATGGTGCAGGGGCAGCGGGTGGTAAGCTCGTAATATCCCAACGGTGGGTTGCTTGGGTAAAAGTTGTGCTGTAAAAAGAAGCTGCTTTCCCCGCTTTTGTTTTTTCCTTCAAGGGCCATCTTTATTGTAGCAAATTTATTGTTGAAGGCTTTTTCGCATACCATTATTTCGTATGTTCCGGCATCCAGCGTTACTGTGGCCTTTGCAGTGCAGGCTGGGACATACGGTGAGACCAGAAGGCTTGCGTGTGCGCTTGCATTCATGTCGAATAAGCGTCCAGCCGTTACTTCTTCAAGCTTTTCTTTTTGGGGCAAGACCTTTCCGCCGGATTCAAGGAGCATGTCCTCTGCCTCTATCTTTATTCCTCCGCCTGTAAATTCAAAGGACGGAATGATGTATGCATCTTTTGAAAATGCAAAGCCAGATGCCAATACCAAGGCACAAAGTACAAGGCAAGATTTAAAAGTCGTTTTCTTCATATTCATATCCTTTTGCGCTTTATAAAAAACTGCACTGGTTCTTGAAAGCACCAAGCATTTTAATTTTTTTGCAGCATAAAAAATTTTTTGCAAACAACAAAGGCACGGCCGGGATTGGAGCCCCTTTAGTAGCCGAAGGCTATGAGCGGATAGCGAAGGGCGGAAAGCCCTTAGCAAACAAAAGCGCCGCAAAAAAATCCTACAGCTTTGGCACGTGTGGCTTGGCCATGTTCCTTAGCATATTTTGGAGCATCTCGTGTGCCGCGTCCGCATCAACTTCCTTTGAAGGCTCATGGTATTTTACCAGATTTTGCGGTATTTCATCAAGGAAGCGGCTGGGCTCGCAGTCAACAGAAGCATTCATTTTGCGCCTCTTCCTGCAGGAGGAAATAAAGAGCCTGTCCCGCGCCCGCGTTACTGCAACGTAAAAAAGACGGCGTTCTTCTTCTATTGCATTGTCTCCGCCTTCTTCAACTGCACGCGCATGTGGCATGAGGCCTTCCTCCGCACCCGCAATGAATACTACCGGGAATTCAAGCCCCTTGCTGGCATGGACCGTCATAAGGTTCACCTTTCCCTTGTCCGCTTCTCCGTCGTCAAGGTCGTCGCGGCTAAGAAGGGTAATGCGGTTAAGGTAGGCATAAAGGCTTGTGTCGTCGTGCTGGGGATTGTTCTCCCACTGCTCCATGCTCTTTATAAGGCTTTCTATGTTCATGTACTTGAATCGGGCAGCCTTTTCGCTTTTTGGGTTTTCTGCAATTAAGAAGTCAAAGTAGTTTATGTCCGTAACCATCTGCTTTACTTTTTTGCTGAGTCCTTTTCCGCTTAGCATTGTCTTGTTGTTTTCTATTAATTGGCAGAAGGTTTTTAGGCTTTCCAATGCGCTGTCGCTTACAGGGCATTCGTCTTCCCCGCATTCCAGGACTGCCTGTATTGCTTCCCAAAGGGAGACACCAAGTCTTGCTGCAACGGTATTCAGTGCCTCTATTGAAGTTCGGCCGATTCCCCTTCGCGGAGTGTTTATTATGCGAAGGAGGTTTATGTCGTCGTCGTGGTTGGAGATTACGCGCAGGTAGCTTATTATGTCTTTTATTTCTTTGCGTTCAAAGAAGGATGTTCCTCCGCTCATCACGTAGGGAATGTTTGCTTCTAGGAAGGCTTCTTCTATTGCCCGGCTCTGGGTGTTTGCCCTCATCAGAACGCCAAAGTCGTCGTACTTGCGCTTTTCTTCTATACAAATGCCCTGTATTCCGTCTGCTATGAAGTCTGCTTCTGCGGCTTCGTTTTCCGGCATGTAGATTTCTATGGGCTTTCCTTCTCCGTTGCCGCTCCAAAGCTCTTTGTCCTTGCGGTTGGTGTTGTGCTTTATTACTCCGTTTGCGGCGGCAAGAATTGTTCCTGTTGAGCGGTAGTTCTGTTCAAGCCTTATTTCCTGAACTTCCGGGAAGTCTTTTTCAAAGTTCAGGATGTTCTGGTAGTCGGCACCCCTCCAGCTGTAGATTGACTGGTCATCGTCACCAACGACTGCCACGTTCTTGTCTGCCAGTATGTGCATCATCTCGTACTGCTGGTGGCTTGTGTCCTGGAATTCGTCCACCATGATGTACTTGTAGCGGTTGCGGTAGGCTTCCAGAATGTCCGGGTGTTCACGCCAGAGTTTTATTGGCAGGGTGATAAGGTCGTCAAAGTCAACCGAATTGTAGACTTTAAGGCCTTCCTGGTAGCTTTCGTACAGTTCCCTGTACATGGAATTTTCTGCGTTCCAGTTTTTGCGCCCGGTTTTTATGTCGCTAAAGATTCCGCCTATCTTGTAAACGTCCATTGCATCGCCTGTAAAATGTAGCTCACGGCCTGTTTCTTTTATTAGGGCGTAGCGATCCGTTTCGTCGTAGATTGAAAAATTTTCCCTGTAACCCAACGCTTGGATGTCCTGACGCAGAACCCTTACTCCGAATGCGTGGAATGTGCTTATGGTAAGGTTCTGAAGCTTTTTGTTTGTAAGGCCTTTTATTCGGTCAGACATTTCTTTTGCGGCCTTGTTGGTAAAGGTTAGGGCAAGAATCTGGCTCTGGGGAATGCCGTGTTCAAGCATGTTTGCAATGCGGCATGTGATTACGCGTGTCTTTCCGCTGCCTGCGCCTGCAATTATGAGTATTGCGCCTTCCAGTGTGGTTACAGCCCGGTACTGTTCGGGGTTGAGCTCTGATTTTAAGTCTTCTTCCAGTGACATAGGGCATTATTGTAACGATAAAAGGCAAATCTGGCAACAGATGAATTCAATTAATATCGAATAGTTCTTGACGAGAACACCCCCGCTCATTAGAATATATCCACTGTGCTAATTCGATATTCAACGGACAGCAAGGGTAGGCCCGTCAAGAAAGCTGTCGTATATACTAAAAAAGAACATAATATTTCTCTTAAAGACGTGGATCCGGATGCAATCTACATTATAAACAGGCTCCGGGAGACAGGTTTTGCATCTTACATAGTAGGTGGAGCCGTCAGAGACCTTATAATAGGAAACAAACCCAAGGATTTTGACATCGTTACAGATGCGACGCCCAGCCGCATTAAGAAAATATTCAGAAATTCCCGGATTATTGGCAAAAGATTCCGCCTCGTGCACGTTTTTACTTCAACAAAGATTTTTGAAGTCTGCACCTTCCGCTCGATTGTTGACGGTTCTGTGGGAAATGCCTTTGGAACCATGGATGAGGACGTAAAAAGAAGGGACTTTACGCTGAACGCCCTTTACTACGACCCCGTAAAGGAGCAGGTGATAGACTATGTTGGCGGTGTAAAGGACATAAGGAAGGGAATTGTCCGCCCGGTAATTCCCATCGACAGGATTTTTATAGAAGACCCGGTGCGCATGCTGCGTGCGGTAAAATATGGTGCAACTACAAAGTGCCGGCTTCCGCGCTCGCTAAAAAAGAAGATCCGCGAGTCGTCCCAGCTTTTATCACCGGTTTCGCCTTCACGCCTTACCGAAGAGCTTTTGAAAATAATCAATTCTGGACACGCATTTGACATAGTGACCCATGCACTGGATGCAAACCTCTACGAATACCTGCAGCCAGCGGCCACTAACATTATGATGGACAACAAAAAGTATGCAAAGGCATACCTTGAAAGCATAAGGGAACTGGACAGGGCATCTGCCGAAAACCCGCAGATGAGGCTGGGGGAAAGGCTCTGCTACATTCTGCGGGACTTTGTGGATGGCCTTACTGACTGGAGTGCAGAGGCAAAGTCCTCTTCACCGTCTGACCTTTACAAGCGTACATGGGAAAGGTGCAGGAATTTCATTCTTCCAATGAATCCCCAGAGGACGGAACTGGAATTTGCAATAAGGAAAATTCTTTCTTCTTACGGAATCAATGTGAAGATGCCAAAAAGGCATACCCGCTACATTCCCAAAGATGATGATGAATATTGATTAAAAAAAACTATCTGCGCCCGGTTGATGCAACTGTTGCCGCCGTAATCTTGTCTATGATTATGCTCACTTCCTCCACAAGGATTCCAGTGTAGCGCTCAATGTTGTCGATGATGTACTGCTGCAAGTTGTGGATAAGGCCCGTAAGCTGCTTTCCAAAGGGTACGTCCACCGTAATAATCAGGCGGTAACCGTGGCTGTCCGTTTTTATCGTAAGCTTTTTTACCCTGATTTCCTTGTCGAACTCGCACACGCAGTGCAGGGTCATCTGGCTGAGTGCTGCCTCCGAAATTTCTATGCGACCCTTCTTGCTGAATTCCGGGGTGACTATGGACTTTTCAGAGAGGGTTGCCTCCTTTTTCCCGCTTATGCGGACCTTGCGCTTTGAAAGGAATTCGCGGATTGACTTGTAGAAAATCCTGGGGTAGCTGCGCTTTACCTCTATTGCGGGGACAGGAATTACATGCTTGCCCTCTATCTGCCTTGAACGGATGGCCTTTTCTATGTCCTCGCGGGATGCGATTTCTTCTATTTTAATGATTTTCTGGGGTGGCGGCAGCTGCAGGCGGAGTGCTATTTTCTGCACCATCTTTTCGCTTGTGCCTATGAGAAGTATACTCTTGATTTTGTTTTTTTGAAGGACGCGGGCAACCTGGTCGCGGTGCTCTTTGTCGTCAAAAAGCGCCACGCGTACGGCTCCCATGTAGGTCTTTTCGTGCTTGGCCGACTTTCCCGCAAGAATTTTGTCATCCTGAATCAAAAGGCCATCGTCTATAAGAGCCTTTATTCCGTATTTTTGAGAAAGAAGTTTTGCCCTAAAGCTTTTGCCGGTACCGCTTTCGCCAACAAGTGCGTAAACCTGGATGCCCCTGTTTGCAAGTTTTGAAAAAATGCTCATCTTTACATTAGATTATAAGTTGTCCATTCCAATTTATCAAGGCGGAATTCAAGAAATTTGAAAATTCCTTGGGAAGGGGGGCCTGGATTTTTGGGGGAAGGGAAAGCGAATTGTCTGACGGAAATTCAATCTGTATTGAGTGAAGGAAGAATTCGCGGCCTTCAATCACTGCGCCTCCGTAGGCTCTGTCTCCAAGCAGAGGAAAGCCGTGGAATGCAGACTGTGCGCGTATCTGGTGCTTTTTTCCTGTGGGAATTTCAAATCTGGCAAGAGTAACTTCCCTGTCATTCCATCTTCCGTGGGCAAGGGGAAGAGCCTTTGTTACGGCAATTGAAGGGGATGATTGAAAATTGCTTCCGGGGGGAATTCTTGAAACCTGAACAGTGTGAAAGGCTTTGGCACCTTTGGGTATTCCGTCATCGATTGAATCCGTCCATTCAAATTCTTCCTGCATGAGCCCTTGGACAACAGCGACGTAGGTCTTTTTTACAAGCCCAGACTGCAGCATCTTTGAAAAAACGCGTGCGCCGTCAATGGAAAGGGAAAAAACCAGTGCACCCGTGGTAAAGCGGTCCAGGCGGTGAAGGGGAGCGGGAGTAAAGGAAAGGGAATTTTCTTCCTTAAATTTCTCTGCGACAATCTGAGAAAGGCTTGTATCCGAGGAAAATGAGGGCTGGACGCTTATGCCGTAAGGTTTGTTTATGACCAAAATCGAATCGTTTCTAAAAATCGTAGCCGCATCCAGGCTGAAATTTGCGTAGCATTCGTGCCGTGTGTTGGGAAAAGCCTTTTCTTCAGGTGAATTTGGGTAGGAATTTCTGTCTTCCGGTGACTTTTTTAGCAGAAATGATGCGATTTTTATGCTGTCGCCGCATTTTACCTTGGCCGAAGCCTCAGCTTTGCCGCCGTTTACGAGGATAAGCCTTTTTCTTAGTGCGGAAAATACGTTTACGCTGCCTTCACCGGCCCTGTCCTTCAGCATTATTCTGAGCACCCTGTCAAGCCGCCTGCCGGAGTCATTTTCGCCTGCAGTAAATTCTTCAAATTCCATGAAATCAATTATAGAACAAAAAACTTGCCTTTACCACTAGACAAAATTTATCAATACTGTAAAATATAGGTTATGTCTAATGCGAGGGAACAAATAAAACTATTATTCACAAATCCAATTTTGCTTTCTTGCATTTTCAGCTGGCTTTCTGCCCAGTTCCTGAAGACGATGATAAAGCTTTTTTCCCGTAAGGTTCACAGCTTTAAGGAATTATTCGAGCTTTTTTTCTGGCGGACTGGAGGCATGCCTTCAAGCCATTCGGCACTTGTTACGACGCTTTGCACTACCATCGGCTTCCGTTCTGGAATCAACAGCGACGTTTTCATACTTTCCATAGGCTTTCTCCTTATTACAGTGAGGGATGCCGTTGGGGTAAGGCGGGCAAGCGGAATTCAGGCAATGTTTTTGAACAAGATAGGGCAAAAGCTTTCCGAAAAGGGAATCATGGACTTTAAGCCCATAAAGGAAGTCCAGGGGCATAGACCTGCGGAAGTGGCAATAGGCTGTCTTCTTGGATTTTTTATAGGACTGGCATTCAGCGTGTTAAAATAGATGAAGTTAAAATTCAGTGGCTTTGTATCAGTTATAATAATCCTCATCGGCATAATCTGCCTTCTTGCATTCCGAAGCGTGCCGGTAACCCGCATCTGGAGCAGCTACAACATGCTTTATGCGGACAAGTCGGTTTCCGAACATGACATTCTTGAATACCTTTCGCGCGCAGGCTGCAAAGACGTAATCTCGCTCTCTTCCCAGAGGATTCCAATACGTTCTGCAGTTGTTCCCATAGAGCCCAAGCTGAATTCATACCTTAACGACAGGAATTTTTATTTTAGCGACCAGGAAAGGGCCTTCAACCTTTTTTACATTCCCTCCGAATATGAAAGCCGCACAGAACAGGCCGTTGTTTCCATGCAGAAGGACGGAAACATACAGGCAGGAATGGACGGCCACGAAAAATACCCCTGGACAGTGCCGCTCATTTGCCTTGCTGTAGCCCTGACACTGCTTTTCTTTGCAAAGAACCGCCATCCTTTTGCCGCGGGAGCCATTTTTCCGGTCTGCATGTCAGCATCCCTGCCTTTTTATCCGGTGGCAAGTGCAATATGCCTTGTGCTACTTGCCCTTTTCATGGTGAACCACATCTGGGGCAGAAGGCGCTATCTTTTCGCAGTTTTTACAAGCCCTTGGGTGCTTGTTCCGCTGATTACCGCATTAGCCGTATTCTTTATGGTCTCATTCCAGTGCGGAATTCTCGGGTTGATTGTATTTTTGGCTTCTGCAGGGGCAACATGCCTTTTACGCAGCAGGGAACTTTACCTGGACAGCAAAAGCTCCTTCAAGTACGAGCTTATCTTTTCCGCCAGACAGCTTCCGATAATGTACTCAAGGACGGCAAAGGCTACGGCAGCCCTTTTGCTCCCCCTGGCATTCATCTTTGCGCTGTTCGCATTTTCATCAGTTGCCTCCCCAAAGTCAACCGTCAACGGACTTTCCGTACCATCCCCGGCAGGCGCACTTGCAGACGGTCAGGGGAAAATTCCAGCTCTTAGGGAATACTATGACTGGGCATGGAAGACCCTTGCATTTCCATATATCAACCTGAATTCTGAGGACAGCCAGCACGTTAACATGGCCTTTTTTGAAAAGGAAGCCGAAGAAGGTAGCGTTGTAACGGTTTCAAGGTTTGTGCAGACGGAAGAGGGAATTGCCCAGGAAGACGAAGCAGTAATGAAATTTGACGGGAAATTTAAGGATTCCCTAAAAAAAGGAATTGACGACCTTGACTATCCGGCTATAGAAAAGCTTATGAAAAGCGAGGGTGAACAGACCCGTGTAGCCTATTCTGCATCACTTACTGGAAAGAACACTGCCTCTACGGTAAGAAACGGCGTAAGCCTTCTCATGCTTGCGCTCATGTTCCTTGAAGTTATATTCATGTATATATTCTATTTTGTAATCAGGCGAAAGAAATATGAAAACAATAAATAATTTTGTCGAATCTGAAAAAAATGAATTCACCTCATCGGTAAGGGCTTTTTTGCCGCATTATGCAGTCGTTCCCTTCGATTTTGGCAAGAACAATTCCTTTAAGTGCATCGTCCAGGAGAATGACGTTGTAAAGGAGGGGCAGATTATCGCAATATCTGCAAAAGAAGGCGACTCCATCCGCTCCTACATACACTCATCAGTCCCCGGCCGCGTTGATTCCGTGGGAGAATGCTTCCTGCCCAACGGACGGAAGGGAACTGCCGTAAAAATAAGGACGGAAGGTGCCTTCTCATACCTTGGAAAGCCCCTTCCAGAAACAGACTGGCAGTGGTTTACAAAGGAAAACTTTCTGGACCTTATTTCCACAAAGGGTGTACTCAATACATTTGCATCCCCGGTTCCCCTTGCAGCCCAGATTGCCTCTTGCACTCTTACAAAGGGCCGCTTTCTTGTGGTAAGGCTTTTTGACGAGGATCCCAGCCGCAAGACGGACACATTTGTTGCCAAAAACAAGATTTATGAAGTCCTGACCGGCGCAAAGATTGTGGCAAAAACAATGGAAGCCCGTGGAATAGTCTTTGTCTTCCCCCAGAAGTCAGAAATTCAGATTGATGAAAGCGACTTTTCACCTTTCCCCCTGATGGTTCTTGAGACTGACCCAAAGAAATATCCGGCAGGCTATATGCAGAACCTTATGAATCTGGTAAAGAAGAATGCAAAGTCTACGGAAAAGGTTGATTTTTCGCTCATCAACAGAAAATGCATCTACTGTGACCCGCAGACGCTTGTGTCAGTATATGATGCAGTGGTTCTTGGAGAACCATCAGTAGAAACCTATGTCCATGTTACGGGCAAATGCATCAACTCATCAGGAATACTAAAGGTTAGGGTGGGAACTTCACTTCGCGAACTTGTCGCCCAGTGCGGAAATTTCAAGTCCAAGCCTGCAAAAATAATAATCAACGGAATGGTTTCTGGTTCCGCCATCAACAGCCTTGACACTACCATAACCCGCAACGTAAAATCCATTACCTTCTTAAGTGCGGATGAGCTTTCGGTACAAAGCTTTGCACCTTGCGTACGATGCGGGAAATGCCGCACAATATGCCCGGAAGGCCTTTATCCGGATCTGATGTTCCGCCACAGTCTTGGGGGAAAACCGGTCGGTACGGAACTTGTAAAGACCACCGATTTTTGTTCAGGATGTGCATTGTGCAACAGTGTATGCCCTTCAAGGCTTCCGCTTTGCCAGACAATAGAATTGTTGAGGAAAAATAAAGATGACGTTAATTAACAAGATTTTCCATAAAAAAGATTTCTCGGACATAAAGCTCCGTCCTTATGTCTACATAAAGCCATCGTTGGGTTCTTCTGCACTCATGATGGTGGTTCTTCTTTTTCCGCAGCTTTTATTGCTTGCCCTTACAAAATCAGTTGACTCCCTGCTGATTGTGCTTGCTTCCGTTTTGGCTTCCATGGTTGCCGAACTGCTGTATTCGTCAGTAAGAAAGCAGTTTTCATTTTCCCCGCTTTTTGCCTTGATTCAGGGTATAGTGATAGGCCTTTTGATTCCATCAACGTATTCTGCTCCAGCTCTCTTTTTTATAGCCCTAATATCTCTGCTTCTTTGCAAATACGCTTTCGGTGGCTTTCCAAATGCATGGGCTAATCCAGCTGTGGTTACGGTAATCGTTGCGTACATAGTCAACATGCAGGCCTTTCCTTCCTATATGCTCACAGGTCAGGACTGGCAGACAAGAAACGCAGCCCTTTACCTTATACAGAAGGGGAGCATTCCACTGCTTTCATCAGACGCTGCCATAACAGCTTTCCTGAACGAACACATATTCAGCATATTCGGTGTGGTAATACCTGAAGGTTACGTCACGCTGCTTTGGGACTTTCCGTCTACAATACCGGCTTTCCGCTTTAACCTTGTAACGCTTGTGTCTTCAATAGTCCTTTTTTCTCTGGATTTGTTGGACATACTGATTCCGGCGATTTTCATATTTTTCTACTCGCTGCTGGTCAGATTCTTCCTTCCGCTCATCACAATGGCACCTGCCTGCCAGGGGGACATAATACTTTCCCTGCTTACAAGCGGCACTCTCTTTTCCACACTCTACGTTCTCCAGTGGTACGGCACCACACCGGTAACTGTTTCCGGCAAGGTTGCATATGCACTTTCCGCCGCAGTAATTGCATTCTTTGTAATGGGCGGAGGAACTTCACCCGTAGGCTATATGTTCACGGTTCTTTTTGTAAACCTGTTGTCGCTTTTAATACAGGTTGCAGAAAGCCACAGTGCCCGTAAAAATATAGAAACCGTAATAGTTTCCAAACTGAACGCATTAAAAGAGGTTGAAAATGTCTGATTTACTGGGAAATCCTGATTCTTTTTTGCAGCCGGATACGCAGAGGCCCGCAGAAGATTTGTCTTCCCCTGAGGAATTTTCTTCTGCAGAAGATCTTTCGCCTGCGGAACTTGGTTCCGTTGAAGTGACAAATGCAGATCTTGAGCGGTATAAGAAACAACTGGCAAAATTTGGCATTTTTTCCCTAATCCTTGTAGCCTGCATGGCTTTTCTGATTCTTTTTACACTTATGGGCCGCAATTCCTGGCAGCAGGGGCTTAGGGGACAAGTACAAGAATGTTTTGCGTTCCATGGCAAAAAGGTAAGTGTTCATGAAGCAGACAAAATGCATTCCGTCTTTTCCGTAAGCGCAGCTTCATTCAAAGTGGATGGCCTGGAAAAAGACAGCCACGCGGTAATCATAAGGATAACGACGCTCTACGGTCCCGTTGCGGCTCTGTATACCTGTACCGATGATGAATTCCACGAAGTTCAGTTTGTTGATTTCTTAAAATTGAGCCCCAAAGTTTCCCAGGCAGTAAAAAATTCATCTGTAAATTCTCAGATTGCCTACTGGGAAAAGGCAATTCCCAAAATCATACAGACAGGACTGGCGGAGGCTAAAGATGAAAACTAAGAGAAACATATATTCATTTTTAACGGCATCGCTTGCGCTTCTGGTTCCCTCCCCAGGGCGTTTTGCTTACGGAATCATTTTGCTTTTAATGCTCAACCTGCTTATGCTTGCAGGCACCCTGTTCAAGCATCTTGTAAAGGTTCTTGACTTGGATGAGCTTTTGCCGGTACTGCTTGCAGTATTCCTTATGACGGTCTCTGTCATCTTTAAGCAGCTGCTAATAATGCTGTCTCCTCTTGCAGCTCTTACCCTCGGCTTTATCATCTACATGCCGGCCGTTTCATCCTTCCTCATAGGAAACCTCTACAGCCAGAATTCAGACAACATAAAAGAAAACCTGGCAGTAAACTTAAAGGAAAGCTTCTTGTTCAGCATATTTGCTCTTGCAGTATTTCTTTTCCGCGACATATTCGGCTACGGAACGATTTCCCTTCCATCCGCATCCGGTCTCGTGGAAATTCCTTTGCTCAAGGTAAAGGAAGGTGGATTCTACCCGGGTATCTTCTGGGCTACAATTCCCGGTGCGCTTGTGATTATTGCGCTTAGCCTTGCCATATACGTGCGTGTCATTTCAAAATTCAATCAGATAAAAGAACAGGAGGAAAGCAATGCAAATGCTTAGGGATTTTTTCTTTTACGCTCTTTATTCCTCTGCTGTGCTTGTTTATGGAATAGGCATGAACAGAGCTGTTCTAATGAGCAAAAAACCGCGCTTTTTAATCTGGGACTGCATAAAGATGCTTATTGCCGTAAGTGCCTCAGTTTCCCTTTCATACCTGATTATCTCAAAGTGTCTTTGCAAGGTTGGTTTGGCTGAACTTTATCCTTTTGTTGCAGTCCTCATTTTTTCCGCCATATCCGTTTTCATAGAAGCTATCGTTAGGATTACGGCAAAAATCACCATGGCTGAATACACTGTTTCCATGCTGAGCATTTTGCTCTCACTCAACGAAAGCCTTTCTCTTTCACAATGTGTGCTAAAAGCCTGCTTCTGCATCATGGGATTTTATCTTTGCATCCCGCTCTTTTTTGCAATTAGAAAAAGAGTGGAGCTTTCAAGTCCATCCCAGAATTTTAAGAATCTGAGCCTTGTCTTTATAAGCATAGCAATCCTAATGCTGCTGCTTCTTACTGTGAACGTATCATGGCTTAACCCGCAGATTTTTCAGGAGGTAAACAATTGATAGTCTCTATATTTCTTTTGTTTCTTTTGATTTTTGTAAGTGCGGCTGTCCTTTTCTTCCTCTTTATAAGCCTTTTGCCATCCCTTAAGGCGCAGAAAATAAATGCCAAGGATCCTCTTTTTTCCAAGGAAGAAGTGGATGCAGTCCTGCGCTACGATGACTTTAAGTGGGCAAAGACTGGGAGCAAGACCGCTGTTTACACAAAGGAAGAACTTATAAGCGTACTTAGCGGTGATGAACCCCAGAAGCAAATGTCAGCATTGGGTAAAAATATTGGTGAAAAAGACTTCCAATTCTGGAAAAAGTGCTATAAAATGCTAAAAGGGAAAGAAGAATAGTTTTTTATATGTAATGCCGTAGTGGGGGCCTATAAAAAAAGTATGGGTATTTTAAATATTTGCATGGAACTGTCTTTAAAAGATGACGGTGCATTGTCTGATTCAGAGTGGGAAGACAGCTACCAGGGCATTCTAAAGCAGTTTCTGACATTTCTATATTCTCATCCAAAGATTCCTTTTGCATTTTCATTTACAGGACCGCAGCTTGAATTCCTTCAGTATACACATCCTGAAGCAATGGAAATTTTGGGCGAAATAATAAGCCGCAAGCAGGGTGAGGTTCTAGGCGGAGGCTTTTACACTCCGGTGTTTCCACTGCTTTTTCCCGTAGACAGAAGCGGTCAGATAGAAAAAATGAATGCCGCGGTAAGAACCTACGTTGGAAAAAAGCCGCGCGGTATGACTGTCCTAAAAAGCATCTGGGAGCCAGCCCTTATCATAACCTGCCAATCCTGCGGAATTGAATACATACTGCTTGATTCAACCCTAATTCCGGGCATGGCACCATCAGAAAAGAATTCCTTCCTGCCATTCATCACAAACATGCAGGGCAAGACGCTAAAGGTAATTCCCTTTTATAATGACCTTAAACCAGAGTCAGACCAAAGTGCTTCATCGTGGATTGAAGGCTTGCAAAAAAAATCCCAGGCAAAGGATTCAACCTTGGCAACAATTGCATCCATGTCTTTTTCGCTAAGGGAAATAGGAGAATTGCTGAATTCCGGCTTTTTTGATGAATTGAATTCCCTTGTTACAGAAAAAAAACTTGAATGCTCACAGTTGAATTTGCCTCAGCTCTACCTAAAATCTGCAAGAGAGTATTCAAGCGCATACATTCCTTCCGGCATGGCAGAAAGCCTTTCCCGCTGGACAAAAAAAAGATATACAAGTTCAAGCGGAAACCTTTTTGGCCGGACATTCTACGACTACCTGAATGTTTATCCCATGGTAAAAAAACTCTACGACCGCATAATGTACATCAGTATGCTAATTTCCCAGACCCACGGAGCAGATAAAATCCGCAAAAAGGCAGCCCAGGAAAAACTTTGGGAAGCAGAATCCGGCTTCAACTTTATCTGCTGCAGTACAGGTCTTCCGGCTCCAGCGCAAAAAATCCAACATGCATTCAGGCAGCTCAACGAAGCGGAAAAGCTCGTGCGCGAGAGCAAGGAATTCAGGGAATCCGTTACAAGCTATGACTACAATGCGGACGGTTTGAATGAATATGTGTGCCAGATGGAAAAATACCATGCAGTGATTACGCCAAGGGGTGGGCAAATTGCAGAACTTGACCTTGTCAACTCGGGCTCTAACTATGCCGCAAACCTTTCAAGAGTCAAGCAGTATGACCTTGCAGACGATTCCTACAACCGCGGTATTTTTGTTGAGCATCTTTTTGAAAACAAGGATTTTGCTGATTTCCTAGATTTTAAGCCCATAAAGAATGACTGTTTCTGCAACTCAAATTTTAGCGAAGTAAAGTTCGACGGAAAGAGAAGGGAACTCCAGCTTGAATCCAAGGCTCTTTTCTCTTCGCTAAAAGTGCCTGTAAAGCTCTGCAAGAACTACATAATAACTTCAAACGGCTTTATCGTGCAGTACATACTTAAAAACGAAAGCCCATTTCCAGTCAAGGGTGTTTTTGCAGTAGAGATGAATCTTTCCCAGACTGATTTTTCATCAAGGGTTACAGATGGGACTGAAAGGCAGTATGGTGTAGAAATGATTTTTAGAGGAAGCAGACAGAACATTCCTACCGGTACGCCATTCCACGCCAAAAATTCTTTGGAAAAAGGCGGGCTTTCCCTTTTGCAAATTACGGATAATCCGGAAAAAACGCTTATACTCTTTGAACCGAATGAAGAATCAGGCATTCTGCTGAACACGATAAATTTCTGCGGACGTGGTGACGGACAAAGCACGGGTAACGACTCATCCACGCTCTCTGTCCAGTTCTACTGGGAAATAGACATGGCACCAGCCCGGGCAATGGAAAAAACAATAAACCTGAGCATAATATCGCAAAAGAAAAAGAGCGGGTTCTAGCGGAAGCTTATTATTATAACCTATCTACCGTGCAGCTTCTTTAGGGCCTTTTTGTGCCACCAAGCCCTGAGCCTTTCCGCGGCAATATACAAATTGTATGCGGGCAAAAGCTTTACGTCATAGCTTCCGGGTCTGTGGACTATTGCTCCGCCAAAGCCTGTCTTAAACAGGTAAAGTCCGTGCATGGGGTGCTTTTCGTCTGCGGCTGGAGGCATTCCGTAAAAGTCGTAGACAGGGCAGCCTGCTTTCTTTGCATCCTGGATTGCGGTCCACTGCAAGAGGTAGGCCGGCATAAGGTTTCTCTTTATGTTTCCGCTTGCACCGTAAAGGTAGACTGCTTCCCTGGGGCAGAAAAGGGTTATTATTCCCGCAAGATAGTCATCCTCGTGTTTTGCAAGATAGAGGCTGATTAGGGGCCTTTTTTCGGAAGAGGGGCATCCCCGCTTAAGCAAATCAATGTAATAAGACTTGTTGTGAAAACTTACACCGTCGCGCTTGCTAGTCTGTTCAAAGAGGGCATAGAACTGGTCAAAGGCTGCTTCGAAGTCAGAATCCGTAGCAAAATGCCTTGTTACCTTAACGTCTTTTTTTGCTGCCAGGCGTATGTTATAGCGCCACTTGCTCTTCATTGCGCCAAGAATTTCATCTTCCGTCTTGTCCAAAGAAAGAATTGTCGTGTCCGGCGGCTGAATTGCAACGGGGGCTCTCTTTACGTTTATGCCCTTGCAAATGCTATCTGCCTTATTGTTCCATTCGTCCCGCTCTTCGCAGCTTCCAAAATCAACTGCAGGGTCAAAGCGCACGCAGATTGTGTTCTTTGGAAGGTAGGGCTTTACGGCTTTTGCAATTGCCTCTAGTGATGAAAGGAATTCCTTTTGCACGGAAAGCTTGTCCTCTGCATCCGGGTATTCTGGTGCCATAGGAACGTAGGCTATGCTGAATTTCTTTACCTTAAGTGAAAACTGCCTTACAAGAACCGTCAGCACCTTTTCTGAGCCCAATTCATCCAAAGGAATTTCGCTTTGGAACGAAATAGGGGTATAGGAAGAACCTTCTGCCTTAAAATAGTAGGGTTTCCAGCCGTGTTCTCCCTTAAAAGAGGCCCAGAATTCAGTCTGCAAAAATCTTAGGGGCATCATAAAATCAGTTTACTCCGCCGTTCTTTGCATGCAGGGTTTCAAGAGACTTTCCATTTGCGGTAAGCTTTTTTCCTGCAATCTGAACGCTTCCTTCAACCACGTTTATCTGAACCTTAAAGAAATCATCAGCAGAAATCTCTTCCGGTTTGGCGTCTGCCTCTGAAGCACCTTCAAGGATTACCTTTGTTCCAGGAGCGGCCCAAGGAGCTTCTAGCGGTTCAACACAAGCCTTACCATTTTCATCCTTGTAATCGGCTGCAAGAAGCATTCCGTGGCTTTCTACACCGCGCATGGTACGGGGTGCAAGGTTTGCGGCAAGGATTATGTGCTTTCCAAGAAGATCTTCCGGCTTAAGGTATTCGCGAAGGCCAGACTGGATTATGCGGTCTGTTCCGCTTCCGTCGTCAAGGTGCTCAATGTAAAGCTTTTCTCCTTCCGGATTGTTTTCCACCTTGGTTATCTTTGCAACCTTAAGCTCTATCTTTTCATTAAAGAATGCAGCCTGGTCTGCGGCAAGTTCAACAGCCTCTTTCTTCTGCTTTTTTGCCTTTGGCTTTGACTTGTCATCCTGCTTGCGGTCTTTCTGGCTTCCTGCATATTTTTCGCGGAAAGCATCTGCTGATTTCTGGTCGAGCGGGGTAAAGTAAACCGCCGTTGAACCTACGGAAGTAAGACCTTCTGTCTGCCCCAGGTTGCTCCAGTTGAGTCCTCCGCTAACAGCTTCCTCACCAAACTTAGGCTCGCTTATCTTGCAGCCAAGGTAGGAGAGGATTGTCTCCGTAAACTGAGGCATGTAGGGGTGGGCCATAATCATAAGGTCCTTTATCATGTAGCAAAGGTTGTGAATAAGCTTTGCGGCCTTTTCCGGGTCTTCCGTACGGGTCTTCCAAGGTTCGCCATCCTGGAAAGCCTTGTTTCCTATGTCTGAAATCTGGAAAATCTGGTGGAAGGCATCCTTCAAATTTGCCCACTCAAGGTTTTCCGTAATTTTTGCTTCCAAATCACGGATTTTTGCCCACATCTCTTCATCAACAGGGGCATCGGGAATTTTTCCCTCATAATACTTTGTTACGAACAAAAGAGTGCGGTTAACAAGGTTGCCCAAGTTGCCAATAAGCTCTCCGTTGTATTTTTCGCGGAATTCCTTCCATGTAAACTGATAGTCCTGCTTTTCCGGGCGGTTGTAGAAGATGTAGAACCTCCACGCATCCGCCTTTATGCCGCTTTCCTTGGCATCGCTTCCAAATACACCCACTCCCTTGCTCTTGGAGAACTTTCCGTCCTCATAGTTAAGGTATTCAGTAGATGACATGTGGTAGAGCTTTGTCCAGTTGTGGCCTGAACCAATGAGGCTGCAGGGGAATACAACCGTGTGGAAAGGAATGTTGTCTTTTCCGATGAACTGGAACAAATCAACCGGGGACTTGCCCTTAGCTTCCTCGCTTTCTTCCGGGAGCCACCAGCTCTTGTAGTCAAAAGAAGGCTTTCCTGCTGCCTTAAGCTCGTCTGACAGCTGCTTGGTAATTGAAATGTAGCCAATCGGAGCATCAAACCATACGTAGAAAACCTTGTTCTCATAGCCTGGCTTTGGAACAGGAATTCCCCACTTTAAGTCGCGGGTTATGGCCCTTTCGTTAAGACCATCACGTATCCATGCCTTTGTAATATTGACAGCATTTTCTGACCAGCGGCCGTCCTGGCTTGCCTTTATCATCCATTTGTCAAGGTTCTGGCTGATTGCAGGAAGGTCAATGTAAAGATGCTTTGTCTCGCGCACCTCTGGTGTGTTTGAGCAAGTGGAGCAGCGGGGTTCCTTTAGTTCAACAGGGTCAAGGAGGGAGCCACACTTTTCGCACTGGTCACCGCGGGCATCCTCATAGCCACACTTTGGACAGGTTCCGCGCACAAAACGGTCAGCAAGGAACATATTGCAGTGTGTACAGAAGAGCTGCTTGTTTGTGTGTTCCTTGATATAGCCATTTTTATCCAAGTCAAGGAAAATCTGCTGGGTTATTTCCGTACACTGCTCGTTGGATGTGCGGCCAAATTTGTCAAATGCAATGCAGAACCACTTGTATATTTCATCATGCTGCTTAAAGTAATAGTCGCAAAGTTCACGGGGAGTCTTTTTTTCTTCAATAGCCCTTGTCTCTGTGGCAGTTCCGTATTCATCAGTTCCGCAGACATACATGGTCTCATAGCCTCGGCTACGGCAAAAGCGGGCAAAAACGTCTGCGCTAAGCATCTGGATTAAATTTCCCAGATGGGGAATATTGTTTACATAAGGTAATGCGGATGTAATTAATCTTCTATTCATAGAAGGGTATTATAGTTTGTTTTACCCATCTAGTCAATTAAGCCCCAAGCTCAAAAGTCAGGAAACAATCGTTTCTGTCTTGTTTTTTGCGGCCAGGGCACGCCTGTTAAGGAAATGAACGGTAGAAAAAAGAACAATTATAACGGCATAGGTAACAAGCAGCATAATAAAAGCAGGCAATCCCTGAAGATAAAGCGCAATGCAGCATGCACAGCATATAAGGGTTTGGAGTAAAAGCAAGATAATAAGAACCTGCTTTGAATTAAAGCCTATGTTCATAAGTTTGTGGTGTATGTGTGCGCGGTCAGGGGTCATTATTCCCCTGTGTTCCCGAAGCCTGCGTATAATCGCAGCAAGGCAGTCAATCGTAGGAATGGCAACAAGATTTATCATGACAAGGAATTTATTGTATTCAAAATTATCACTTGACCTGTAAAGGGGTAAAGCTGCAATCATAAAGCCAAGAAACTGGCTACCGCCGTCTCCCATAAAAATCTTGGCCTTTGGCTTGTTGTAAAGCAAAAATCCCAAGAGACTGGCAACCAAAAAAAGACATATCGTTGCTGTGTGAGCAACATTTCTCGCATAAATTGCCGCAAAGGTAAACGCTATTAATGAAGAAAGTCCTGCGCAAAGCCCGTCAATACCATCTATAAGGTTGAATGAATTGATTACACCAATTATCCACCCCATTGTTAACAGCAAACTGAATATTTCGGGAATCGCAAAATTTCCTATGTAAGTAAAACGATGATTGGTAAAAACAATTATACAGGCTGCCATAATCTGAATAAACAACTTGAAAGATGCCCTTAAATTTCTAAAATCATCAATAACACCGAACAAAAAGATTATAAAGCCGGCAAGAACAAATGGTATTAAGGATGAGGCAGAGTCATCTTTTATAAACATATAGACTACAGAAGAAACAACAAATCCCGTCACAAATCCAATACTTCCAAGTCTTGGTATATTCCCACTGTGAATCTTCCTTTCGTCCAATCGGTCATACCATTTTTCCTTTTTACATATTTTTATTATGATTGGAATAACAACAACAGATATTAAAAACGCAAGGGCGCAAAGCAACCAGACAACATGGTTTTGCTTAACAAAGAGCAACGTTAAATCTATGAATAATTCCCAACTGTTGTTTTGCATACTTTCTAACCTTCAAAAGCCGACTTTGCCATCTTTACGACTTCCCTCATATAATCACCGGAACCTTTTTTCATTACAAGAACCTTTCCGTTTTTTACGACAACCGTAACGCCGCTTACGCCGCAAAAGGCAACAGGTAAGTCAGAATAGGCAAAATTGTCTTCCCCGCCAACACTAAAGGCATTTTTTTCTCCACTTTTACCAGCATGTTTTTCAAAAGAATCCCAGCTGCCAACGTCATCCCACTCAAAAGAAGCCATAACGGCAGCCGCCCTGTCTGTCCGCTCCGCAACCGCATTGTCTACAGCAACTGCCGGTGTCTTGGCATAGGATTCATCCATAAGCTTCCAGTTCTCTATGCAGGAAATTCCCAGAACCCGGTCCTGGGCAGGCAAAGAGCCTCCTGCAAAGTTCTCAAAAGACTGCCAAACTTCCGGTTCGCATTTTTTTACTTCATTCAAAAAGAAATCATCCGTGAAGGCAAACATGCCGCTGTTCCAATAGTAACAGCCTTCTTCAAGATATTTCCTTGCAGTCTCAAGATCAGGCTTTTCCTTAAAATTATCTATATTAAAAACGCCTTCATTTCCATCTATGTGAGCCCCAGCCTTTATGTAGCCGTAGCCTGTCGCTGGAGAAGAGGGTGGAATTGCATAGCAGACAAAATAACCCATCTCTGCCGTCTTTGCAGCCTTAAGACAGTCGCTCAAAAAGCTTTGGAGAGGTGAAATCAGGTGGTCGCTTGCAAGAGTTAGAATTGTGTGTGCGGAAGAATCAAACATTTCCAGGACTTTACAGGCAAGAACAAGGGGAGCACATGTATGGCGAGGCATAGGCTCTGCCACAATAATCAAGTCCCTAAGGATTTTCTCCCTGTCATTTGTAGAGCTTTTTTCTGCCAAAGAGGCACACTGTTCTGCCACTCCTTTTACAAGACTGCTTCTGGTAATTACAAGGATTTTTCCTTCAGGCTCAAGCGCAAGGGCCCTCTGTATGGAAGACTGCAAAAAAGAAGGGCCACCGTCAACCGACAGGAACTGTTTTGGGTTTTCCGGTACAGAAGCAGGCCAAAGACGCTCTCCAATGCCTCCTGCCAGAATTACAATGTCTGTAAAACTTTTTTCACCCATAAAAAAACAAAACTCCTGCGTTATTTACTTATTCTATTATAAGCATAAATCAACATTTGTCAAACATGGAATTTAGGCATTTTTATATTGCGGCACTTTTTTATGCAGTCCACAAGTCTTTTACGCTGCCAAAAGCCCCTATACTGTGGCGCTTGCGGGGTTCCGGCTTTCGCCTCCATTGCCTGCGGCAACCCGCCTATGGCGGGCCCCTCCAGTGCCTGCCGTGCTTGATTTAGCCTAACAAACTTGCACAAATAATTATCCAACAAGCAAAAAAGGGCAGGCCGTATTTAACGACATGCCCTTTTGCAAAAACTAGCTAAGCTTCTTAAAGAAGAAGGAGCAGAACGTCTTAATCCTGTTCATGAACGAAGTTTCCACGCGGTCGCGCAAGAAGAAAACGCTCGGTGCATCAACAGCGCCAATTCCGTAGAGAACCCAGTAGTCACCCTCGCGGAAGATTGTTACGATTGACTTCATGCATTTTTTGTCCACGCACTTAATTTTGTCATCGTAGCGCAGTACGTTCAAGTTGGTGCTTTCATAGTAGAAGTAGTCAGAAGCCGTTTCCGTGTCAATTTTTGTGTTTATAATGCCAAAAGGAGACATTTCAAGGTCAGCGGTGGCATGCTGCTGGTTTCCGGCCGTAGTAAAAGAGGTGATTTTTGCGCTGGAATACAGGTCAAACCACTTCTTGTGGCGCTCTGAATAATATGGAATTCCCGCATAGGAAGGAATGTCCATAACAAGCGTCTTGAATTTTTCAACAAGGTTTTCATGCCCTGCGTAAGGGTAGATCTGGATTACTTCAGCAAGATAAGAAGGCTTTAGGTCTTTTGCAGACTTCATGGCCTTCTGGGCACCAACATTTGAAGAATTCAAGCTGAAATATTTTGTTCCCTTTAAATTCCTTATGACAGTCTTTCCGTTTTCCAGGTTTGCCTTCTGGGCTTCAGTGAGGTTTGAATTGAATACAGACGGCAGTGCAGTTGCCGCGGAGAATGTAATAAAAGCCATTGCAAATATGGCGGCTGATTTTTTTGTAAGTATACGCATGGTTTTCCTCCATCATATATTTATATTTCATTTGTGTAAACCACAAAATCATGGTATAATTACATAAAAATAATTTTTTTACAAAAAAAGGAGCGCTTTATGCCTATTTCTCCCTATATAAAAGAAACCATGACCAGCAAGGGAGCTGGTGTAATAAGAAAAATGTTCGAGGAGGGCGTAAGGCTAAAGAAGCAGTACGGTGACGATGCAGTTTTTGACTTTAGCCTTGGAAACCCGGACCTTGACCCGCCAAAAGAGGTTGCAGACGCAATAGAAGAGCTTGCAAAGTGCCGCGAAAAGAATTTTCATGGCTACATGCCCAACGCAGGCTTCCCTTTTGCCAGAGAAGCAATGGCAAAAAAGACCGCTAAAGAGCAGGGAGTCCCGGTAGATTCAAGCTGCGTCGTTATGGGAGTTGGAGCCGCAGGCGCACTGAACGCTTTGTTCAAGGCCATTTTGTCAGAAGGGGACAACATCATAGTTCCCGCCCCATATTTTGCAGAATACAACCACTATGCCCACAACTACGGTGGAAGTCTCATTGCCGTTCCTACAAAAAAGGACTTTTCCCTTGACGTAGATGGAATAAAAGCCGCCCTTACACAAAAAACAGCGGCAGTTTTAATCAACAGCCCAAACAATCCAACAGGAAAGGTCTACACAAAAAAGGATATAGAAGACCTTGCAAAGGCTTTGAACGAACACGCCTCAAAATGCGGAAGAAAGCCCTATCTTATCCTTGACGAACCCTACCGCGCAATTGTTTACGACGGACTTGAAGTTGCACCGGCATTCCCTGTGTACGACAGTTCCGTTGTTGTTACGTCATTCGCAAAGAATTTCAGCCTTCCCGGAGAAAGAATCGGCTACATCTGCGTAAACCCAGCCTGCCCGGACAAGGACGAACTTGTTGCGGCCTGTATCTTTACCACAAGAATCCTTGGCTACGTTAACGCACCTGGCCTTTTCCAGAGGGTTGTGGCAAAGACTTGGGATGCAAAAGCAGACTATTCACTCTACAAAACCAGGCGCGACGAACTTACAGCAATTCTTGACGAGGCTGGAATTGAGCACGCAAACCCGGAGGGAGCATTCTACATGTGGTGCAAGGTTCCTTCATCCTTTAAGGGAAGCAGTGGCCAAGCGGGAGACGACATTGACTTCTGCGACTACCTAAAAAAGTACCTTATTCTTGCGGCTCCCGGCAGCGGCTTCGGTGGAAAGGGGTGGTTCCGTCTTGCATACTGCGTTAGCGAAAAGAGCATACTTAACTCAAGGAATGCATTCATAAAGGCAATTCAGGACTTAAAGTAGTATTTTGTAATAGATTCTGGAGGTAGACATGAAGATTCTTATGGTGAGCGCTGAAGTAGTTCCCTTTGCAAAAACAGGCGGACTTGCCGACATGGTTAGCGCCCTTTCAATTCAGCTTATAAAAATGGGTCATGACGTAAGGATTGTCATGCCTCGCTACTACAAGATAGACAGGAAAAAGCTTGAGCTTCTGCCAGGACCAATGGCTGTTGCCGCAGGGCAGGGTGAAACTTGGACAGCGGTTTACAAGACGAATATGCCTGGATGCGAAAAACTTCCGGTTTATTTTATTGACCATGAGCAGTGCTTCGGACGCGACGGTGTTTACGGAACCCCATGGGAAACAGACTTCCACGACAACCCCTACCGCTTTTCAGTCCTTTGCCACGGAGCATTCCAGCTTTGCCGCAAACTTGGCTGGTACCCGGACATTGTGCACGCCCACGACTGGTCTTCATGCCTTGCACCGGTTCTGGTAAAGAATGTCTGCCGCTACTGTGGTTTTGAACACACGGCAAGCGTCCTTACAATCCACAACCAGGGCTACCAGGGACAGTACTCGAAGGACCAGTTCCCAGCGTTGGGTATTGACTGGGGCTTCTACTATGGAGCAGGATTTGAACACAACGGCGGAATGAATTTCCTTCAGGCAGGAGTCTCATGTGCAGACATGATAACAACCGTTTCCCCAACTTATGCCCGAGAAATACAAACTGCAGAAGGCGGATTCGGAATGGACGGCCTCTTGCGCGTAAGGAGCGACGTTATCCGCGGTGTCTTGAACGGAGCTGACGTTTCGCAATGGAACCCGGAAGTGGATAAGAGAATTCCATTCAACTATTCAGCCAAAGACATGAGCGGAAAGGCAAAATGCAAGGCAGACCTTCAGAAAAAGATGGGACTTGAAGTTGACCCCAACATACCTATCGTTGGGATTGTAACAAGACTCGTAGACCAGAAGGGAATTGCGGAAGTATTTGCCCCAACATACGGCTCAATATTCAGTATATGCGCCAACATGAAGGTGCAGTTCGTGGTGCTCGGAAGCGGCGAAAGATGGTGCGAGAATGAAATCCTTACCCTGCAGTCAAAGCTTCCAAACCTTAGGGCATACATAGGCTACGACGAAAACCTTAGCCACCTTATAGAAGCAGGCAGCGACTTCTTCCTTATGCCGTCAAAATACGAGCCGTGCGGCCTTAACCAGATTTATTCAATGCTCTACGGAACGCTTCCAATCGTACGCAGAACAGGAGGCCTTGCAGACACAGTAGAAAACTACAACGAGCAAACAGGAGAGGGAACAGGCTTTGTCTTTGACCAGCTTACCCCAAGCGCAGTCTACAACACCGTGGGCTGGGCTGTCTGGGCATACTACAACAAGAAAGACCACATCAAGAAAATGCAGCAGAACGGCATGAAGAAAAAGTTCGGCTGGGATTTGGCAGGAAAAGCCTACGAGGATGTTTACAAAGAGGCTCTGTTCAGGGGCTGCGGAATAAGAAGCTAGGGCTTAAAACTTAGCAAAAAAGCCGTTGGTGCAAAAAGCTGCCAGCGGCTTTTTTTATGCTTAGAATACCTTCCACTGGGCAGAAGGGCCGTCTTCTGTATCCCCTGTGAGCAGATACCATTGGCTTAGCGGCGTTCTGTTTGATTTTTCATACCAGGAAATGCTTCCGTCTTCATTTACGGCAGCAATTTTGCCGTTTGGCAATACTTCTATCTTTGCTGGAATAGAAGTTCCGCGCCGGTATACAAGAACGTTGCCGCTTGCATTGTTATAGGAAGAGATGAAATTCTTTCCCAAATTTGTAAACACTTCGGATTCCTTTGAAGCTATAAAAGCCTTAAGGTCATTTCCGCTTGCAGAAAACAAAATCTTTGTTGTCTTTGCCACAGGGTCATAGTCAAAAACATCCGATGACTTTGCGTGGTTTTCATCATTCAGAACAATTCCAAAAATATGGTTTGAAGAATCGGAGGCATCACAGCAAATAGCGCATGAAGAGAAACCGCTTTTTAAGAGTGGAACGGTCTCCTTTGTCCTTGTATTCACTCTTACGAAAGAAGAGTCTGTCAATCCAACAAGGGCCTTTGCAACATAGAGTGAGTCGCCAGAAAGAACCGCACTTTCCACGGACGTTCCTGTATACAAAAGTTTTGAGGCACCGGAGGAAATGTCATGGGAATATACGGAAGAAGTGCCCTGTACGTATACAAGCTTTTCCCCGCAAACCTTCAAGTTCTTTATTCTTGCCTTAGGAGTAAAAAGCGTGCTTACCTTATTTGTCTCAGAATTAAGATACTGGACGGTCTGCGCTGAATTATCGGACCAGAGGATAAAATTATTCTTATATGAAGAAATATTCGTCTGATTGACATTGGATGCAAGAAGCTCCACATCCGTTGAATCAGCAGAAGTCCTGTATACTTTCTTTCCCGCGATAAAACAAACGTAACCGTTTTCTGCAGATGCCAAATCAAGAACCTTGGCATATACATTTTTTGAAACTTTTGTTGCCCCGTCATCTAACTTTCCAGAGACAATCCTAAAGATGTTTCCTTCTGAAGAGCCAAGCACAAACGCACCGGAAATTCGCGCGGCACAACGGATTACCTCACCGTCCCCAGAAAGGGAAATTTGACCTATTGTTTCTGTCTTAAAGGAATTCTCAACATCTATAGACTTTAGGAAGGAGCCCGTCTTTCCAACCTTTTCAATATAGTAAAGTACTGTGTCGCTTTCCTCACAAGCAAGTATTACCGGAAGGTTTGCAGCCGTTCTGTTCACGGCCTTTCCGGTCATTGCATCAATAATGTAGATAAAGCCGTTCTTTTCCCCAGCAAGGTACTTGTTCTGGTTCAGTAGAGTAGGCTGGCTCAAGGATGACTCTGTATCAATCCTCTTGAATCTGCCAAAATTCACCAGGTTGTAGTAAACAAGCTTGCCTGCAGGCAGATAAAACACAGCGCTCTTTTCTGATGCACCGGTCTTTGCAAGGGAAATTGGACTTGAAATGTCGCCCATCTGCTTAAGAACAAGTCCTGTCTTTGCGTCAAGAATATAGTAGCTGCTGACACCCTGGGAGGAGACAAAGAGGTATTTTCCCTTCTGCGAATATGCAACCCCCGTAACTTTGTCGGTAAAGCGCTTTGAGAATTTCTTTGTAAGCGTTCCCCAGTCAAAAACAGTTATTGCATTCATCTCGTTGCCGTCCGTTTCAATAACGGCAAAATCAGTTCCTGCCGGGTTCGTTGCCATTCCCGTTATCTCGTATGAAGAAATCTGGTACTTTTCACCGCTGCCGTTTTCCGCCCATTTTATTACGGAACCGTCCTTTCCGCATGAGAAAAATGACTTGCCGCTGGGGTCCGACAAAATTCCGCTGACAGTTCCAGCATGACCTGTTTCAAAAGTATAGGTTTTAGTGCGGTCTGCCCCCCAGTTCCCCTTTGCAAATAAAGAAATTCCTGCTGATGCAAAAGCAATCATAGTTATACATTTGAAAAACGGTTTCATAACATTCCTTCCTTATTTTATAAAATAATGCAAATCGCTCGCTATTGCAAGAACTAAAAGCAAGGCTATAAAGGCAATTCCGACAAATTGAATGTAGTAAAGAACTTTTGGATGCATTTTTCGCCTGAATACGCACTCAATAAAGGCAAAAAGAATAAGACCCCCGTCAAGAACAGGGATGGGCAGGAGGTTGGTGATGAAAAGAGAAATACTTATCAAGGCAAGAAACTGCATCGTACTCACCACTGCAATTCCAAGCCCGTATTTTAGGCCTTCCTTTACGGCTCCGCCAAGCATTGTCGTTATGCGGACCGGGCCTGCAACCGCGCTTGTAATTTTTACCCCGCTGAACAAAACACCTATGCTCTTTACGGTAACACAAAGCATGTCAACAGCCTTGTAGACACCCTGGCCTGCCGCAGCAAAAAAGGGGTAAGGGCCGTAATGCCTTTCCTTGTCGAATTTCTGGGAAACTATCCCCATCTTGCCAGCACCGGTGTCCTTGTCCAAGAGAGTGTGAACGGTTATTTCATGCTCCTCACCGTTGCGCAAAAATTTAACCGCAACATCCTTGTCAGCATTCATAGAGATGAATTCAGAAATTTCAGAGAAATATTCAACGGGCTTACCGTCAAGGGCTATTATCGTGTCGCCAGAAATCATTCCGGCCACATGGGCAGGCGACTCAATTCCTTCATAGACTTCATCAGCCATCTGAACCGTAGTTCCGGCATCATGATATGTGTAGCCTATAAGGGCAACCACAAAAAAAGCAATACAGGCAAAGACAAAGTTAAAGAATGGACCTGCAAAGGCAATCAGAAGCCTTTTAAGCGGATGAATTCCGTAAAATGAATCCTTTTCACCCTCGATTACACTTTTATTCTCTTCCAAAGCAGTGCGCCAGTCATTCTCGCCCTTCATGGCACAGTAGCCACCCAGGGGAATAAGGGAAATCCTGTAGTCAGTGCCCCTAAAACCACGGTGCAAGAGTACCGGTCCCATTCCTATTGAAAAAGCCTCAACCTTCACCCCAAAAAGCCGGGCTGCAAGAAAATGTCCAAGCTCATGAAAAAAAACAAGAAACCCAAGGCCTAAAATTCCATAGACAATAGTCACTTTAAGCTTCCCCCGCACATTTTGCCAAGAACCATCTTTGCAACATCCCTCACTTCTGCATCCTTTCTGTATACAGTTTCCAGAGAAGAAGGCTCTTCAGACCAGTCGCTCTGCAAAGTCTGCTCAACGATTGCGCCTATGTCCAAAAATCCGCATTTTTTGTCAAGGAAGGCGTGGGCTGCAATTTCGTTTGCCGCATTAAAGGCTATTGTATATGATTTTCCTTTTTTTGCACATTCATAGGCCAAAGAAAGCAGGGGAAAGTCATCCATTCGAGGAGCCATAAAAGTCATGTCGTGGCCGGCAAGGTCAAACGGCTCAAGATAGTTTTCCTTGTATTCGGGAAAGGTAAGTGCACCAAGAATTGGGTGCCTCATGTCCGGGTTGCTTATCTGGGCATAAAGCATTCCGTCTTTTGTGCGCACAAGCGAATGTATAAGGCTCTGGGGATGAACCACAACCTTTATTTTTGATGTGTCAAGGCCAAAAAGCCGCGCTGCCTCTATCACTTCAAGGCCCTTGTTTGCAAGAGTCGCGCTGTCAACAGTGATTTTTGGTCCCATATTCCAGGTTGGGTGGGCAAGGGCTTGCTCAAGGGTAACGTCCTTTAACTGTTCCTTTGTATAAGATCGGAAAGGGCCTCCGCTTGCAGTTATTACAAGCTCGCTTATCTTTTCAAAACCAGCAAATTGTATAAGATTGAATATTGCGCTGTGTTCTGAATCAACGGGAATAATTTTTGCCCCATATTTTTTAGCCACTTCCTGAACCAAGGGCCATGCCATAACAACGGTTTCCTTGTTTGCAAGGGCCAGATCCATGCCGCTCTTAAGCACAAGAACAGAAGGCTCAAGACCTGCAGCTCCTGCAATTCCGTTTACGGCTATATCAGCATTGCATTCTTTTACAAGCCTTTCAATTCCTGCAATTCCGTCCTTTTCAAAAACACTTCCAGGACAATTGAATTCGGCGCAAAGTTCATCCAGTTTTTTTTGATTTTTACCAACGCAAAGCCCTGCAACCTCAAAATCATCTTTCATCTTGCGGGCAATGTCCAAAGTTTGGCTTCCTATTGAGCCGGTGCAACCAAGAACAAGTATTCTTTTTTTCATAGCGGTCCGTAAAAAATGGAAATCAGCATGTAGTAAAGAGGGGCAGACATCAGGATAGAATCCATGGAGTCCAAAATTCCGCCTCGTCCCGGTATGATGTTGCCAGAATTCTTGAACCCGGCAGAACGCTTCATGACGGATTCAGTCAAGTCCCCGACAATCGATGTAAGGGCCATTATAAAACCTGTAAAGATAATCTTTAAGATTGAACCGGTAAAAATGTCTGGCCAGAGGTAAAAGCCCAGAATTCCGGCACCTATTGAGCCTGCAATTCCTCCCATAAAGCCGGCAATGCTCTTGTTTGGGCTTGCCTTTATAAAGCCCTTGTTGTTTTTGCCGAACAATACACCAAAAAACCAGGCAAAACTATCGCAAAAGCAGACCATAAGCAGGAATTCTGCTATAAGCTGGGAAGAAACATCCTTTCCGCCCTTGGAAAAAGTGGTCATTCTGGAAACAAAAGTTATAAGATATGCCGTGTAAAGCAGGATGAATACGGATGCCGAGATTTTTCCGAGGGAATTCTCAAATGAATCAGCAAAGAAGACCTCCACCATAAGGATTATCAGCATGGTGGAAATGAATGTGTAAGAAATTATTTCCTCGCCAACAGGAAATTCCCTGCCAAAGATTATAGGGAAGAGCTTTGTAAGGGAAGCTACCACCGTAATGAATATGTTCAAAAGGATTATAAACCATTTTGGCTGCAACTTTGTCTTTGTAAGGAACATATCGTATGCCTCGCTTGTCGCCAAAGCCGAAACGGTAACAATCAAAATATGCAGGGGAAGATGATTTCCCCATGGAAAAAGAATAACGGCAAGCAGCAAGGGCAAGCCTATAAAAAAAATACCGAGTCTTGGAATTATTTTTTTTATGCTACTCATACCGGCACCGCCCCAAATCGCCTAGTTCTCTTTTGGAATTCGGCAATATTATTATAAAATTCTTCTTTATTATAATCCGGCCATAGCGTTTTTGTAAACAGAAATTCTGCATAAGATGCCTGCCAGATTAAAAAATTGCTTATTCTTTGCTCTCCACCGGTCCTTATCAGAAGGTCAACGTCCGGCAATTCAGGAAGGTCAAAATATGATGAAAGGCTGGCCTCCGTGACTTCCTTTTCGGAAACGCCCTCACGGATCAGCTTCTTTATTCCGCGCACAATTTCGTCCCGCCCGCCGTAATTTATTGCAAGACAAATGGTAAGGCCTGTAAAGTCCTTTGTATCTTTTTCCGTCTCTATAATGTCCTGCTGAATGTTTGCCGGAAGACCTGTAATGTCCCCAAGCAGGCGTACCCTTATGCTGTTTTCCTTGTAAAATTTAAGTTCTTTAAGAAGGTGCGTGTGAATCAAATTCATAAGAAAGCCGACTTCGGACTTGGCACGCTTCCAATTTTCCGTCGAAAAAGCATAGAGTGTAACGTATTTTATGCCGAGGTCAGCCGCAGCCTTTGCAATTTCCTTTGCACGCTTTAAGCCTTCTTCGTGACCGGCAGTGCGTATCTGGCCTCTTTGCTTTGCCCAGCGCCCATTTCCGTCCATGATTATTCCAATATGAGCGGGAAGGGCTTCTGGATTTTTGTTAATCTCAATGTCCACGGTTATTATTCCATAATTTCTTTTTCTTTTGCTTCGTAGACTTTATTGATTTCTTCTATATATTTGTCAGTAAGCTTCTGCAGCTTGTCTGTTTCTGTCTTAAGCTGGTCTTCCGTAAGTTCTCCGCCTTTCTGCTGCTTTTTAAGAGCATCATTTCCGTCGCGGCGGATGTTGCGGATTGTTGTGCGGTAGTTTTCTGCTGTATTCTTTGCCTGCTTAACGAGTTCCTTGCGGCGGTCTGCTGTTAGCGGCGGGATTGCAATGCGGATAACCTTGCCGTCGTTGCTGGGGTTAAGGCCAAGGTCTGCTGTCTGAATTGCCTTTTCAATTGCGGAAATAAGGCTCTTGTCAAACGGAGAAACAACCACAAGGCGTGCTTCCGGTATGGAAATTGTACCTACCTGGCTCAAAGGGGTAGGTGTGCCGTAATAGTCAACGCGCACTTTGTCAAAAATAGAGGCACTAGCTCTTCCTGTGCGGATTGTATTGTATTCTTCCTTCAAAGAATTGACGGTTTTTTCCATTTTTGCTTCATTATCGCCAGCCATAAATATTCCTCCGTAAAAATTGCGGCGGCCTGACGAATTTGTACAGACCGCCTATAAAATTATTTTCCTAAAACGAGAAGGCTGATGTCGCCAAATTCGAGAGTGGCTCCAACTTCCTTACCGATTTCAGCAAGCTTTGCGCTTACAGATTTTTTGTCATCCTTAACGAACATCTGGTCTACGAAGCATACTTCAGCAAGATGCTTGTTGATCTTTCCCTGAAGGATTCCTTCGCGGACATTTTCTGGCTTGGAAGCCATCTTTGGATCCTGTTCCATCTGCTTCTTGAAGATGTCTTTCTGCTCGTCAATGTAGCTCTGAGGAACGTCAGACTGCTTGATGTAGGCAGGTGTAAATGCAACGAGGTGCATGCAGCAGTCCTTTGCAAATTCCTTTACCTTGTCGTCTGTTGAACCCTTTACGATTGTAACGGCAGCCTGCTTGAAGTTTGAGTGAACGTAGATTCCGCTAGAAGCGCCTTCCGGAACTTCAATAATCTGAACCTTGCTCAAGGACATATTCTCGCGGGTGCGTGTTGCAAAGTCAAGAAGTACGTCAGAAAGCTCTTTGTTTGGCTCTGTATAGCCCTTTTCGAATACCATGTCAAGGATCTTTTCACCGCTTGAAATGAAATCTGCGTTGTTTGCAACAAAGTCTGTTTCGCATACAAGTTCAACAACAGCGATTTTGTTTCCGTTCTGGCGGATGAAAATGCGGCCTTCGCTTGTTACGCGCTCAGCTCTCTTTGCTACGGCAGCGAGACCTTTTTCCTTCAAAAGTTTTGCGGCTGCGTCAAAGTCACCGTTTGTTTCGGTAAGGGCCTTTTTGCAGTCCATCATACCTGCGCCTGTCTGTTCGCGCAATTCTTTTACCTGTGCAGCTGTAATAGCCATGTTATTAACTCCAATTATTTTTCGTATGCTTTGTCTTCGTCGATGAGGCTTTCCTCTTCGCGGCGGTCAGCTTCTGCATCCTCTTCCTTTACTTCTGTAGGAGTATAGTTAGAGTAGTCAACGATTTCTTCGTCTTCCTTCTTTGTAGAAGCGTCTGTCGTTACGTCATCGTAGTCGCCAAGAGTCTCGATGATCTTGAGGCCCTGTTCGTTGTCTGCTTCAAGAACTGCGTTTGCAATGATTGAAGTAAAGAGGCTGATTGCGCGGATTGCGTCATCGTTGCCAGGAATAGGGAAGTTGATACCCTCTGGATTGCAGTTTGTGTCTACGATAGCAACAATCGGGATACCCATGCGGCGTGCTTCTGCAACTGCGATCTGCTCTTTGTGTGTATCGATGATGAAGATTGCTCCCGGCAGTTCCTTCATTTCTTTGATTCCACCGTAGTTCTTCTGGAGCTTTTCCTTTTCTTTGAGGAGGTTTGCAACTTCCTTCTTTGTAAGGTTGTCAAATGTGCCGTCAACTTCCATCTTTTCGATTTTCTTGAGGCGCAAGAGAGACTTCTTGATTGTTGCAAAGTTTGTGAGTGTACCGCCAAGCCAGCGGTTGTTTACGTAGAACTGGCCGCAGCGTTCAGCTTCCTTCTGGATGGCCTGCTGTGCCTGTTTCTTTGTGCCTACAAAAAGCACTGACTTGCCAGAAGATGCAACCTTGCGGATTTCTTCGTAGCTGTCTTTGATTGCAGTGATTGTCTTCTGCAAATCGATGATGTGAATTCCGTTGCGCTCTGCGAAGATATACTTCTTCATGCGCGGATCCCAACGCTTTACCTGATGTCCGAAGTGTACGCCGGACTCAAGCAGACTCTTCATGGTTACTACTGCCATGATTAACTCCTTCACCGGAAAAACCAATTGCGGCAAAAGCCTTCCCTTAACAGGGTGATTTTCCCACCTGACCTTGTTTCTCGTGACCGCATAAAACGGCCCGGAAGATTTCGCAACAAAACACAAGGCTAACGGCCCGTATTCTGCCCGGCAAAACTAACTGATTAGAGAATAATTTTGCGTTTTTAATATATCATAAAGTTCAAATATAGGCAAGCCCATAACGGCGGATTCCGTTCCAGAAATGTTCTTTATAAAGCAGGATGCAAGCCCCTGGATTCTGTAGCCGCCAGCTGCCCCGTGCCATTCGCCAGTGTTAAGGTACCACTCAATTTCATCACCGCTCATATCCGAAAAAGTAACCTTGCTTGTGCTAGACCTGCTAACAATCTGCTTGCTTTCGGGATTATAGAGGGCTATTCCCGTCATCACCTTGTGGGTCTTACCCTGAAAATCATGCAGGAAAGAGCTGGCCTCTTCCTGGCTTTTAGGCTGACCATATATCTTACCGTCAAGGATAATCAGCGTATCGGCACCAAGAATCCAAGTAGCCTCGGTTTCCGAGTCGAAAGAATCCATAACTGCCTTTACTTTTTTTACCGCCAGATATTCCGCAACCTTTTCGCTCTTCATGTCGGAAGGGTAGCTTTCTTCTATGTTGGCAGGATTAACGACGAAAGGAATGTTCAGAAGCTTTAAGATTTCTTGTCTTCTGGGAGAGGATGACGCAAGGATAATAGGGTACATAGGACCTCTTTTTAAAAGTTATTTGTTGACATTTTGTTTTTTTAATTTTATATTATATTCATTCGAGAGATTAGCTCAACTGGATAGAGCGTCGGCCTCCGGAGCCGAAGGTTGTGGGTTCGAGTCCCGTATCTCCCAAATAAAAAGCGGGCATATCTTAAACCTTGTGATTTAAGAATGCCCGTTTTCTTATTTTAAAGAAAGTTTACTTGCTTTTCTTGCCGGAGCTTTTGCCCTGGAGAGCCTTGAGGAGCTGGAGAGCCTTTGTGCGTACCGGTGTTACAAAGTGGTAGTTTGAAGCAATTTCCGTTACGGATTCAATCATTGTGCTTCTGTCTGCCGGTTCTGTAACAGTAGATGCAAGCTTTTCGTATGCAACAAGGATTTCGAGAGCAAGTGAGCTTGTCGGGTTAAGAGCTGCATACTTCTTCTGGATGAAGGCAATCATGTTTACAACTTCGTTGCCATTGTTAAGGCCAATGTTGCCGAGTGAGCGTACTGCTGCAGAAACGACCATCGGTTCCTTGTCATCCTGGGCGATAACCATCAAGGTTGACTTTGCCTCTTCTGACGGAACTTCGCCAAGAAGGTCGCAAGCCTTTGCGCGGATGTCAGGGAAGTTGTTCATTACACGTCTTCCTGTGCGCTCCTGCTTTGTAATACCTTCACCTGCAAGACCCTGGAGTGCTGCCACGATGTCAGGTGATGTCCTTCCTTCGCTAACTGCTTCCTCGAGATACTGCAAGGCAACGAGCTTGTTGTCATATTCGGGGGATGTAGCAAGCTCAGTAATAATTACGTCTTCTACATTGCTCAAATATTCTTTTTCTACAGTTGACTCAGTTCCTGCCGACTTCTGGCTTTTTACAGTCTGCTGTGCAAAGGCGGCTCCTGCGAAGGCTGCGCAAAACACAACTCCGGCAATCATTTTTGTTAATTTCATTTATCAGTTCCTCCTGACTTTATATGAATGATTATAATGTATTATCGGTAAAAAATCAATCTGTAATAGGCGGTAAATGAACTTTCCACTGTCCGTTCACTTTTTTGAAATCGTAGTAGATAGTGTCATTACCTTCGTTAACCTGTACAGCCTTAACCTGTGTGTCGGTCTCATAGCGGATTTCGTCTACGCGACGCCCCTTTCTTGCCGGCACGAAAATCTTGAGGAAGTAATCCTTAAGGTAATTAAGCTGAAGCCCCTTCTTTAGGGCTGCAACCTTCTTAAGGTTCTCCCTGTTTGACCAGTAAACCTTGCTCTCTTCGTCAACGTACTTGAGCCAAGCCACGTAATCGGAAGAAATCATGATTTTCTTGAGCTGGTCAATAATCTGAAGTATTTCTTTCTTGTCCTCCTCAAAGGTTTCTTTTGTTATGTTTCCGCGGATCTTGCTTACAGACCGCTCATATTCATCAGAAACAGGCACGGGCTTCTCCACTTCAGCAACCACTTCCTGCTTGGCCGGCTCCTCCTTCTTAGCCGGAGTGGGAATATCTTCAAGAACGGCAACCTGGGTCTCTGGATCCGGCTCTGGAAGCACATTCTGCACCTCCGTAACCTTGGGTTCTTCCGGTTCACTTATGACGGGCTTTGGTTCTTCTTTTACCTGGACAACGGGCTTAGTTTCTTGTACGACCGGCTTTTTCTCCTGAACGACCGGCTTTTTCTCCTGCACAACAGGCTTTGCCACCGGCTTTTTTTCGGCATTATTCACAACTTTTTTGGGCTGGGTGGCCACAGGTTTCTTCGGTTGCTGGACAACGACAGCTTCCTTCTTTTCCTCCTGCTTGGAGGCACAGCCCGTATTGCAAACGAAGCCCAGAGAAAATAAAAATATAGACAATACCTTAAAAATATGTGTACTCATCATAATTCCCATTCTACAGCGTAAAGTCCATTTGGTCAATGAACAAAAACACCTAATTCAATACATATTTAAGGTTGCAAACCGGACAAGGCCTGCAACCGCCCCTCCGATAATTAAATAAAATTAATTTTAAACGGGTTACAAAAAGTGTTCTATTTTTTTTGCTAATGTGCTATTGTATGAATAATTGTGACCTTGCAATCCATTTTTGGGACGCAATTTTGTATTTTTATATTTTTGCATTTTATGGAGGCTTTTATGAGCACCGCTGTTTTTCCAGGGTCCTTTGATCCGCCGACACTCGGCCATTTGAATATAATAGAGAGGGCAAGCAAGCTTTTTGACTCGCTGGACGTGCTTATCTCCGTAAACCCGGACAAAAAATGCCTCTTCAACGAGGACGAGCGCTTTTCCCTGCTCAAGGAAATCACAGCCGGCTACAAGAACGTAACCGTGCACAAGTGGGACTCGCTGGTTGTTAACTACTGCAAGAAGGTTGGGGCCAAGGTGCTTTTGCGTGGAATCCGCAACGTAAACGACTTTTCCTACGAATTTGACCTTTCGCTGATAAACCGCTCGCTTAACGAGGAAATCGAGACTCTTTTTGTCCCTACGGAGCAGAGGTACTTTCTTATACGCTCCAGCAGCATAAAGGAACTGGCAAAATTTGGCGGAGACATAAGCGCAATGGTTCCGCCCGCAGTGGAAAAGGCAATAAAGGAAAAGTATTCTGGAAAAATCAATAAGTAGTAGCGGCACAGATTTTTCCAAACAATTTTGACAATTTTTTATTTTTTGTCAAAAAAAATATTGACAAATAGCAAAAAATGACTGTATAATGATTGACATAAATCGGGAATCTGTAGTAATATAAGCAACGTTATACAGACGACACAAATTTATAGCGAGGTTATATATTATGGCAGTACCTAGATCAAAAACTTCACACGCCGTAACTACAAGAAGACGCGGAGTAAACATGCATCTTGCAACTCCGCAGCTGATTGAGTGCAAGAATTGTGGAAACCTTATCCTCCCGCATCACGTATGCCAGAAGTGCGGCTTCTACAATGGACGCCAGGTTATCACACCTGAAGTAAACGGCTAAAATTAGGAGACCATTATGGACGAATTGTTTGACAAGATTCAGAAGTTGATTGCTGACAAGTTGGAAATTGCTCCGGAAAAGGTAACTATGGAAGCAACATTCCGCGGCGACCTTGGCGCAGACAGTCTTGACACATATGAATTGGTTTACGCCATCGAAGAGGAAACAGGTGTTTCTATTCCTGATGACAAGGCAAACGAATTCGAAACAGTAAAGGACGCTTACGACTACATCAAGTCCCAGCAGAAGTAACAGCGGCTTATACTGGAATCAAGAGAGGCACAGTTGTATTGACTGTGCTTCTTTTATTTTAAATCGGGAATCCAAATGAATCTACGGGACCTTTTTTACGAATCAAAGAAACTTGACCCAGCAAGAAAAAAAGAGCTGGAAAAATTCTGCAAAAACCTTAACCTGCATTTCAAGAACCTGAACATACTTGATTTGGCATTCCACCACCGTTCTTTTTCCAACGAAAACGAGGAACACAAGAGGTACAACAACGAGCGCCTGGAATTCCTTGGGGATAGCGTGCTTGGACTTGCGGTTGCGGCCTTTCTCTACGAAGACATGATGGACAACCCCGAAGGCGACCTTGCCCGCATAAAGGCAAATGTTGTAAGCGAGCAGACACTTGCCCCGGTTGCCAAAGAAAAGATGCACATAAACGAGTACTTAATTCTTGGCAAAGGGGAGGAAATGACCGGGGGGAGAGAAAAAAAGGCCATACTTGCAGATGCCTTTGAAGCAGTAATCGGTGCCCTCTACCTTGATTCAGGCTATGAGGCAGCGGAAAGCCTTGTCCGCAGGCTTATCGTACCGGAAATAAGGAAGGTTCAGGAAGACAAGGGCAACAAGGACTACAAGTCAATCCTTCAGGAATACTACCAGAAAAAGCACAAGATTTGTCCTGTATACGAGCTTGTTAAAAAGACAGGTCCCGACCACAACATGACTTTTTTTGTTACCGTCCACCTTGGAACAATTTCTTATGGCCCCGAAAAGGGCAAGAGCAAAAAGGCGGCTGAACAGGCAGCGGCAAAGGCTGCATGCACAGTCCTAAACATAGATGCCAGGGAATCATGATTTTTCAGCAAAAGAAAGCGCGGCAGGCACTGGAGGGGCGCGCGCAGCGCGTTACCGCAAAGCGGTAATGGAGGGGGAAGCCCCGGAACCCCGCAAGCGCCACAGTAAGGGCACTTAAGGCAGCATAAGGACAATCACTCCAAAATACAGATGCCGCCCAAAAAATATAAGAAAAACTGCTTTTATCCTATTTTTTTCTACATATTTTCGTAAGTCTGAACAGAATCTTCCAGATGCTCTATCTTAATACCAGCCTGGCGGAACATTTCCATAGAGTCAGCTTCATCATGATAATGCTTTTCGCAAACAACCCGCTTTATACCGCAGTTGATTATAAGCATTGCGCATGTTCGGCAGGGTGTCATTTTGCAGTAAACGGTGGCACCGTCAATCGGTATTCCGCGCTTTGCAGCCTGGCAGATTGCGTTCTGTTCGGCGTGTACGGTGCGCACGCAATGCTGGGTAATGGAACCGTCCGCATGAATCATCTTGCGCATCAGGTGGCCAACTTCGTCGCAGTGGGGTAAACCAGCGGGGCTTCCTACGTATCCCGTTACAAGAATCTGGTTGTCCTTTGCAATCACGCAGCCGGACCTTCCCCTGTCACAAGTGGCACGCTTTGCTATGGTGCGGCACACTTCCATAAAATATTCATCCCAAGTAGGGCGGATGTAGCCACTGTTACTTTCACTGCTCATAATCACTCCAGACTGCCATACAGCCTTTGAACCGAAGTTCCCTCACTCCAGCAACTTGAATACAAAAAAAGCACCCTCGGTTAAGAAGGTGCTTTAGCCAAAAGCGGTAGAAGGGAGTCGAACCCTCGTCTTCAGCTTGGAGGGCTGAGGTAATAAGCCGTTATACCACTACCGCGTAACGTATAAATAATATAGCAAGTATCACAAAAAATGTCAATATGGATACCCCATTTTTTTTCAAAAAAAACGGACCGGCAAAGAACCAGTCCGTTGTAAAATGCTAAAACTAGAGGTTAGCGCAAAGCCATTCCTTGAACGGCTCGTATTCCTTAGACATTGGAATTGCGCGGTCGGGAAGGGCCATTACCTTTTCAAGCCTGTCCGGCATGCTTGGTTCGCGGCCAATCGCCTTCTGAACAGTAGAGCCGAATTTTGCAGGATGTGCAGTTTCCAGACAAATGCCAACAGCTTTACCGCTTGTAACATATTCAGCCCAAGCAGGAACGTTAGCAGTAAGACCCACCTTGTTAATGTCCACGTCTTCCTTTCCTTCCATAAGCTTTGCCATTGCACCGTGGCGCAAATCGTCCCAAGCCTTCCAGCCAACGGCACCATGCGGATCAATAATATAGCCAGTCTTAAGGTTGCAGTCGGCAACAGCCTTGAGCGTACCTTCATCATCTGTCCAGTAAGAAGCAAAAAGTGAGCGCACCTGTTCAAGAGAATACATTGCTACGATTCTCTCGTAATTGCTTGGGGCGCCAACATCCATTGCGTTGCTAAGAGTTGCCACGGATGGACGTGCATTGTATTCACCGGTTGCAATCCAGTCGGGAACAGTGTGGTTAGAATTTGTTGCTGCAACAAAACCTGCAATTGGAGCACCCATCTCACGGGCAATAAGGCCGCTGGTAAGGTTTCCAAAGTTACCGCTTGGAACAACGGCAATAATAGCAGGATTGTCAATCTTGCTGTCGTGGGGAACACGGTCGCTAACAACAAGGGATGAATACATATAGTAGAAACTCTGTGGCAAGAGGCGGGCTATGTTTATGGAATTTGCAGAAGAAAGGCGGAATTTCTTGCGGAGGTCTTCATCGGTAAAGGCTGTCTTTACAAGCTTCTGGCAGTCATCAAAAGTACCCTTAACCTTGAGTGCGCGAACGTTACCGTCAAAAGTAGAAAGCTGCTTTTCCTGGAGCGGGGAAATCTTTCCGTCTGGGTAAAGAATTGTTACGTCTATGCCTGGAACATTGTGGAATGCGCTTCCAACAGCACTTCCTGTGTCACCGCTTGTAGCAACAAGAATGTGAAGGTTGCCGTCTTCGCCACGGTTAAAATAAGACATAACGCGGGCCATAAAGCGGGCGCCAAAGTCCTTAAAAGCACAAGTCGGTCCGTGGAAAAGCTCAAGAACGTATGTTACAGGGTCAATCGGAACAACCTGCGGCATAAAAGGATAGGCATCCTGAATTATAGACTGGAGGTCAGCATCGGGAATCTCACCCTCCACGTAAGGCTTAGCCATCTCGTATGCAATGTCCCTAAAGGAAGGAGAGGGCGTGCGGTTCAAAAATGACGGATCAAGCTTTGGAAATTCGACAGGAATGTAAAGTCCCCCTGTCTTTGGGTTCATACCGCCCATAACAGCAGTCTTAAAATCTACTTTTACTTTTTTGTCTCTGGTATCTGTGTATATCATTTTATACCCTTGCTGTATTTTTTGCGGAATATCCGCATTTTGATTTATTTCATGACTTTATCATATAAAACAATTGTTTGCAAGTGTCAGTAAAATTTTATAATCCAGCATTTTATAATATTTTGGAGCGTATTGCTTTTTCAACTGTGCCCGGCACTCCGTGTCCGGTCAGACTCCGCAGCATTTTATCCCGTAAAACAAGCAGCGCCAAGGAGGGCGCGTTATCTGGCAGCGTAAAAAACTGGCAAGTTTTCGCCAGAAAACTTGCGGGATAAAATGCCACGGAGGGCATTTTATCCCGCTTTCCAGGGTTCCGCGGGTCCCTGTCCCGCTCCATTGCTCCACTTCGTTCCGCAACGCGTTCCGCGCCCTTCCAATCGGGGCTAGGCTCTTTGTGCAATAGGCGTCAACCAATAGCAGGTCTTAGCACAAAAAACAGGCTTATCATGTTGTACAAAAAATGGACCACGGTTCCTGTGTAGGCAGCGTCTGTCTTAACGTAGCAGTTCCTAAGGGCAATAGCGCATAAGGCTGCATTTGCAACTGCAAAAATCCCCATGTAGCGGTGGGCAAGGGCAAAAAGCAGCACGGCGGAAACTTCCACAAAGAATTTAACGGCTCTTTCAAGCCCCCCTGGCAAAAGTCCGTCAAGCAGGGCATAAAGGTTTTCTGGAAGGAATTCCCTGTAGACAACCTCCTCGTAGAAAGCCCCGGCAAAAAAATTCAAGGCTACGGAGAGGAAAAAAAGAAGGCGTGGCTCAAAGGCAAGTGTGTGTGACAGCCTGGAATAAAAATCAACAGAGGCAGAATCCCTGCCAAAAAGCATTTGCAGAGCAAGGACAAGCGCATAGGTCAGCATCAAAAGCCCAAAGGTTATGGTTCCCCACTTTAGCACGGCAATAAATTTTTCAAAGGATTTTTTTTGGGAGCGGGGAAACATTTTCCGGTGCTGAATATCCAGGGCAAGAGCTATAAGAAGCTGAGGAAGAAAAGCAAATGTAAAAGTCCCTTTGCCAAGGGAAGGGGGAATTCCTGCGCTGGAGGCAAAAAGCGGGGGCAGCAAAAGAAATGTAAAAACTATTGCAAATTCGAGCAAAAGATATTTTTTTTTCATTGCAAATACGATAATATAGTATAATCATAGAGAGGTCAATTTCAATTGAATATAGTTATTTCTGTTATATTATTATTGGGCATCGTGATTCTTGTCGCAAAGCTATACTCCATGAACAGCGAAAAGATACAGTTCTTTGCTACAGGCCTTGACTCAGGTTTCCACTTTTCCGAAATTAGAACGCTATGGAGGCTTGCAAGCAGATGCGACCTGGACGAGCCAAAGTCGCTTTATGCCTCCACGGCTGCACTGAATGAGTGCATTTCCAAGGTCATTTCAGAGGAAAAGCAGAAAAACACAATCAACAGCTTCAAAACCCAACAGTTCCTTGACAGACTCTACAAATTCCGCACCCGCATAACTCTTGACAAGGATTCAAAGCGCGGCCTTGACAACACCCGCTACCTTGATGCAGGACAAAGAATCAGGATAATTCTTCCGGGAAAGGGCATTTTTGTCTCCAAAATAAAGAACAACGCGCACGAACTTCTGGTAATCCTTCCAAAACAGGAAGACAAAAAGACAAAGAAGGTTATCGTCCTTAAGCCAGAGGAATGGATAGGCCAAAGAATCAGCGTCTATCTCTGGCGCAAGAATGATGCCTGCTATGCCTTCGACACGATTGTACTTGCTTCATCCGTATTCCAGGGTGAAAACTGCCTTGTCCTAAAGCATTCCGAACAGCTTGACCGCTCACAGAAAAGGCAGTCCGTACGCTGCGAATGCCAGATTCCTGCCCAAATGTACATGATTACCAGCGCAGTCGTTGACTACAACGTGGCGGAAACAGAGCCGGGCTTCAAGTGCCTTTTGGAAGACATAAGCGAAGACGGTGCCATGATCCGGGTAGGCGGCATGGGAAAAACCAACATACAGATAAAAATTCAGTTCAAGCTGAATGACACCCTTATAATAATGTACGGAATCATCCGTGCGGTTGAATACAACAAGGCTCTGGAGCAGTCAAGGCTGCATTTTGAGTGCATCCACATTGACCCCAGCATGAAGAACGCAATTCTGACCTATGTCTACAATATAATCCCAGAAGAACAGAGGGAAAAGGACCTTGCCATAAAGCTTGCCGAAAACGACAGCAATGAGGACGGAGAGAATTCAGAAGGCGCGGAAGAAGAACCTGCCTTTAAGTCCGACATTGCGGGGCTGAAGGAAAATGATGATGAAAATGATGATGAAAATGATGATGAAAATGATGATGACGAGCCTTTGGAAATAGCTCCGGAAGACGAAGTTAAGCTTAGGTCTGCCTTTGAAGACGAAGCCGTTAACAAGCCGCAAAGCAATCAAAAATGAACCATAGAAAATTGACAGACTTTTACAGGGGGTGCAGGATGAATTCAAAAAAATCTTTGGGAAAGGCTTTCAGGACAGCTTTGATTTCTGTGCTACTATTTTCCCCGGCCGCACTTTTTTGCGAAGAAGCAGTAATTGAATATTTAAAGGGAAACATCTCGGACAAAATACACGCAGTACAGCAGTCATCTCTTAGCGGGGACATGTCAATCTGCCTTAGGGCCCTTGACTTTGCCGCCCAGGAGAAAGATACGCTTGCAAAGGATGCCGAATTCAAGCAGCTGGTAAAGACCGCCGTTTCCTGCCTGAACACGGAAAATGCATCCCAGGAAGAAAAAGACAAGGCATCTGCAAACCTAAGCCAGATATTCATCAGCTTTGATGACGGAGAAATCCGCATAGCCGTTCTGGACAAAATCAAAAAAATATCCTCTCAAAAAAGCATAAACCTCCTGAACAGCTTTGTTTCCGACAAAATCCACAGGAAGGAACCCATAGACGACCTTACCATAAAGGCCATCATGCTCCTTGGGGAAATAGGGGACAGCAATTCCTTCACAAGCCTATTTCTTGCAGACATAATGGATGTCTGGCCAAACAACAAGAAAGAACTAAGGGACGCTTATTCACCACTTGCAAAAAAATGCGAAAATGAAATCCTCACAGTATTTGCAAACGTTGACACGGAAAAAAAGAACAGCATTCTGTCTACAGTAAAGGAACTTTCCGATGACGGAGAAAAAATTCCAAAAAAAATTTGCGGAGAATTGGCAGAAAACGCACTTTCAGAGTCTATATATAGTATAGGAGAAACAAAAGAGAAAAACGAAAAGCTTATCCTTTTGCAGCTGACCAGCCTTCAGATTGCATCAGACCAAAAATGGACCAGGGCAGCAAAGCTCGCAACAGAAATATTTCCGCAGATCCGTTCAGCATACGAATCTCAGATTATCAGCGACGAGCAGTTTGCCACCGCAATCCAGAACATAGCCTCGATCGCTTCTGACAAAACAGGAAAGGTTCTTTCGTCCTATCTTGAATTTCTGAACAAGGGCATGGAGCAAAACCGTACCCCGTCTCAAGCCGTCGTGCTTTCCGTAATAAATGCATTGGGAGGTTTGGGCGATAAAACTGCCTTTGACGGCCTCCTGTACGTTACATACCTGAATTACCCGGAGGCTGTAGTAAAGGCTGCAAAAAGCGCCCTGACAAAACTTAAGTGGTAAAATTCATAGAATTCTTTTCAGAGCCAAGGCCCTTTTTGCTGGCTGCGCTAGTCTGCGCATTTCTTGCATACTGCGGCACTGGCATCTTAAAAGAGCGCTCCCCCTACAAGAGCGCCATTCCCCTGCAGGAGGCACAATTTCTTAGCGGAAAAATATGCACCAATCCCTGCAAAGTATCATCAGGAAAATACTACAGCGCAAAACTAGATCTAGTTTCCTGTAAGTCATCACCAATCACCTGCAAATCCGGCACAAGCATAGAAGAAAGCTTTGAATCCAGCGGAAAAGTCAGTATCTTAATCCCCACAAAAACCGTGGAATCCCTGTACCCGGGAAAGCTCTATTCACTTGAAGGAAAGTCTGTATTAATAGAGCAGGGGGAAAACATATCCTGCAAAGGCAAATGGAATCCCAAGGCAAATGCCTTTACCGTTCATTCACTTGAATACAAGGAGCCGGACAAAAGCCTTTCCGGAAAGATAGCTCATTTTAGGGCAAAATGCAGGCTGGTGTTCAAGAGGATGCTGTTTGGCTGGGGAAATGCAGGAGGACTAATACTTTCCCTGCTTTCAGGCTCCCGTGAATACACGGAAAGCGGCCTTTGCAAAGATTTTTCCCTTGCGGGACTTTCCCACGTCCTTGCCCTAAGCGGAATGCACCTTTCGTTTTTTTCAGGACTGTCGGGAAGCCTTGGCAAGAGGATTTTTGGCAAAAGGGCAAGTTTTTTTGTACGCATGGCAGCAATAATAGCATTTTCCTGGTTTGCAGGACTTTCACCGTCTTTGCTAAGGGCACTTCTTTGTTCAGTTTTCATACTCTTTGCAAATTCCTTCTACTGCAAAAAGCTAAAATCATCGGAAATACTGAGCGCAGCTTTCTTGATTCACATTGTAATCATCCCGGACGACGCAAAATCCGTAGCCTTCATGCTTTCCTATTCAGCACTGGCAGGAATCATGGCAATAACTCCGCTAATAGAAAAATTCTTCACAAGAAAGATTCCGCCCGCCTTAAGCAGCCCCCTTTGCGCCTCAATAGGAGCCCAGACCGCCACAACCCCGGTAACTGCCGCCTTTTTTGGAACCATAACGCCCATAGGCATCATTTCAAGCGTAGCAGTCTGCCCTTTGATAAGCATTTTTCTTTCACTGGCACTATTTTGCATAGCAATATGCCTTTTAATGCCTTTTCTTTGCCCCCCATTTGGCTGTATACTGAATATGGTCTACGAAGCAATTGTTTTTCTTGTAAGGATATTTGCCCGCATACCGCCCATTCAACTAAAATAAAGGAAAGAATATGAACTGCCCCGACTATAATTCACCTGCCGAACTCAAAAAGCTTCTGGAAGAGCATGGTTTTTCCATGCAAAAGAAATTCGGACAGAATTTTATGCTCAACCCAAACGCACGGCAAAAAATAGCCTCCCTCTTGCAGCTTTCAAAAGATGAGGAAGTCTGGGAAGTAGGCCCGGGATTGGGTTGCATGACCGCTGAATTCCTAAATTCCGGCGCAAAAGTAAAGGCTTTCGAAATAGACAAGGGCTTCATTCAGCTTTTGCACGGAATATTTTCTGATGAAGAAGGCAAGGGAAAGCTAAGCATAGTAGAGGGAGACGTCCTTAAAAACTGGCTGGGGGAATACAAAAAAAACCAGTCGCCAATAAAACTCGCAGGAAACCTTCCATACAACATAGCCGCCACATTCATAGCAGACACAATAGAAAAATCATGCCCCTTTGACCGATGCGTATTTACAGTCCAAAAAGAAGTGGCCGACAGAATTTGCGCAAAGCCTTCAAGCGAGGACTATTCATCATTCAGCGTACTCTGCCAGTTTGCCTACGACGTAAAGCCATCCTTAGAGCTTGGACCCGGAAACTTCTGGCCAAAGCCCAGGGTAGCCTCAAAAGCCGTCCTACTGCAAAAAAAAGCAGCCCCCATTGCCTGCAAGTCGCCGGAACTATTCGTAAAGCTCGTGCACACGCTTTTTTTGAGCCGTAGAAAGACAATCCAGAACAATATAAAGCCCCTGCTTCCAAAAGAACTTTCCCCCATGGATTTCTTTGCAAAAGCAGACATATCTCCATCGGAGCGCGCAGAAAACCTAACGGTGGCCCAGTTTGCCACTCTTACGGACACACTTTTTGATGCAATACACACTTAATGCAAAACTAATTGAAGGAGATTTTGAAATTCTGTATAATCCATAAGAGGCGGAAAAAATGACAGCAGAACAGATAAAAGATAATTTTGACAAGATAAGACTTGACATTGCAAATGCAGAAAAAGCATCGGGTAGGGAAAGTGGCAGCGTAGTTCTTTGCGCAGTCAGCAAATTTCACCCGGTAGAATCCGTGATTGCGGCAATGGATGCAGGGCATTTTCTCTTTGGTGAAAACCGGGTTCAGGAGGCATTTTCCAAATTCGCAGAAATAGAGGAAAAGCGTCCAGGCCAGGCCCAGCTCCATATAATTGGAAGCCTGCAGCTTAACAAGGTAAAAAAAGCTGTGGAAATAGCATCATGCATTCAGTCAGTGGACAGGGAAGACCTCTTAAAAGAAATCGAAAAACATGCATCAAAGCTTAACAAAACAATGGATGTGTTTTTGGAAATCCATACAGGAGAAGATTCAAAGTCTGGCTACAAAGACGAAAATGAACTTATGGCTTCCCTGCAAAACCTATCGTCTGGTTTGTACCCCCACATCAGGCCAACAGGCCTTATGACAATGGCACCTTTTTGCGATGATGAAAAAATTATAAGAAAGTCCTTTTCTTCTTTGCGTGAACTAAGGGAAAAAATAAACAAAAGCTTTCCAGCACTGCCCATGAAAGAACTAAGCATGGGAATGAGCGGTGACTATAAAATCGCAATAGAGGAGGGCAGCACCATGGTAAGAATTGGAACAGCCCTGTTTGGAGAGCGTGAGTACAACAAACCCAACGATGGGAATTAAACAGCCGCAATATGGAATTAAAAAGAATTTTATTTTTTGCACTATCGCTATCGATTTTACTTTCCTCAACAATCTTCCCGAAGAGGGCCTTTGCAGACCCATCGGGCACATCTTCAGAGAGCGAGGAAGCAGAGCCATATTCACCAGATGAATTTCCCGGATGGTCAAAAAAAGTCCGCCGTGCAGAAGTCATCACACTGGGTTCCGTGCCTTTCACCACGCTAGGCGTTATACTTGTCTACGGAACATACCAATACGTGAAGGGGGAAAGCGTCTCATTCCCCAATCCATTCGACAGTTCAAAGACCTACAGTGAGCGCCAAATAAAAATGATTCTCGGATATTCAGCTGCAGCAAGCTGTGCCATTGGACTCACGGACTTTATGATTACATTCATAAAGGAAAAGCATACCCAAAAAAAACTTAGAAAAATAAGGGAGTCAACGGAGCAGCCTACTGTCACCCCGATAACACCGGAGGAAGCCGGGAACCTCTTGCGGCAGGGAACCATCAATGCACAAAAGGCAGACAAAGCCGCAGGCACAAAAGAAGCCCCTTCATCAGAAAGTCCAAATGAATCCACAAGCCCAGCAAGTCCAAAAGAAGACAAATCCAAAAGCGGGCAGGGGGAATAATGCCTTTCTTTAGCGCAAAAGTTCCGGAAACATATACAAAAACCGAACGCTTGGATAAATACATAGCATCCCTTCCTAACGGTATGAACCGCAGCAAGCTAAAAAGCGGAGTCACAAACATTCTTGTAAACGGCAAAAAGCAGAAGGTCTCATACAAGGTAAAAGCTGGCGACCAGATAGACATTGACTGGGAAGAAAACATACCGGACGACATAGAACCAGAAGACATTCCGCTGGAAATAATTTATGAAGACCAGAACGTTTGTGTAGTCAACAAAAAACAGGGAATGGTAACACACCCAGCATGCGGCAACTGGAACGGAACCCTTGTAAATGCCCTTCTATTCCACTGGGGCAGGGAAAAAATTCCCCAGCTAAAAGAAGGAAAGGCTAGCGAAATTTTGGAGCGCAGAAGACCCGGAATAGTGCACAGGCTAGACAAAGACACATCCGGTATCATAATAACCGCAAAGAACCGCCAAAGCGAAGAATGGCTCCAGTCGCAGTTCCAGAACCACAAAAAAATCGTAAAGGAATACATAGCAATTTGCACAGGCCGCCCCCAGCACCAGCACGGCATCATCAAAACCAACATGATACGCGATCCAAAGAACCGCAAAAGATTCCGCGCCGTGGACTTGCAGACAGAAGGAAAATTTGCAAAGACCTATTACAGTGCAATAGCCTGCTATGGCGAATACACCCTCATGAGGCTCCGCATTGCAACAGGAAGAACCCACCAAATACGTGTGCACATGAAGTACCTAAACTGCCCGGTGCTTGGCGACAAAATCTATTCCAAGCCCGACAAGCTATTTCCAAACGCAAGCCTCATGCTGAATGCCCGTATGCTAAAGATAGAACTTCCTGGAAACAAAGCCGGAGAACTGTCCGTTTTTCGCACAAAAACCCCGGAACGCTTCAAAGACGTAATGAAGGTTCTGCACAAAAAATTCCCAAAGACAATTCTTCCCAAAGACAGGTAGCCAATGGATATTGAATTTCTTCACACGCCAACAGAGGCAGAGCCTTTTGCAGTCATAATAAAGCCCCGCGGAACAGCAAGCGCACCTCTTTACGAAGGAGATCCGTCTGCATACACGCAGGCTGCATCTCGTTTTCCAGAGCTAAACAATGTAAAGGGCAAAAAGGAATGTGAACACGGCTTGCTCCACCGCATAGACACAGACACTGAAGGACTTTTACTTATTGCATCTTCCCAAGACTTTTATGACTACATGCAAGGCGTTCAGGAAGAGGGGAATTTCATAAAGTCATACAAGGCAATATGCCATCACCGCGCCTACTTACCAGAAGGATACACAGAAGAGCCCCATGACGCAAAAAGCATAATCGCAAAGGGCTATGCCAACGTACAAGTAAAATCCATGTTCCGCCCCTACGGCATAAAAAACAGGGAAGTAAGGCCTGTAACAAGCGCATCCGGAAAAGCCGCAGTAAGAAAAGCAGCTCCCGCATGGTACACAACGGACATAACCCTAAAACAAAAGGACAAGGACACCTTCTCCGCCTACTGCATTCTTACAAAAGGCTACAGGCACCAGGTAAGATGTCACCTTTCATGGCTTGGCTTTCCAATAGAAGGCGACCCGCTTTATTCCGCAGAGGAAAAAGAAGTGCCATCCCAAGACTTTAAATTCTGGGCATGCAAAATACAGTTTCCCCTGCAAACAGCATCCGGCGTCATCCAAAAAATTTTTGAATACAAGCCAAAAAACACCCCGGAGTTTATTTTTTTATAAATTCTTCCTTTCTTCCCAACGTATATACTTTTTTGCTTTTAATTTGTCCATTTTTCCAATATTTATATTTGACAACTTTTTTATATTTCGTTACAAGATCTCCATCATCCAATTTAATACCTGTCTTAATATATTCATCATTTTTATCGCATACCATCCATGTTGGTGCATAATCATCGTTATTATACCATTTTACTGATATTTCGGGATTGTCATCAAAGTATTCCCAAATTAAAGTTCGATTTCCGTTGTAATTATCATTTATATATGTTTTTTTTAAAATCCTTCCATCGTCAGCATATTCCATTTTTTTTATACTTCCATCAGAAGATTCTTCACAGGTACAATTTCCATTTTCATCATAGGAATAATTTGTAATTATATTATCTGGAGCAGTTTCCTTTATTAATCTTGAATTTTTATCATATTCATATAATGTTTGTCCATTTTTAGAATGAATTTCCTTTATTTTCAATCCATTCTCATTATATAAATATAAAATATCATAATATTCATTATCAAACTGGCTTGTTCTTTTATGAATTGTTTTTATAAGATTGTTATTTTCATATTCATAAGTTACCAAATAGATTTGGTTAAAACCTGCAGACTCCAATA